>MWJO01000039.1 GCA_002027195.1 Streptomyces sp. GKU 895 | reverse complement strand
CCCGCGCCGCGCGCCCCGAGCGCGACCCCGTTCTGCCGCTGCGCGCCGCCGCGGCCGCCGCGCAGGCCGGACTGCCGCTCTCGCTGCACGCCGTACGGCGCATGGCCGCCCACGCGCGCCCCCTGCCCACGCCCTGGCCCGCCGAGGCCCGCGAACAGCTCGTCACCCTGCTCGGTTCCGGCGCCCCGACCATCGACGTCTGGGAGGCACTGGAGGCGGAGGGCCTGATCACGCGGCTGCTGCCCGACTGGGAGCGGGTGCGCTGCCGGCCGCAGCGCAACGCCGTGCACATCTGGACCGTCGACCGGCACCTCATCGAGACGGCCGTACGGGCCTCGGAGTTCACCCGCCGCGTCCACCGACCCGACCTGCTGCTGGTCGCCGCGCTGCTGCACGACATCGGCAAGGGCTGGCCCGGCGACCACTCGGTGGCCGGCGAGATCATCGCGAAGGACGTCGCCGCGCGCATCGGCTTCGACCGCGAGGACGTCGCCGTACTCGCCACCCTGGTACGGCACCACCTCCTCCTCATCGACACCGCCACCCGGCGTGACCTGGAGGACCCCGAGACGGTCCGGTCGGTCGCGGAGGCGGTCGGCACGCCGTCGACGCTGGAGCTGCTGCACGCCCTGACCGAGGCGGACGCGCTGGCCACCGGCCCGGCGGCCTGGTCGTCCTGGCGGGGTTCCCTCGTCGCCGACCTGGTGAAGCGGGTCGCGGCCGTGCTCGCCGGGGACGACCCGGCCGAGCCCGAGGCCGCCGCGCCCACCGCGGAGCAGGAGCGGCTGGCGATCGAGGCGGTCGCGACCGGCAGCCCGGTGCTGTCGCTGCGGGCCCAGACGGAACCGCCGACGGGGGAGGAGCCGTCCGGCGATCCCGAGCCGCTCGGCGTGGAACTGCTCATCGCGGTGCCCGACCAGCCGGGTGTCCTCCCGGCGGTGGCGGGCGTCCTGGCCATGCACCGCCTGACCGTCCGGACCGCGGAACTGACGGCGCTGGACCTGCCGGACGGGGTCGAGGGCTCGGTGCTGCTGCTGAACTGGCGGGTCGCGGCGGAGTACGGCTCGCTGCCGCAGGCCGCGCGGCTGCGGGCGGATCTGGTGCGGGCACTGGACGGGTCGCTGGACATCGCGGGCCGCCTCGCCGAGCGGGACGCGGCCTACCCGCGCCGCCGGGGTGTCGTCGCCCCGCCGCCGCGGGTGACGGTCGCCCCGGCCGCGTCCCGGCTGGCCACGGTCATCGAGGTGCGCGCCCAGGATGCCCCGGGGCTGCTGTTCCGGATCGGGCGGGCGCTGGAGGACGCGAGCGTACGGGTGCGCAGCGCGCACGTCTCGACGCTGGGCGCCAACGCCGTCGACGCCTTCTACGTCACCGGCCCCGAGGGCGCCCCGCTGCCGGGCGACGAGGTGGCCTCGGTGACGCGGAAGCTGGAGGAGACGTTGCGGGGCTGACGGGGGATCCCGGCGACCTGCCGCGCCGGGATACCCTGGAAGACGCTCATACTGCCCCCGACTCCGAGGACCGACGCCGCCGTGTTCGATACTCTCTCCGACCGCCTCTCAGCGACCTTCAAGAATCTGCGCGGCAAGGGGCGTCTGAGCGAGGCGGACATCGACGCCACCGCGCGCGAGATCCGTATCGCGCTGCTCGAAGCGGACGTGGCCCTGCCGGTCGTCCGGACGTTCATCAAGAACGTCAAGGAGCGTGCGCTCGGCGCCGAGGTCTCCCGGGCGCTGAACCCGGCCCAGCAGGTCCTGAAGATCGTCAACGACGAGCTCGTCACGATCCTCGGTGGCGAGACCCGCCGCCTGCGCTTCGCCAAGCAGCCGCCGACCGTCATCATGCTGGCCGGTCTCCAGGGTGCCGGTAAGACCACTCTCGCGGGCAAGCTGGGCCACTGGCTGAAGGAGCAGGGCCACTCGCCGCTGCTGGTCGCCGCCGACCTCCAGCGCCCCAACGCCGTGAACCAGCTGAGCGTCGTCGCCGACCGCGCCGGCGTCGCCGTGTACGCGCCGGAGCCGGGCAACGGCGTCGGTGACCCGGTCAAGGTCGCCAAGGACTCCATCGACTTCGCGAAGTCCAAGGTCCACGACATCGTCATCGTCGACACCGCGGGCCGCCTCGGTATCGACCAGGAGATGATGCAGCAGGCCGCGGACATCCGGGACGCGGTCTCTCCCGACGAGATCCTCTTCGTCGTCGACGCGATGATCGGTCAGGACGCGGTCAACACCGCCGAGGCCTTCCGCGACGGCGTCGGCTTCGACGGCGTGGTGCTCTCCAAGCTCGACGGTGACGCCCGCGGTGGTGCCGCCCTGTCGATCCGGCAGATCACCGGCAAGCCGATCATGTTCGCCTCCAACGGCGAGAAGCTCGACGACTTCGACGCCTTCCACCCTGACCGGATGGCCTCCCGCATCCTCGACATGGGTGACCTGCTCACCCTGATCGAGCAGGCGGAGAAGACGTTCAGCCAGGAAGAGGCCGAGAAGATGGCCTCCAAGCTGGCGTCCAAGAAGGGCCAGGACTTCACCCTGGACGACTTCCTGGCCCAGATGGAGCAGGTCAGGAAGATGGGCAGCATCAGCAAGCTGCTCGGGATGCTGCCCGGCATGGGGCAGATCAAGGACCAGATCAACAACCTCGACGAGCGGGACGTCGACCGCACCGCCGCGATCATCAAGTCGATGACGCCGGGCGAGCGCCAGGACCCGACGATCATCAACGGCTCCCGGCGCGCCCGTATCGCCAAGGGTTCCGGTGTCGAGGTCAGCGCGGTCAAGGGCCTGGTCGAGCGCTTCTTCGAGGCCCGCAAGATGATGTCCCGCATGGCCCAGGGCGGCGGCATGCCGGGCATGCCGGGCATCCCGGGCATGGGCGGCGGCCCCGGCCGCGCCAAGAAGCAGCCCAAGAAGGCCAAGGGCAAGCAGCGCTCCGGCAACCCGATGAAGCGCAAGCAGCAGGAGCAGGAGGAGGCCGCGCGCCGCGCCGCCGCCGCGCAGGGCGGCAACGCCTTCGGCGTCCCGGGCCAGCAGGCCCCGCAGGACTTCGAGCTGCCGGACGAGTTCAAGAAGTTCATGGGCTGACGGTTCTCTCTTCGACGTCCCCGGGGGCGCTCCTCTTCGGAGGGGCGCCCCCGGCGTCGTCAGCGCACATGCTGGCGCGGCTTTCCTGTCGTAACGTCCGGATATGACCAACCCTGCGCCGCCCCGCAAGTCCCCTGACCAGCCCTGGCGCACCGAGGGCACCCCGGAGGAGCCGCAGAAGCCGTCCCCCGGTGGACGCAGGCCGCGTGGCGGCTGGTGGAGTCTCGTCGTCACCGCGCTGGTCGTGTTCCTGATCGCCAACCTCGTGCTGTCCTTCTTCAACGAGGGCGACGAGCCGACGATCTCGTACACCGAGTTCATCAAGCAGGTCGACGCCGGCAACGTCAGCAAGATCTACGCCAAGGGCGACGCGATCCAGGGCCAGCTCAAGAAGGCGCAGGACAACCCCGAGGGCGACGGCAAGTACACCAAGTTCAACACCGAGCGGCCGACCTTCGCGGACGACCAGCTCTGGGAGGACCTGACCAAGCACAACGTCACGGTCACCGCCGAACCGGTCGTCCAGCACCGCAGCTTCCTGGCCAACCTGCTGATCTCGCTGGCGCCGATGCTGCTGCTGATCGTGCTGTGGATCTTCATCGCGCGGCGGATGAGCGCGGGCATGGGGGGCGCGGGCGGCATGCTCGGCCGCAAGGCGCCCCCGAAGCCGGTCGAGCTGGAGTCGGGGGAGAAGCGCACGACCTTCGCGGACGTGGCCGGCATCGACGAGGTCGAGGGCGAGCTCAACGACGTCGTCGACTTCCTGAAGAACCCCGAGGCCTATCGGCGCATGGGCGCCAAGATGCCGCGCGGTGTGCTGCTCGCGGGGCCGCCCGGCACCGGCAAGACACTGCTCGCGCGGGCGGTCGCAGGTGAGGCGGGGGTGCCGTTCTTCTCGGCGTCCGCCTCCGAGTTCATCGAGATGATCGTCGGCGTCGGCGCCTCACGCGTGCGGGAGCTGTTCGCGGAGGCCCGCAAGGTGGCCCCGTCGATCATCTTCATCGACGAGATCGACACCATCGGCCGGGCCCGCGGCGGCGGCTCCGGCATGGGCGGCCACGACGAGCGCGAGCAGACCCTCAACCAGATCCTCACCGAGATGGACGGCTTCTCCGGCTCGGAGGGCGTGATCGTCATCGCGGCGACCAACCGCGCCGACGTCCTGGACCCCGCCCTGACCCGCCCCGGCCGCTTCGACCGGGTGGTCATGGTCTCGCCCCCCGACCGCGGCGGCCGTGAGGCGATCCTGGAGATCCACACCCGGGACATCCCGATGGCCGACACCGTCGACCTCGCCCAGGTCGCCCGCACGACCCCGGGCATGACCGGCGCCGAACTGGCCAACCTCGCCAACGAAGCCGCCCTCCTCGCCGTCAAGCGCAAGCAGGAGCAGGTGACCCAGACCGACCTCTCGGAGGCACTGGAGAAGGTCCAACTGGGCGCCGAACGCCCGCTGGTGATGCCCGAGGAGGAACGCCGCCGCACGGCGTACCACGAGAGCGGACACGCCCTCCTCGGCATGCTGCAACCGGGCGCCGACCCCGTCCGCAAGATCACCATCGTGCCGCGCGGCAGGGCGCTGGGCGTGACCCTGTCGACGCCGGACGCCGACAAGTACGCGTACACCGAGGAGTACCTGCGCGGCCGGATCATCGGCGCGCTCGGCGGCATGGCGGCCGAACAGGTCGTCTACGGCGTGATCACGACCGGCGCCGAGAACGACCTGGAACAGGTCACCAGCATCGCGCGCGGCATGGTGGCCCGGTGGGGCATGAGCGAACGGGTGGGCCGGCTGTCCGCGCTCCCCAACGACGCCCAGCAGGCCTACGGGCTGGCCGCAGCCCCGCAGACCCTCGACGTCATCGACGCCGAGATGCACCGGATCGTCGACGAGTGCTACGACGAGGCCTGCCGCAAACTCCGCGACCACCGCGGCCGGTTGGACGCGCTCGCCGAGGCGCTCCTGGAGAACGAGACCCTGGAGGAGGCGGACGCGTACCGCATCGCGGGGATCACCCGGCTGACCAAGGACGAGGCCTAGGCGTCCACGCGGGTCCAGCCGCGCGGCTTCCGCCCGTCGCAGCGCCCGGTTCAGGCCATGTCGGTCACGGCACGCGCGCGATGAGATACCGGAACACGTTCGGCATCCACACCGTCCGGTCCCGCCGCTGGTACGGATGGAGCGCCTCCGCCACCTCCTTGTCGACCTGCGCCTGGTCGGTCGCGGAGATCGCCGCGTCGAAGAGACCGGTCGACAGCAGGCCCCTGACCGCGCTGTCCAGGTCGGCGTACCCGAACGGGCAGGCCACCCGCCCGGAACCGTCCGGCTTCAGCCCCGCCCGCTGGGCGACCTCCTCCAGGTCGTCGCGAAGAGCGGGGCGCCAACTGCCCGCGCTGCGCAGCGGATCCGCCAGCTTCGTGGCCACCCGCAGCACGGACGACGTGGTGCAGCGTTCCGGCGGACCCCAGCCGGCGAGCACCACGGGCGCCCCGCGCTCGGCGAGCGGGGTCGCTGCCTGCAACAGCTCGCCGAGCCCCTCCGAGTCGCCCGCGAGACATCCGATGGGCTCGAAAGCGGTCACCAGGGTGTACGCGGGCGTCTCCGCGTCGGCCGCGTCCTGTGGTGTGCCGTCGACCAACCGGGTGGCCCCGCGTGGGCCCGTGCCCCGCGCCTCGGGAAGCAGCCGCTCCCGGGCCAGGGCCAGCCGTTCGGGGCGGGAGGAGTCGACGCCGGTGACCGCGGCCCCTCTGGAGGCGGCCATCAGAAGGGCGAGCCCGCTGCCGCAGCCGAGGCCGAGCAGCCGGGTGCCGTGTCCTACATCGAGTCGCTCGTAGACGGCCTCGTAGAGCGGGACGAGCATCCGCTCCTGGATCTCGGACCAGTCACGCGCGCGTGCCCCCGGGTCCACGCGGGGTGTCTCCGCCGCGTGAGCCAGGTGCTGCCGCACGAGCGTAGGTGTCATCAAAGCGCCCCAATCCGCCGAGAGTTGCCCTTGTGTCCGTTTCCGTGGCCCCCGTGACGTGCGCTCGCTCTTCCCCCGCAATGCCAGCAAACTCCGCGTCCGTCCCGGCGTCCAGGGGTCGTGGGGCCTGGCTTCCGGGTTGAACGTGCCAGTGGCGAGATTTCACATGCCGGCAACCTGGACCCGTACGATCCCGTCATGAAAAGGCACCAGCCGGGCCGGCCGAGTTCGCGGTGACCGTACGGTGTCTGGTCGCCGAGGGCGGGTCGGTGCCGGACGCCGAGGGGGAGCCGGGTAACGTCGCGGGCGTCGCACGCGCTTACTGAGGTAGCGCCCTTCCGGCGGAAGAGCGACCGAAACGCCTCTTGCGCATCCGAGGACCCCACTCGTCGCGACGCGCGGACATCGCCTACGCGGCGGTGCGTATATCGGACTACGTACCGCCTTGGTAGGAGCTGTGAGGCTTCTCCGCAGATCAGCGCACCCGCCCTCGTCAGGACGCATCAGCGGCAACTGACGGGTACGTGCAAATTATTTGGGATGGCCCGGAATCGGAACACTGGGGCACTCAGGCTCGTTGTCATTACGTGAGCACGACACAGACACCACCTGTTCTCGCCGCCGAGCTGGCACAGGCGTGGGCCGACATTCAGCGGTACCACCCCGAGCTGCCCGACCTCGCCGCGCCAGAGTCCCTGATCGGAGAGTCGTCGTCCGCGTGCGGGCACGAGCTCTCCTTCGAGCGACTGCTCCATGAGGCAGTCCATGGGATCGCCGCAGCCCGCGGCGTCCGTGACACCTCCCGCGCCGGCCGCTACCACAACCGCAGATTCCTCGCGATCGCCGAGGAACTGGGCCTGGACCACCCCGAGGAACCGCACCCGAGCAGCGGCTTCTCGCTGGTCACCCTCAACCCCGAGGCGAAGCGCCGCTACCGGCCGACGATCGACCGCCTCCAGCGCGCCCTGAAGGCGCACACGGCGGCCACCTCCGCCGACACCTCCCGCACCTTCCGCGGCCCGGCCGCCCGGCACGGCTCCTCGGGGGGGTGGCGTGCGGGTGAAGGCGGTCTGCGACTGCGGGCGCAACGTCCGGGTCGTCCCGTCGGTGCTGGCGCAGGCCCCGATCGTGTGCGGCGGCTGCGGCAAGCCGTTCCGCATCCCGGAGGTCGCCGGGGCGGCCTAGCCACGCGCGGTGCCGGCGTCTCGTGGGTGCCGGAACCGGTGTCGTGGCGTTGCCTCTGACGGGCACCCGGACCGCCGGGTGCCCGTCAGGCATGCCCCGAGGTGGCCTCGGTCCAACCCGACCTGCGGGGTGTGGCACAATGGCTAGCTGTACTCGACAGTCGCACAGGACCCCTCTCTCCTCCGGCTGACGCGTCCATCGGGCACTCGGGTACCGCAACCCCACGCGGCAATCTCGCCGTGCCCAACCACGTCAAAACCAGGAGAATCCACTCCCGTGGCAGTCAAGATCAAGCTGAAGCGTCTGGGCAAGATCCGTTCGCCTCACTACCGCATCGTCGTCGCCGACTCCCGTACCCGTCGTGACGGCCGTGCGATCGAGGAGATCGGTCTGTACCACCCGGTGCAGAACCCGTCGCGCATCGAGGTCGACGCCGAGCGCGTCGCCTACTGGCTGGGTGTCGGCGCGCAGCCGACCGAGCCCGTGCTCGCCATCCTGAAGAAGACCGGCGACTGGCAGAAGTTCAAGGGCGAGCCCGCCCCGGCTCCGCTGCTCGTCGCCGAGCCGAAGAAGGCGCGCCCCTCGTTCGAGGCCCTGGGCGGCGACGACGAGGGCAAGGGTGAGGCCATCACCCAGAAGAAGAAGGCTGAGAAGAAGGACGAGGCCGCGGCCGAGTCCGAGTCGACCGAGGCCTGAGCATGCTCGAGGAGGCTCTCGAGCACCTCGTGAAAGGCATCGTCGACAACCCTGACGATGTGCAGGTCGCATCCCGCAACCTGCGCCGCGGACGCGTGCTCGAGGTCCGGGTCCACCCCGACGACCTCGGCAAGGTGATCGGCCGCAACGGCCGCACCGCACGCGCTCTGCGCACCGTCGTGGGCGCCATCGGCGGTCGCGGCGTCCGCGTCGACCTCGTCGACGTGGACCACGTCCGCTGACGCCAAACGCAGCACCGGCTCGGGCCGGGGAGGGCCTTCGGGCCGTCCCCGGCCCGTAGTCGTACGTACGATCAGGAGATCTTCGAAAAGTGCAGCTCGTAGTCGCTCGCATCGGCCGTGCTCACGGCATCAAGGGCGAGGTCACCGTGGAGGTCCGCACCGACGAGCCGGAGCTCCGGCTCGCCCCCGGTGCCGTCCTGCTCACCGATCCCTCCGCCACCGGCCCCCTCACCATCGAGACCGGCCGGGTGCACAGCGGCCGGCTCCTCCTGCGCTTCGAGGGCGTCAAGGACCGCACCGCGGCCGAGGCCTTGCGCAACACCCTCCTGATCGCCGAGGTCGACCCGGAGGAGCTGCCGGAGGACGAGGACGAGTACTACGACCACCAGCTGATCGACCTGGACGTGGTCACCGCCGACGGCGTGGAGGTCGGCCGGATCACCGAGATCTCGCACCTGCCCTCGCAGGACCTGTTCATCGTGGAGCGTCCCGACGGCAGCGAGGTGATGATCCCCTTCGTCGAGGAGATCGTCACGGAGATCGACCTGGAGGAGCAGAAGGCGGTCATCACCCCGCCGCCCGGGCTGATCGACGACCAGGCCGAGATCGCCTCGTCCAGGGAAGACAGCGCATGAGACTCGACGTCGTCACGATCTTCCCCGAGTACCTCGAACCCCTGAACGTCTCCCTCGTGGGCAAGGCACGCGCGCGTGGGCAGCTCAACGTCCAGGTGCACGATCTGCGCGAGTGGACCTACGACCGCCACAACACCGTCGACGACACCCCGTACGGCGGCGGCCCCGGCATGGTCATGAAGACCGAGCCCTGGGGGGACG
Organism: Streptomyces sp. GKU 895; assembly: GCA_002027195.1. Classification (GTDB taxonomy): domain Bacteria; phylum Actinomycetota; class Actinomycetes; order Streptomycetales; family Streptomycetaceae; genus Streptomyces. The sequence goes on along the minus strand of MWJO01000039.1, from coordinate 52,095 downwards.
CGCTGGACACGGTGCTGGCCGACGGCTACGAGACCGGCTCGCACGCGCCCGCCCTCCTCGTCCCCACGCCCAGCGGACGCCCCTTCACCCAGGAACTCGCCGTCGAGCTCTCCGAGCGGCCCTGGCTGGTCTTCACGCCGGCCCGCTACGAGGGCATCGACCGCCGGGTCATCGACGAGTACGCCACCCGGATGCCCGTCTACGAGGTCTCCATCGGCGACTACGTCCTCGCCGGCGGTGAGGCGGCCGTCCTGGTGATCACCGAGGCCGTGGCGCGCCTGCTGCCCGGCGTGCTCGGCAACGCCGAGTCGCACCGGGACGACTCCTTCGCGCCCGGCGCGATGGCGAACCTCCTGGAAGGCCCCGTCTACACCAAGCCGCCCGCCTGGCGCGGCCGGGAGATCCCGGAGACGCTGCTCAGCGGCCACCACGGCAAGATCGCCCGCTGGCGGCGCGACGAGGCACTCAAGCGCACCACCGCCAACCGGCCCGACCTGATCGAGCGCTGCGACCCCAAGGCCTTCGACAAGAAGGACCGCGAGATGCTCTCCATCCTGGGCTGGGCACCGGACCCGGCGGGGGAGCCGTACGGCCGATTTTGGCGTCGGGTCGACGACGTGGAAGAATAGGTCGCTGTTGTGCGTCGTCCGGCGTGCGCCCCTGCCACAGGGGGACACGACGCCCGCCCCGACACGGACAGCATCCTCAGGAAACACCTATCTCCCGCCTATGACCTGTGGCATGGGCGAAGAAAGCAGACGAAATGTCTCACCTGCTCGACTCCGTCGACAGCGCGTCGCTGCGCAGCGACATCCCGGCCTTCCGCCCGGGTGACACCGTCAACGTCCACGTCCGCGTCATCGAGGGCAACCGCTCCCGTGTGCAGCAGTTCAAGGGCGTAGTCATCCGTCGCCAGGGCGCCGGTGTCCGCGAGACCTTCACGGTCCGCAAGGTCTCGTTCTCCGTCGGCGTCGAGCGCACCTTCCCGGTGCACACCCCGATCGTCGAGAAGATCGAGCTCGTCACCCGCGGTGACGTCCGTCGCGCGAAGCTGTACTACCTGCGTGAGCTGCGCGGCAAGGCCGCGAAGATCAAGGAGAAGCGCGAGAGCTGATCTCGCGTTCGGGGCTCCACAGAGGGGCCGGATAGCATCTGGCCCCGATGGACACCGAAGCACAGCAGACGGAGCGCGACCGCTCCTCCCGCCCTTCCGACTCCGAGGAGACCTCGGACACAGGGGGTCAGGAGGAACGGTCGCGTTTCGCGTTGCCGTCACGGATCACCGAGTGGCTCCCCGGCGGCCGGATCACCCTCGGCGCGCTGATCTGCCTGGTGTTTTTGCTCCTCCTCAACGCTTTCGTGGTGCAACCCTTCCAGATTCCCAGCGGATCCATGGAAAACGGATTGAGGATCGGGGACCGGGTTCTCGTAAATAAGTTGGCGTACCGTTTCGGTGCCGCACCGCGGCGCGGAGATGTGGTCGTGTTCGACGGATCCGGGTATTTCGGGGATGCGGACTACATCAAGCGCGTTGTCGGTGTGGGGGGAGACCACGTGGTCTGCTGCGACAAGAAGGGGAGGATCGAGGTGAACGGCCGGTCGGTCGACGAGTCGACGTTCCTGTACCCCGGTGACAGCTCGTCGACGGTTCCCTTCGACGTCGTCGTGCCCGACGGCACGCTCTTCGTCCTCGGTGACCACCGCAGCCGCTCCAGCGACTCCCGCGACCATCTGGGCTCGCCCGGCGGCGGCATGATCCCGGTCGGCGACGTCATCGGCCGCGCCGACTGGATCGTATGGCCGATCGCGCACTGGACCCGGCTCACGCCTTCCGACGCCTACGCGCGCGTGCCCGCCGCGGGCGGTGCGCATGGGTAACCGCGGCAAACCGCGCGGGGTGTCCGGCAGCGCCGCCGACAACCTGCTGCCCACCGGCGTCCGGCGCGCCGCCAGCCCCGCGGGCGGTCGTACGCGCGCGGAGCGCCGCCAGCTCCAGCGCAAGGTCAAGCGGCGCCGCAGGCGCTCCGCGGTCAAGGAGATACCGCTCCTCGTCGGTGTCGCCGTCCTCATAGCCCTGGTGCTGAAGACCTTCCTGGTGCAGGCCTTCGTGATCCCGTCGGGCTCCATGGAGCAGACGATCCGGATCGGCGACCGGGTCCTGGTCGACAAGTTCACCCCGTGGTTCGGCTCCAAGCCGCAGCGCGGGGACGTCGTCGTCTTCAAGGACCCCGGCGGCTGGCTCAAGGACGAGCAGACGACGGTGAAGAAGCAGGACCCCGTCGTCGTCAAGCAGATCAAGGAAGGGCTCACCTTCATCGGCCTGCTGCCGTCCGACAACGAGAAGGACCTCATCAAGCGCGTCGTCGGCGTCGGCGGCGACCGGGTCAAGTGCTGTGACGCGCAGGGGCGGGTGACCGTCAACGGCGTCCCGCTCACCGAGGGCGACTACCTCTATCCCGGCAACGCGCCCTCCACGCAGCAGTTCGACATCACGGTCCCCCAGGGGCGGTTGTGGGTGATGGGTGACCACCGGGCCAATTCGGCCGACTCACGCGTGCATCAGGACACCGACTACGGCGGCACGGTCTCCGAGGACTCGGTCGTGGGCCGGGCGATGGTCATCGCCTGGCCCCTGGGGCACTGGACCACCTTGAAGGAACCGAAAACCTACGCTTCCGTGTCCGACTCGGCGACCGGGTCGACCGCTGCTCCCTCGCTGTCGCATAGGGTTGCCTCCGACGATCCGAATGGACCTGTCCAACTCCCGAGCCCTGCGGAACTCCCGCTCGTTATGGGAGTGGTGGGCCTGCACCGTGTCATGGGCAGGCGGCGGCACAGAGTAAGGAGTTGGCGTGGGGGATGTGGCGGTTGGCGCACGGTCCGGACACGACGGCGAGGAGCACCGCGGACGCCCCGTGGACGCGGCCGACCCGGCCGCGGACAGCGTCGTGACCTCGAACGACGGCTCCGGTGGAGACGGGGACGGGACCAGGACCGACGAGGGCCAGGAGGAGTCGAAGCCCGCGCCGAAGAAGCCACGTTCCTTCTGGAAGGAACTGCCGATCCTGATCGGTATCGCGCTCGTGCTGGCGCTGCTGATCAAGACGTTTCTGGTGCAGGCGTTCTCGATCCCGTCCGACTCGATGCAGAACACCCTCCAGCAGGGTGACCGGGTCCTCGTCGACAAGCTGACACCGTGGTTCGGCTCCGAGCCCGAGCGCGGTGAGGTCGTCGTCTTCCACGACCCGACCCAGTGGCTGGCGGGCGAACCGACCGCCGAGCCGAACGCCGTCCAGACGTTCCTCAGCTGGATCGGTCTGATGCCGTCCGCCGAGGAGAAGGACCTCATCAAGCGGGTCATCGGCGTCGGCGGCGACACCGTCGAGTGCAAGGGCACCGGCCCGGTGAAGGTCAACGGCAAGGCGCTGAGCGAGAGCGACTACGTCTACGCCGGCAACACCCCCTGCACGGTCGACGACATGGGCGGCCAGTTCAAGGTGAAGGTGCCCAAGGGCTTCATCTGGGTCATGGGCGACCACCGCCAGAACTCGCGCGACTCGCGTTACAACCAGGACGACAAGTACCACGGCATGGTCCCGGTCGACGAGGTCGTCGGACGGGCCATCGTGAAGGCCTGGCCGATCAACCGCTGGGGCACCCTGCCGGTCCCGGACACCTTCGACCAGGACGGCCTGAACACCCAGTCCTCGGCGTCCACCGCGCTGACGGTGGCCCCGCAGGGGCTGGCGCTCGCGGGCGCGGTCCCGGTGGTGCTGTGGCGGCGGCGCCGGATCGCGCCGGTGGAGACGCGCTGAAGCCGCTCGCAGAGGCTGACGGGTTGGCCTGGGCAAACCTTTACGGAGCCGGTGACCTCGGTCCCCGAAGGGGGCTGACCGGTTCCGGTACCGCCGGGTAGGGTGCGGACCCATGGGTGGCGAGAGCACGACACGTACGGCCCCGCGCAGCGGTGGCACCGACACGGGCCCGGTGGGCAGCCGGACCGGACAGCGACTGTCCGGGCTGGCCGTCACGCTGGGCCTGGTGCTGTTCCTGGGCGGGTTCGCCTGGGGAGCGGTGGTCTACCGGCCCTACACCGTGCCCACCAGCTCGATGGCGCCCACCATCGACGCCGGCGACCGGGTGCTGGCGCAGCGCATCGACGGCGGCGACATCCGCCGGGGTGACGTGGTCGTCTTCACCGACAAGACCTGGGTGAGCAACGCCCCCGTGGTCAAGCGCGTGGTCGCGGTCGGCGGGGACACCGTCTCCTGCTGCACGAAGGGCAAGCTCACCGTCAACGGCAAGCAGATCGACGAACCGTATCTGCCCAAGGACAGCCTGGCCGAGTGGAAGAACATCCCCGAGGTGACCGTCCCCAAGGGCCGGCTGTTCCTGCTCGGTGACGAGCGGCAGGGCTCCCTGGACTCCTCCGCGCACCTCACGGACGCGGCGAGCGGCACGGTCGCGGTGAGCGCCGTGACCGCCCGCGTCGACGCCGTGGTCTGGCCCATGGACGGCATGCTGAAGGAGCCGAGCGGCTTCAAGGAGCTCGGTGCCCTGTCCTCGCCGGGACCGCTGCGGACGATCACCGCCCTGATCATCGGCGGCGCGGTGCTCGTGCTCGGCGGTGGCGCCTACGGGCCGATCGCCAAGCGGCTGGGCAAGCGGCGCGCCGCGCAGAGCCGGACGGAGCCCGTGGGTGCGCGCTGAGGCCGCGGCGGACACCTACGAGGGCGGACTGCGCAAGGTCGCCAGAGTGGTGCTGCTCGACCCCGACGACCGCATCCTGCTCCTGCACGGCCATGAGCCGGACGATCCGAGCGACGACTGGTGGTTCACGCCCGGTGGCGGAGTCGAGGGCGAGGAGACTCGTGAAGAGGCCGCTCTCAGGGAACTCGCCGAGGAGACCGGAATCACCGAGGTCGAGCTCGGGCCGGTGCTGTGGCGGCGGATGTGCTCCTTCCCGTTCGCGGGGCGCCGCTGGGACCAGGACGAGTGGTACTTCCTGGCCCGGACGACCCAGACGGCGACGGCGGCGACGGCGCTCACCGATCTGGAACGGCGCAGCGTCGCCGGAGCGCGCTGGTGGACGTGTCAGGAACTGACCCGGGCACATGAGACGGTGTATCCGACCAGACTCGCCGAGCTGCTCCGCAGGCTGCTCGACGAAGGTCCCCCGGCCGGGCCCGTGACCCTGGACACCGAAATCGTCTAGGGGCTGACGGGACTGGCGCACAATGGGGGGATCGCACGGCTGAAGGGGAACATGCCATGAGCGCCGAGGACCTCGAGAAGTACGAGACCGAGATGGAGCTGAAGCTCTATCGGGAGTACCGCGATGTCGTCGGTCTGTTCAAGTACGTGATCGAGACCGAGCGGCGCTTCTATCTCACCAACGACTACGAGATGCAGGTGCACTCGGTCCAGGGTGAGGTGTTCTTCGAGGTCTCGATGGCCGACGCGTGGGTCTGGGACATGTACCGGCCAGCTCGGTTCGTGAAACAGGTGCGCGTGCTCACGTTCAAGGACGTGAACATCGAGGAGCTCAACAAGAGCGACTTGGAGCTGCCGGGCGGGTGAGGGCGGTAGTGGGGCCGCTCGTGTGGGTGGCTGAGTTTTCCACAACCGCCGGGTCGTCCACCAAGATCAACAAGGGTGGCTCGGCTGCGTGATCGTTGGCGCCGGAGGTGGTGCCGACATGAACGCACGCAGTGCACTCGGCAAGTACGGCGAGACGCTGGCCGCGCGGCGGCTGGCGGAGGCCGGGATGACCGTCCTGGAGCGCAACTGGCGCTGTGGCAGGACCGGTGAGATCGACATCGTGGCGCGGGACGGAGAGGTCCTGGTCGTCTGCGAGGTCAAGACACGGCGGGCGGGTGCCTTCGAGCACCCGATGGCCGCGGTGACCCCCGAGAAGGCGGAGCGCCTGCGGGGCCTCGCCGAATGCTGGATCCACGCGCATGGCGGGGCGCCACCGGGTGGCGTCCGCATCGACCTGGTCGGCGTACTCCTGCCGGAGCGCGGCGCGCCCGTCGTCGAGCATGCGCGGGGGGTGGCCTGAGATGGGGTTCGCGCGGACGTGCTCGGTGGCCCTGGTGGGCGTCGAGGGCGTGGTGGTGGAGGTCCAGGCGGATCTTGAGCCCGGGGTCGCGGCGTTCACGCTGGTGGGACTGCCGGACAAGAGCCTGACGGAGAGCAAGGACCGGGTGCGGGCCGCGGTGGTCAACTCGGGCGCGGCGTGGCCGGCGAAGAAGCTGACGGTGGGGTTGAGTCCGGCGTCGGTGCCGAAGAGCGGGAGCGGGTTCGATCTCGCCGTCGCCGCGGCGGTGCTGGGGGCGGCCGAGCGGATCGATCCCAGGGTGCTGGCGGACATCGTCATGATCGGGGAGCTGGGGCTTGATGGGCGGGTGCGGCCGGTGCGCGGAGTGCTGCCCGCCGTGCTTGCGGCGGCGGACGCGGGATACGAACAGGTGGTCGTGCCTGAGTGTGCCGTGCCGGAGGCCTCGCTGGTGCCGGGTGTCTCGGTGCTGGGGGTACGCAGCCTGCGCCAGCTCATCGCGGTTCTCACCGACGAGCCGGTGCCCGACGAAGAGCCCGTCCCGGGGGAGATCCGCCCCGACCCCTTCCTCGCCGGTCTGGCCCTCCCGGGCACCGGGTTGGGGACGGGCATCGTCTCCGGTGGGCATCAGCCCGACCTGGCGGACGTGGCCGGGCAGCATCTGGCCCGGTCGGCGCTGGAGGTGGCCGCCGCGGGGAGGCATCACGTCTTCTTCAAGGGACCGCCGGGAGCCGGTAAGACCATGCTGGCCGAGCGACTGCCCGGACTCCTGCCCGAGCTGAGTCGGCAGGAGTCCTTGGAGGTGACCGCCGTCCATTCAGTGGCCGGTGTACTGCCACCTGGCCACCCGCTCGTCGACAGGTCGCCCTACTGTGCGCCGCACCATTCCGCGACCATGGCCTCACTGGTCGGGGGAGGGAACGGGTTTCCGCGGCCGGGAGCCGTCTCCCTGGCTCACCACGGAGTTCTTTTCCTCGATGAAGCCGCAGAGTTCCACAGCAGCGTCCTGGACTCCCTGCGACAGCCGCTGGAATCGGGTCATGTCGTGGTTGCCCGCGCCGCAGGCATGCTGCGGATGCCGGCCAAGTTCCTGATGGTCCTGGCGGCCAATCCGTGCCCCTGTGGCCGACACGGACGCGGAGACGACATCTGTGAGTGCAGGCCGTCCTCGATCAAGCGCTACCGAGCCCGTCTGTCCGGGCCCTTGATGGACCGCGTGGACCTGCGGGTGACCGTGGAGCCGGTGGCCCGGGCCGAACTCCTCCGGCTCCACTCCGGGGCCGAGACGACAGCCACCGTCGCCGAGCGCGTGAAGGCCGCTCGGGAACGCGCGGCCAGGCGCTACGAAGGCACACCGTGGCGTACGAACAGTGAGGTCCCGGGTCATGAACTGCGCACCCGGTGGCATGTGCAGTCCGGAGCCCTGCGCAAGGCCGAGGAGGACCTGGACCGGGGGCTGCTGTCGGCTCGTGGCCTGGACAGGGTGCTGCGCGTCGCTTGGACGGTGGCCGACCTGGGCGGCCGTGACCGGCCCTCGGCGAACGACGTGAACTGGGCCCTCGAACTGCGCACCGGTGTCCGGCGCGGCGCCGTCCTGGAAGGGATCGGCAGGTGATGGACGGCGAAGTGCTCGCCCGGGTCTTCCTCGCCCGGGTCATCGAACCCGGTGACGAGGTCGCCGGGCGGTGGGTGCGGGAGTTCGGGGTGGGGGAGGTGGCTCGGAGGCTGCGGAACGGGCGGGAGGTGTTGCCCGGGGTGAGCGGGAAGCGGTGGGGCGGGCTGGTGGCTCGGGCCGGGGGAGGCCGATCCACGGCGGGATCTCACGGTCGCCGCCGAGGCCGGGGTGCGGTTCGTGTGCCCGGGGGACGGCGAGTGGCCTGGACAGCTGGACGATCTGGGGGATGCCAGGCCGCTCGGGCTGTGGGTGCGGGGGCGGCCCAGTCTGCGGATGTGGGCCCTGCGGTCCGTCGCCGTGGTGGGGGCCCGCGCTTGTACCGAGTACGGCGCCCACATGGCGGCCACCCTCGCCGCCGGGCTCGCCGAGCGCGGGTGGGTGGTGGTGTCCGGCGGCGCGTACGGCGTCGACGGGGCCGCCCACAGAGGGGCGCTGGGCGCCGGCGGCGCCACCGTCGCCGTGCTGGCCTGCGGCGTCGACCGGCCCTATCCGCGCGGGCACACCGAGTTGATCACCAGGATCGCGGAACAGGGGCTGGTGGTGGGGGAGTTGCCGCCGGGCGACCACCCGACTCCCAGCAGGTTCGTGCTGCGCAACCGCGTCATCGCCGCGCTGACCAGAGGGACCGTCGTCGTCGAAGCCGCGTACCGCAGCGGCTCGCTCGTCACCGCGCGCGCCGCGCAACGGCTCGGGCGGCACACCATGGGCGTGCCCGGGCCGGCCACCAGCGGTCTCTCCGCCGGGGTGCACGAACTGCTGCGCGGCGACGCCGAACTCGTCACCGACGCCGAGGAAGTCGTCGAGGTGGTCGGTGAGATGGGAGAGCTCGCCCCGGAGCGGCGAGGGCCCGTGCTGCCGCGCGACCTGCTGGAACCGGGGGCGCGCAGAGTCCTCGACGCGCTGCCCGCACGCCGTACGGCGACCGCTGCCGAGGTCGGGCGCGGCGCGCAGACGACTCAGGACGAGGCGGTCGCGAGACTGTACGAGCTCCGATCACTTGGTTACGTCGAACGACACGGCGACGGCTGGAAGTTGACACGCCAGGCGATGATCTCCGTCCGTGGTGGTCGCGGTCCGAGTTGACCGAGCGTGTTCGGCCGTCCGGGGGAACCCCTACAGCCTTGGGAATTCCCGCAGTTGGAGTTTCCCCGTGGTCACGCTGAGTCGTCGGCGTGACTCGGCGGGGCGTCGAGAGGAACGTATCTGCGCACGGCTCGGGGCCGCTCCTTCGCACACCGCGACACTCCAGTCACGCTACGCTCACGGGGATTCCGGCACGGAACGGCGACTCGACCACAGATCCACCTCAGAGACAGCAGATCCACCTCAGAGATTCCAGATCAGCATCAGACCGACAGGTCACCCAGCCATCCCCACTTCACGGCAGAACGGCACAAGGCGACGAATGCCCCAGCACACCTCCGGGTCCGACCGGGCGGCGGTCCCCCCAGCCGCCCGGGACGGTGGCAGCGTGCGGCCCCCCGCTCCCTCGACGCTCGACGAGCTGTGGCGGTCGTACAAGGCGACGGGGGACGAACGGCTGCGGGAGCAGCTGATCCTGCACTACTCGCCGCTCGTGAAGTACGTGGCGGGCCGGGTGAGCGTGGGGCTGCCGCCCAACGTGGAGCAGGCCGACTTCGTCTCTTCCGGTGTCTTCGGGCTCATCGACGCGATCGAGAAGTTCGACGTCGACCGGGAGATCAAGTTCGAGACATACGCGATCACCCGGATCCGGGGCGCGATGATCGACGAGCTGCGGGCGCTGGACTGGATTCCGCGGTCGGTGCGGCAGAAGGCGCGCAACGTCGAGCGGGCGTACGCGACGCTGGAGGCGCGGCTGCGGCGGACGCCCAGCGAGGGCGAGGTGGCGGCCGAGATGGGAATCGCCGTGGACGAACTCCACGCGGTCTTCAGTCAGTTGTCGCTGGCCAACGTGGTCGCGCTGGAGGAGCTGCTGCATGTCGGGGGCGAGGGCGGCGACCGGCTGAGTCTGATGGACACGCTGGAGGACACCGCCGCCGACAACCCGGTGGAGGTGGCCGAGGACCGGGAGCTGCGGCGGTTCCTGGCGCGGGCGATCAACACGCTGCCCGAGCGGGAGAAGACCGTGGTCACGCTCTACTACTACGAGGGGCTGACCCTCGCGGAGATCGGGAACGTGCTGGGTGTGACCGAGAGTCGGGTCAGCCAGATCCACACCAAATCGGTGCTGCAACTGCGGGCGAAACTGGCGAGCTTCGGTCGGTGACCTGGGTGGATGAACCGTCGTGGTGGTGAGTGACTCCCGTCCGGGGCGGTGCGTCCGTACAGTGGTGGACGTGCCAAGGATTCGAGCGGCCTCCGTGGCCGAGCACCGGTCGATGCAGCGAGCCGCCCTGCTGGACGCGGCTCGGTCGTTGCTGTCCGAGGGTGGGACGGAGGCGCTGACCTTCCCGGCTCTCGCCGAGCGGACGGGGCTGGCGCGGTCGTCCGTGTACGAGTACTTCCGGTCGCGGGCCGCGGTCGTCGAGGAGCTGTGCGCGGTCGACTTCCCGGTCTGGGCGGCGGAGGTCGCCGCGGCGATGGGCGCGGCGGAGGGGGCCGAGGCCAAGGTCGAGGCGTATGTGCGGCGGCAGCTGGCGTTGGTGGGGGACCGGCGGCATCGGGCCGTGGTCGCCATTTCCGCGAGTGAGCTCGATGCGGGGGCTCGGGAGAAGATCCGGGCCGCGCACGGGGAGCTGGTCGCGATGATCGGCGAGGCACTGGAGGAGAGTGGGGCACTCGGGAGCCTCGGCTTGCGGCGATGTTGCTGCAGGGGGTGGTGGATGCGGCTGTGCGGCGGATCGAGCTGGGGGCGGCGGAGGATCCTGCGGCGATCACTGAGGCTGCGGTGACGATGGCTCTGCGGGGGGTTCGGGGCTGAGGTCGGTGGGGCTTGCTGCGGGGGTTCGCGGCTGAGGCCGGCGAGGGCTGCGGTGGGGGCGTGGTCGCTGGCCGCGCTTGCGGGGTGCGCCTGCGCCCACCCGTTCCGCCCCAGCGGCACGACTGCCCGCAGCTGGGGTGGGGGCTAGGGAAGAGGGACTCCCAGCACCGGCAGCAGTCTTGACGGGGCCTGCGCAATAGCCACGGCGGCAACAGGGACAGCGGGTCGAGGTAGGTCTCCCCGCTGCGCAGACCCCAGTGGACGCACGTGGCCGTGCAGTGGGAGCCCGTCGGCTCCACCGTGGCCACCACTTCGCCCGGTGTCACCTCCTCGCCCTTTCTCACCGTCGCCCGTACCGGTTCATACGTCGTTCGCAGGCCTGTGCCGGTGAGGGTGATCGAGAGCACGCCCTTTCCGGCCACGCGGCCCGCGAAGGTGACCGGCCGCGGCCACCCGTACGGGTGTGCCCGATGCTACGGCGACGCCCTGGTGGCCTCGGGCGTACGGGGTGGGCGTTCCGGCGAGGACGGTGCGCCGCCTACCGGCCAGGGCAGGCGGGCCGTGGTGGAGGCGGAGGCCGGGGGCGGGATGGGGGCGAAGCGCGCCAGGTAGGGGATCAGGAGTGCGGGCAGGAGGGCGCTGTGCAGGTGTCGCATGGCTGAAACCCTGCCCGAGCAGGGCTGATCATGGCCGGGAGCTGTGGAGTACCGCCCGGTTGTGGACAGCGGCGTCACCCGGTACCCCGCGGGTCCCGTACACTTCTTCTGGCGATCCGGGTCACCGGGTCGACTTCGCACGCCCCGACATCGGGCTCTCGTGGCCATCGATGTCAGCGTCTTTCGGTCCCGTACGCAGCTGCGTACGTGGCACGGCGCGTGCCGGGCGTCAGGACATAACCGAGAAACCAAGGAGAACGGCCATGGCCGTCGTCACGATGCGGGAGCTGCTGGAGAGCGGCGTCCACTTCGGTCACCAGACCCGTCGCTGGAACCCGAAGATGAAGCGCTTCATCTTCACCGAGCGCAACGGCATCTACATCATCGACCTGCTCCAGTCGCTGTCGTACATCGACCGCGCCTACGAGTTCGTCAAGGAGACCGTCGCCCACGGCGGCACGGTCATGTTCGTCGGCACGAAGAAGCAGGCGCAGGAGGCCATCGCCGAGCAGGCCACCCGCGTCGGCATGCCCTACGTCAACCAGCGCTGGCTGGGCGGCATGCTCACCAACTTCTCGACCGTCTACAAGCGTCTGCAGCGCCTCAAGGAGCTCGAGCAGATCGACTTCGAGGACGTCGCCGCTTCCGGTCTGACCAAGAAGGAGCTTCTCGTGCTCTCGCGCGAGAAGGCCAAGCTGGAGAAGACCCTCGGTGGTATCCGCGAGATGCAGAAGGTGCCCAGCGCCGTCTGGATCGTGGACACCAAGAAGGAGCACATCGCGGTCGGCGAGGCCCGGAAGCTCAACATCCCGGTCGTCGCCATCCTCGACACCAACTGCGACCCCGACGAGGTCGACTACAAGATCCCGGGCAACGACGACGCGATCCGCTCCGTCACCCTGCTCACCCGCGTGATCGCCGACGCCGTCGCCGAGGGCCTCATCGCCCGCTCCGGCGTCGCCACCGGCGACAAGGGTGACAAGGGTGCGGGCGAGCCGCTCGCCGCGTGGGAGCGCGACCTGCTCGAGGGCGAGAAGAAGGCCGAGGAGGCCCCGGCCGCCGAGGCTCCCGCCGCTGAGGCTGAGGCGCCTGCCGCCGAGGCCCCCGCTGCCGAGGCCGAGGCTCCGGCCGCCGAGGCCGAGCAGGCCTGACCCCTCACCCCTTCGGGTCTTCTGACGGCGGGGGCCCACCAGCCCCCGCCGTCGGCCCGTAGATCTTCAGACTTCGAGAGAGATTCCAGGAATCATGGCGAACTACACCGCCGCCGACGTCAAGAAGCTCCGTGAGCTCACCGGCGCCGGCATGATGGACTGCAAGAAGGCGCTGGACGAGGCCGAGGGCAACGTCGACAAGGCCGTCGAGGCGCTTCGCATCAAGGGCCAGAAGGGCGTCGCCAAGCGCGAGGGCCGCTCCGCCGAGAACGGCGCCGTGGTCTCCCTCATCGCCGACGACAACACCTCCGGTGTCCTGGTCGAGCTGAAGTGCGAGACGGACTTCGTCGCCAAGGGCGAGAAGTTCCAGGCCGTCGCCAACCAGATCGCGCAGCACGTCGCCGCCACCTCCCCAGCCGACATCGACGCCCTGCTCGCCTCCGAGATCGAGGCCGGCAAGACCGTCCAGGCGTTCGTGGACGAGGCCAACGCCAACCTCGGCGAGAAGATCGTCCTGGACCGCTTCGCGCAGTTCGCCGACGGCTTCGTCTTCGCCTACATGCACCGCACCATGCCCGACCTGCCCCCGCAGATCGGTGTCCTGGTCGAGCTGGACAAGGCCGACGCCGAGCTGGCCAAGGGTGTCGCCCAGCACATCGCCGCCTTCGCGCCGAAGTACCTCTCCAAGGAGGACGTGCCGGCCGAGGTCGTCGAGTCCGAGCGCCGCGTCGCCGAGGAGACCACCCGCGCCGAGGGCAAGCCCGAGGCCGCCCTGCCGAAGATCGTCGAGGGTCGCCTCAACGGCTTCTTCAAGGACGCCACGCTGCTCGGCCAGCCGTACGCGCTGGACAACAAGAAGTCCGTCCAGAAGGTTCTGGACGAGGCCGGTGTCACCCTGAAGCGCTTCACGCGTATCAAGGTCGGCATCTGAGTCCGTACCGCGTTCGACGCCCGACCCCGATAGGGTCGTAGGCAGTCGTCCGGTACGCCGTCACGCACGCGCGTGGCGGACGACAGCAGATCTGACGAGGAGGCCATTGCCGCGCATGGGATGCGAACCAGTTCCCATCGGCAATGGCCTTCTTCGTATGTGCGACCCCTTGAAAGAGGCGAGATTCCGATGACCACCAAGGCCCAGAAGAGCGACGACGGCAAAGTGAGCGGCCGGTTTCTGCTGAAGCTGTCCGGAGAGGCCTTCTCCGGTGGCGGGGGCCTGGGCGTGGACCCGGACGTGGTGCACAAGATCGCCCGCGAGATCGCGGCCGTCGTGCGCGACGGCGCGGAGATCGCGGTCGTCATCGGCGGCGGCAACTTCTTCCGCGGCGCCGAACTCCAGCAGCGCGGCATGGACCGCGCCCGCTCCGACTACATGGGCATGCTCGGCACCGTGATGAACTGCCTCGCCCTCCAGGACTTCCTGGAGAAGGAGGGCATCGACTCCCGCGTGCAGACCGCCATCACCATGGGCCAGGTCGCCGAGCCGTACATCCCGCTGCGCGCCGTGCGCCACCTGGAGAAGGGCCGCGTGGTCATCTTCGGCGCCGGTATGGGCATGCCGTACTTCTCCACCGACACCACCGCCGCCCAGCGCGCCCTGGAGATCGACGCCGAGGCGCTCCTCATGGGCAAGAACGGCGTGGACGGGGTCTACGACTCCGACCCCAAGAAAAACCCCGACGCGGTCAAGTTCGACTCGCTCGGCTACGGCGAGGTCATCACCCGCGACCTCAAGGTCGCCGACGCCACCGCCATCACGCTGTGCCGCGACAACAAGCTCCCGATCCTCGTCTTCGAGCTTCTGACGGAGGGCAATATCGCCCGCGCCGTCAAGGGTGAGAAGATCGGCACGCTTGTGGGTGACCAGGGCAGCCGGGACTGACCCCCGTTGGACACCGTCCCTGACCGGGGGATGGACAATGTCCTGCCGGTCGGGAACCGTGCAGGAAGAAGACGCGACGCAGCCGGCCGCCGCCTCCACGCAACGGAACAGCAGCCGGGCCTACTCAAGACACGCAGGAGCAAGTGGTGATCGAAGAGACCCTCCTCGAGGCCGAGGAGAAGATGGAGAAGGCCGTCGTGGTCGCCAAGGAGGACTTCGCCGCGATCCGCACCGGCCGTGCGCACCCGGCGATGTTCAACAAGATCGTGGCCGACTACTACGGCGCGCCGACGCCGATCAACCAGCTGGCTTCGTTCTCCGTGCCGGAGCCGCGCATGGCGGTGGTGACCCCGTTCGACAAGACGGCCCTGCGCAACATCGAGCAGGCCATCCGTGACTCGGACCTGGGCGTCAACCCGAGCAACGACGGCAACATCATCCGGGTGGTGTTCCCCGAGCTCACCGAGGAGCGCCGCCGCGACTACATCAAGGTCGCCAAGGGCAAGGCGGAGGACTCGCGCGTGTCCATCCGCTCGGTCCGCCGCAAGGCCAAGGACGCGATCGACAAGCTCGTCAAGGACGGCGAGATCGGGGAGGACGAGGGCCGCCGTGCGGAGAAGGAGCTCGACGACGCGACGCACAAGTACGTCGCCCAGGTGGACGAGCTTCTGAAGCACAAGGAAGCGGAGCTCCTCGAAGTCTGATGAACGACTCTTCCTGGGGCTCTCCGCCTGGGGCCGGGCCACACGCCGGGTACTGGGGGCCCACCGACCAGGGGCCTGTCCAGGGGGCCGCCCCGGCGGGTCCCGCGTACGATGCGCCTGAGGCGCAGCAGACTCGCCCCATGCCCATCGTGCCCGACGTACCCGCGTATGGCGGAGACCAGGATGACGACCGGGGGGCCGCTCGGCTGAGTGGCCCCTTGTTCCGGGACGAGACGTTCCGGGACGGGACGTTCCGCGACCAGACCACGTCGGCGCAGCCCCGAGCGGCGGCGCCGCAGACGCAGAATCCGGAGCCCATGCCCGACGCCCCGCAGCCGGCTTCCGCGCCGCAGAAGAAGAGCGCGGGGCGTGACCTGGGCGCGGCCATAGGGGTCGGCGTCGGGCTCGGTGTGGTCATCGTCGCCTCGCTCTTCGTCGTCAAGGCCGTCTTCGTCGGCGTGATAGCGGTCGCCGTGGTCGTCGGACTGTGGGAGCTGACCTCGCGGCTGGAGGAGCGCAAGGGCATCAGGGCGCCCCTCGTGCCGCTGGCGGTCGGCGGTGCGGCCATGGTCGTCGCCGGATACGTCCGGGACGCCGAGGGCGCGTGGGTGGCGATGGCGCTCACCGCGCTGGCGGTGCTGGTCTGGCGGATGACCGAACCGCCGGAGGGCTATCTGAAGGACGTCACCGCGGGCGTCTTCGCGGCCTTCTACGTCCCGTTCCTGGCCACGTTCGTCGCGATGATGCTCACCGCCGACGACGGGCCGCAGCGGGTGCTGACGTTCCTGCTCCTCACGGTCGTCAGCGACACCGGGGCGTACGCCGTCGGCTGGCGCTTCGGCAAGCACAAGCTCGCGCCGCGCATCAGCCCCGGCAAGACCCGTGAGGGCCTGCTGGGCGCGGTGTCCTTCGCGATGGTGGCGGGCGCGCTGTGCATGCAGTTCCTGATCGACGACGGCACCTGGTGGCAGGGGCTGCTGCTGGGCCTCGCGGTGGCGGCGAGCGCGACGCTCGGTGACCTCGGCGAGTCGATGATCAAGCGCGACCTCGGCATCAAGGACATGGGCACGCTGCTGCCGGGGCACGGGGGCATCATGGACCGGCTGGACTCGCTGTTGCCGACGGCTCCTGTCGTGTGGCTGCTGCTGGTGCTGTTCGTGGGCTCTGGCTGACCGGCGTACAGACGGACGCCGACCCGCGTACGGATGACTGGGGAAGCCCCCGCTGAGGCGGGGGCTTCTGCTGTTCTCGGGGGCGGTCCGGTGGGACGATTTCCCTGTAAGCCCTCGAAGGGGATCGCCCTGGAAGGAGGGCGTCATGCCCGCCATCCGTGAAGTGATCGACGTCGACCGCAGTCCCGAAGACGTCTACGCGTACATCACCGACCCCTCCCATCTGCCGGAATGGCAGCTGAGCGCCGTCAAGGCGGAGCCACTTGAGGAGGGGCCGATCCATGCCGGCTCCCGGGTCCGGGTCACCCGGCGGATCGGGAACCGCCAGGTCCCGATGACCGTCGAGTTCGACGAGCTCGACCCTCCGCACAGCTGGGACCTGCACGGGATCTCCGGGCCCGTCCGGCCCCGTACCCACGGTGAGATCGAACCGCTCGACGACGGGCGGAGGTCCCGCGTGACGATAGAGATCGACTTCGAGGGGCACGGGCTCGGCAGGGCGCTGGTCCCCCTCGTGGTCCGCCCGCAGGTCCGCAAGGAACTCCCGCGGGACGAGCAGCTGCTCAAGGAGTGCCTGGAGCGGCCGACCGGCTAGGACCGCGCGGACGGCGCGGTCAGGAAGTCCTCCAGCAGCGGCAGCACCACGGGCGGCCGCCGCAGGACCGTCATGTGCGTGGTGCCGGGCAGCACGGCCAGTCGGGCGTCGGGGATCAGGCGCTGCATCTCGGCCGCGTGCTCGACGTGCACGAAGTCGCGGTCGCCGATCAGCAGCAGCGTGGGCGCCGTCAGACCGCGCAGGTCGTCCGCGGTCCAGGGCAGCGGCGCCTGGGCGGCCGCCGAGACCTTGCCGAGGAAGTCCTGGAAGCGCTCGGGATACGGGGCGACGGCGGCGTACGCGTCGGCCATGTCCTGGAAGTCGGCCTGCGTCGGCAGCAGCGGGGAGCTGTAGTCGGGGGTGCGGATCTCCTCCCGTACGCCGTCCTGGCTGTACTGGGCGGAGACCACGACCAGCCGGCCGACGCGGTCGGGATGCCGTACCGCGATCTCCAGCGCGGTCAGCCCGCCGAGGCTGTAGCCGAGGAGGTCGGCCTGCGGGACGCCGAGCTCGTCGAGCAGGGCCACGACGTCGGAGGCGAGGTGCGGGACGGTCAGGGCGCGGTCCGTGTCGGCCGTGTGGCCGTGCCCCTGGAGCTCCGGGGCGATGACCTGGCGCTCCGCCGCCAAGGCGGGCAGTACGGCGCCGAAGGACAGCCCGATGGTGGTGACGCCGCCGTGCAGCAGCACCAGCGGGCGGCGGTCGGCGTGGGCGGCGCCGTGGATCTCGTAGTACATCTCCAGGCCGTTGACCTTGGCGTACGGCATTGTCATCACTTCCGGTGGCTGGCGGACGGGAACGTCGGGAACGTACGGCAGGAAGACCCGTCCCGCGTGGGGAAATCATCGGTCACCCTCGGTGACGGGCGGGGGCAGGAGTCACTCCGTTCGATCTGCGACACTGGTACAGCCATGCCTAAGCCCGGAGAACTCACTTTCGTCGCCCCGCGCGGAGCCAAGAAGCCGCCGCGGCACCTTGCCGATCTCACTCCTGCCGAGCGCAAGGATGTCGTGGCCGAGATCGGTGAGAAGCCGTTTCGTGCCAAGCAGCTCTCGCAGCACTACTTCGCGCGGTACGCGCACGACCCGGAGCAGTGGACGGACATTCCGGCCGGCGCTCGCGGCAAGCTGCAGGAGGCGCTGCTTCCTGAGCTGATGACCGTCGTCCGGCACCTGTCGACCGACCAGGGGACCACGCGCAAGACGCTGTGGCGGCTGTTCGACGGGACGCTCGTCGAGTCGGTGCTGATGCGGTATCCCGACCGGGTCACGATGTGCATCTCGTCGCAGGCCGGGTGTGGGATGAACTGCCCCTTCTGCGCCACCGGGCAGGCGGGGCTGGACCGGAACCTGTCCACCGCCGAGATCGTCCATCAGATCGTCGACGGGATGCGCGCGCTCCGGGACGGGGAGGTGCCCGGTGGGCCCGCGCGGCTCTCCAACATCGTCTTCATGGGCATGGGCGAGCCCCTCGCCAACTACAAGCGGGTCGTGCAGTCGATCCGTGCGCTGACCGATCCGGCTCCGGACGGGCTCGGGCTGTCGCAGCGGGGTATCACCGTCTCGACGGTCGGGCTGGTGCCGGCCATTCACCGGTTCGCCGACGAAGGGTTCAAGTGCCGGCTCGCCATCTCGCTGCACGCTCCCGATGACGAGCTGCGCGACACCCTCGTCCCCGTGAACACGCGCTGGAAGGTGCGCGAGGTGCTCGACGCCGGGTTCGAGTACGTCGAGAAGTCCGGGCGGCGGCTGTCGATCGAGTACGCGCTCATCCGGGACATCAACGACCAGGCATGGCGTGGGGACCGGCTCGGGCGGCTGCTGCGCGGCAAGCCCGTGCACGTCAATCTCATCCCGCTCAACCCGACCCCGGGCTCGAAGTGGACCGCCTCGCGGCCCGAGGACGAGAAGGCCTTCGTCGAGGCCATCGCCGCGCACGGCGTGCCGGTGACCGTCCGGGACACCCGTGGCCAGGAGATCGACGGGGCCTGCGGTCAGCTCGCGGCCGGCGAACGGTAGTCTGACCGTCGCAAGAACACCTTCGTATACCTAACTTCATATATCTATCCGACAGGGGAGCGCCACAGCGCTGAGAGTGCGGCCGTCGGGCCGCAGACCCTCTGAACCTCGCCCAGGTCATTCTGGGTAGGAAGTTCGGTCATCACCGTGAGTAGCAAGAAGTACTGTGCTGTCGTCGTCGGCCTCGGCCTGGTCGCGCTGTCCGCGTGCGGGTCGTCCGACGAGGGCGGCTCCCAGAGCGAGTCCAAGACCGTCACGCTCGTCAGCCACAACTCGTGGGCCGTCTCCAAGAGCGTCCTCGCCGCCTTCGAGAAGGAGTCCGGCTACAAGGTCAAGGTCCTGGAGGACGGCGACGCCGGGCAGGCCGTCAACAAGGCGATCCTGACCAAGGACAACCCGCAGGGCGACGTCTTCTTCGGCGTCGACAACACCCTGCTGTCCCGGGCGCTCGACAACGGACTGTTCCAGTCGTACGAGGCCAAGGCCGCCGACACCATCAAGCCCGGCTACCGGGTCGACGGGGACAAGGTCACGCCCATCGACACCGGCGACATCTGCCTCAACTACGACAAGGCCTGGTTCAGCAAGCACAAGCTCCAGCCGCCCACGTCGTACGACGACCTGGTCAAGCCCGCCTACAAGGACCTCCTCGTCACCGAGAACGCCTCCACCTCCTCGCCGGGGCTCGGGTTCCTGCTCGGTACCGCCGCCAAGTACGGCGACGACGGCTGGGAGGCGTACTGGACCAAGCTCAAGGCCAACGGCGTCAAGGTCGTCGACGGCTGGGAGCAGGCCTACAACGAGGAGTTCTCCGGGTCCGCCGGCGGCAAGAAGGCGAAGGCCGACCGGCCGCTCGTCGTCTCGTACGCCTCCTCGCCGCCCGCCGAGGTCATCTACGCCGACCCGAAGCCCTCGACCGCGCCGACCGGTGTCGTCGACGGCACCTGCTTCCGGCAGGTCGAGTACGCGGGACTGCTGAGCAACGCGAAGAACAGCACGGGCGGCAAGGCCCTCATCGACTTCCTCCTGACCAAGAAGTACCAGGAGGACATGCCGCTCAACATGTTCGTCTACCCGGTGGTGGAGGGCGCCGCCGTGCCCGCCGAGTTCACGAAGTACGGTCCCGCCGCCAAGGACCCCGAGACCATGGACCCGGCGAAGATCGCCGACAACCGTGACGACTGGGTCAAGTCGTGGACCTCGCTCGTACTGAAGTAACCCCGCGTTTCCGGGGCAGCGTGACGCGGCTCGGCCTCATGGCCGTGCCCGTCGCGTTCTTCGGACTCTTCTTCGCCTGGCCCGTCGCCGCGATCGTCGCGCGCGGGCTCAAGGCGGACGGGACCTGGCAGTTCGGGCGGATCACGGACGTGCTCGCGCAGTCCGACATCCGGCACGTGCTGTGGTTCACCACCTGGCAGGCGCTCGCCTCGACCGCGCTGACGCTCGCGGTCGCGCTGCCGGGCGCGTATGTGTTCGCCCGCTACGACTTCCCCGGCAAGCAGGTCCTGCGGGCCGTCGTCACGGTCCCGTTCGTGCTGCCGACGGTGGTCGTCGGTACGGCGTTCCTCGCACTGGTCGGGCGCGGTGGGCTGCTCGACGAGCTGTGGGGCGTACGGCTCGACACCACCGTGTGGGCGATCCTGCTCGCCCACGTCTTCTTCAACTACGCCGTCGTCGTACGGACGGTGGGCGGGCTGTGGGGGCAACTCGACCCGCGGCAGGAGGAGGCCGCGCGGATGCTGGGCGCGTCCTCGTGGCGGGCCTGGCGGAAGGTCACGCTGCCCGCGCTCGCGCCGGCCGTGGCCGCGGCCGCCCTCATGGTCTTCCTCTTCACCTTCACCTCCTTCGGGGTCGTGCAGATCCTCGGCGGGCCGACCTTCTCGACACTGGAAGTGGAGATCTACCGGCAGACCTCGGAGATCTTCGACCTCGGTACGGCCGCTGTGCTGACTCTGGTGCAGTTCGCGGCCGTGGGCGCGATCCTCGCCGTGCACGCGTGGACCGTACGGCGCCGGGAGAGCGTGCTGCGCCTCGTCGCGCCCGAGACGACCGCCCGCCGGCCGCGCGGGGCCGGGCAGTGGGCGCTCCTCGCCGGGGTGCTGGCCACGATCACCGTCCTGCTGGTGCTGCCGCTCGCGGTGCTCGTGCAACGCTCCCTCGACGCACCGGACTTCGGCTACTACCGGGCGCTGACCTCGGCCGACGGGGGCGTGTTCCTGGTGCCGCCGATCGAGGCGATCGGGAACTCCCTTCAGTACGCCGTCGCCGCCACCGCCATCGCGGTGCTGATCGGGGGGCTCGCCGCGGCGGCGCTCACGCGACGGGACGCGGGGCGGTTCGTACGGGGCTTCGACGCGCTGCTGATGCTGCCGCTCGGGGTGTCCGCGGTGACCGTGGGGTTCGGGTTCCTGATCGCCCTCGACGAGCCCCCGCTGGATCTGCGGGCCTCCTGGATCCTGGTGCCGCTCGCGCAGGCGCTGGTCGGGGTGCCCTTCGTCGTACGGACCATGCTGCCGGTGCTGCGGGCGGTGGACCAGCGGCTGCGGGAGGCGGCGGCCGTGCTCGGGGCGTCACCCTGGCGGGTGTGGCGGGAGGTCGATCTGCCGCTGGTGCGGCGGGCGTTGCTGATCGCGGCGGGCTTCGCCTTCGCCGTGTCGCTGGGGGAGTTCGGGGCGACCGTGTTCATCGCGCGGCCCGACAACCCGACGCTGCCGGTCGCGGTGGCGCGGCTGCTGGGGCGGGCCGGCGACCTCAACTACGGGCAGGCGATGGCCCTTTCGACGATTCTGATGGTGGTGTGCGCGGTGGCGCTGCTGGTCCTGGAGCGGCTGCGGACCGATCGGACGGGTGAGTTCTGATGCTGCTGGCGCTGGAGGACGCGACGGTTCGCTTCGGCGGGCGGGCCGTCCTGGACGGGGTCGACCTGTCGGTCGCCGAGCACGAGATCGTGTGTGTGCTCGGGCCGAGCGGGAGCGGCAAGTCGACGCTGCTGCGGGTGGTGGCCGGGCTGCAACACCTCGACGCCGGTCGGGTGTCGCTGGACGGGCGCGATCAGGTGGGGGTGGCCGCGCACAAGCGCGGGGTCGGGCTGATGTTCCAGGACCATCAGCTGTTCCCGCAGCGGGACGTGGGCGCGAACGTGGCGTTCGGGCTGCGGATGCACGGGGTCCCGAAGGGGGAACAGGGCGAGCGGGTGGGCGAGTTGCTCGACCTCGTCGGGCTGCCCGGAGCCGCCGGGCGGGCCGTCGCGGGGCTCTCCGGGGGTGAGCAGCAGCGGGTGGCGCTGGCGCGGGCGCTCGCGCCCCGGCCCCGGTTGCTGATGCTGGACGAGCCGCTCGGGCAGTTGGACCGTTCGCTGCGGGAGCGGCTCGTCGTCGAACTGCGGGAGCTGTTCGGGCGGTTGGGGACGACCGTGCTGGCGGTCACGCACGACCAGGGGGAGGCGTTCGCGCTCGCCGACCGGGTGGTGGTGATGCGGGACGGGCGGATCGCTCAGTCCGGTACACCGCTCGAGGTGTGGCAGCGGCCCGCCGACGAGTTCGTGGCGCGGTTCCTCGGGTTCGAGAACGTCGTCGAGGGCACGGTGGCCGGGGAGGCCGCCGACACGCCGTGGGGCAAGGTGCCGGTGCCCGAGGGGGCTCCCCAGGGGACGCGGAGCCTGCTGGTGCGGCCCGCGGGGGTGCGGCTCGTGGACGCCGGGTTGCGCTGTTGCGTCGTCGCGCGCACCTTCAAGGGCATGCATGTCGCCGTACGGCTGCGGCCGGAGGGGGGCGCGCCGGTGCTGGAGGCGGCGTGTGCGCTGCGGGCGGCGCCGGAGGTGGGGGACACGGTCGGGGTGGAGTTCGACGCGGCCGAAATCGTCGTACTGGGCTGATCGGCGGGCATATGAGGCGTCCGGGGACCGGTCGGCAGGCTTGCTGTCCAGGGTGACATGGGTGTGGCCCGTCCCCTGACGGAGGACGGGCCACACCGGTGTGCGTGCCGGGCTTATCGGCTGCTGCTCGCTCCACGGCGACGCAGGCCGAAGAAGACCGCGCCGCCGCCGATGGCGACCAGGGCGATCGCGATGCCCGCGATCATGCCCGTGTTGGAGTTGGCGCCGGTCTCGGCGAGGTTGGACTCACCGGCCGCGGGGGTCGGGGCGTTGCTCGACGTGTCCGCGGGGGCGGTGCTGCTCTCGGAGGCCGACGGGGCGGGGCTGTCGGACTCCTCCTCGGCCGGGGTGGACTCCGACGGCGACGGGGTGGCCGTCGGGGTCGGGGACTCCTCCTCGGTCTTGCAGGCCGTGGCCGGGGTCGTCAGGTTCGGGCTGATGTCGTCACCCTTGATGTAGGGCAGGGCGACCACGTGGACGCGGTACTCCGCGTTGGGCTGCCAGGCCTCGTCGAAGGTGATGGTGGTGCCCTCCTTGGAGCCCTTCACCGTCTTCTCGCCGACCATGCGGACGTCGGCGTTGTTCTCCACCAGGTACACGGAGACGGTGGCCTCGACGCCGGACTTGTCGACGTCGGTGACGGTGATGACACCCTTGTCGCCGTCGCACTTGGCTTCGGCGGAGAATTCCTTGATGTTGCACGCCAGCGCGTTGCCGGCGGCACCGAGCGCGAGCGCGGCGGTTGCGGTGGCGACACCGAGGACGCGCACGGAACGGGCGACGGTACGGCGAGATATGGACAGAACTGCCACGTTTGTCCTTACGGGAGGCGCAATTGCGGGGGGTGGGCGGAGTGGTGACGGAACATCACGGGATGCGACAACACCAATCCCAGGAGGCTCACAGGTTTATAAGTGTGGCGTAAGTAGTGTCAACGTGTAAGCGCATCCAGGACGTTGGCTTTACCTGCTTATTAACCAGCGAGACGTTTCAACGCCGCCGGAGCCTCCTCGATTCGGTCAACCAGGGCGATTCGCGACTCCATCGAGCGTTCCCGCGCAAGTGCCGTCAGCAGGGGCCAGGCCGGCAGCCGCTCGGTCCAGTGCGCCCGGTCGACGAGCACCATCGGCGTCGGTTCCCCGCGTGACTCGTAGTAGTTGGGCGTCGCGTTGTCGAAGATCTCCTGTACGGTCCCGGCGGCGCCCGGCAGGAACACGACGCCCGCGTTCGAGCGGGCCAGCAGGCCGTCCTCGCGGGTGGCGTTGGCGAAGTACTTGGCGATGTGCGACGCGAACGGGTTCGGCGGCTCGTGGCCGTAGAACCAGGTCGGGATGCCGACGGACGTACCGCCCTTCGGCCAGCGCGCCCGCACTTCGAAGGCGGCGGCGGCCCAGTCGGTGATCGACGGGGTGAACCCGGGTGCCTCGGCGAGGAGTCGGAGCGCCTCGGTGAGCATGTCGTCGTCGTACGGGGCGGCGTACGCGCCGAGGTTCGCCGCCTCCATCGCGCCGGGGCCGCCGCCGGTGGCGACGGTGAGGCCGGACCGGGTCAGCTCCCGGCCGAGCCGGGCGGCACCGGCGTACGCCTGAGTGCCCCGGGCCATCGCGTGACCGCCCATGACGCCCACCACCCGTGTCCCGCGCAGGAGTTCGTCGAGGGCGTCGGAGACGGCGTCGTCGTGGATCGAGCGGAGCATCGAGGCGAATATGTCGCCGTCCGCCTTGGTCCGCTGGAACCAGGCGTACGCGCGGGCGTCCGGCGTCTCCTCGTATCCCTTGGCGAGGCCGTCGAACAACTCGTCGGGGGAGTAGAGCAGACCGCGGTACGGGTTGAACGGCAGGTTCGGGACGGGCGGGAAGACCATCGCTCCGTCCGCGCGGACCTTGGCCGCCGCGTCCTCCCGCATGGGGCAGCCGAGGAAGACCGCGCCCGTGGTGTCCGTGGCGAGCAACTGCCTTGTGCGGTCCGTCAGATCGACGGCCTGGACACGGAAACCGGCGAGGGTGCCGCGGGCCGAGACCGTCGCGTCGAAGTCGTCGAGGGTCTCGATCTCACGGTCGTCGTGGTGGGCCGCATGGGCGGGCATCGTCTGCACCCGCCCATGCTAGACACGGCGTTCGAAAAGGGTGGTTCAGCCCTGGACCGCGGCCGGGTCCATCCACACGATCTCCCAGGAGTGCCCGTCGAGGTCGTCGAATCCGCGGCCGTACATGAAGCCGAGGTCCTGGACCTTGTCCGAGGCGGTGCCGCCGGCGGCGACGGCCTTGTCGATCATCTCGTCCACCGCGGCGCGGCTCTCGGCGCTCAGACAGATCGCCACCTCGCTGGTCTTCGTGGCGTCCGCGATCTCCTTGTCGGTGAACGTGGAGTAGAAGGGCTTCGTCAGCATCATCGCGACGATCGTGTCGCTGATCACCACGGAGGCCGCGTTGTCGTCGCTGAACTGCTCGTTGAGGGTGTAGCCGAGCGACGTGAAGAACTTCTTGGACGCTTCGAGGTCGTTCACCGGCAGGTTGACGAAGATCATCTGCTGGTAGGGCTTCGCGGTCATCGTGGTCTCTCCCATCGGGGTGTGTGCTGTTCGGTGGGTAGACCGGGGGCGGATCAGGAACTCATCGGCGCCCGGAGATCTTTTCGTACGAGTTTTTTCAGCCGAGTTCCTCAGCGCGTGAGGGGGAGTGCCGCCAGCTCCGCCACGATCAGGGTGAGCGGGCCGAACAGGGCCAGGACCGCGCCCGCGCGCAACGCGGCCGCGCTGCGGAGCATCGTCGTGGGGGCGCCGAGGCGCAGGAGAGCGGCGGTGGTGTCGGCGCGGGCGTGCTTCGCCTCCACGGCCGCGGTGGCGAGGGTGGCGAGGGTGCAGCCGGTGACCAGGAGCAGGCCGAGGGTGGTGAGGGGGCCGATCTCCGGGGTGGTCGCCGCCGTGTCGTGGAGCGTCGTCATGGCGTACGTGCCGGAGGCGACCGCGCAGACCACGCCGAGGGGGCGGCCGATGCGGGTGGCTTCCGCCATGAGGACGCGGCCGGCGAGGAGGCGGAGGGCGCCGGGGTGGGCGGACTGGAGGAGGCGGCCGCAGAGGTGGGTGAGGCCGGGGCCGGCCAGCGCGAGGCCGACTGCGGTGAGGAGCCAGCCGATGAGTGTGGCGGGGGCTGCGCCGGTGAGGCCGCCTGGGAGGGGGTGGTGTGTTGCTTGCCTGCGTATGCCTCTACGGCCAGGCCGGCGGCCAGTACTGCGATGCCCCAGGGGAGGCCCTTTGGTGCCTCTTGAGGGGGTGGGGGGAGGGTGGCGAGTTGGCTTTCCGTCGTGGGGGTTGCTGTAGGGGGCGTCTCGCTTGCCCGCGCCTGCGGGGTGCCTCCCCCAGAGGGGGGACCCCCAGCGCCCACCCGTGCCGCCCCAGCGGCACGACTGCCCGCAGACGGCGCGGCACGACTGCCGGCAGACGGCGGGGCGTCACTGCCCGCAGACGGCGGGCGGTGAAGGTGTGCGCCGAAGCGGCCGTAGGCGCCGAACGTCTCCCGGGCCGCCGCCGCTCCCCGTGCGCCGAACCTCCCGTACGACCTCCCCGTCCCCTTCGGTCGGTCGTCCCTCGGGCGCATCGCCAAGGCCACCGTCACGGATGCGAGGGTCGGGACCAGGCCCAGCAGGGTCAGGGCCGCCGGCAACGGCAGGGGCCGCTCCGGGGCCAGGAAGTCCGCTCCTGCGCCGTCGAAGGGCATGCCCGTCAGGTCGCCTCGGAGGTGGAGGAAGAAGAGGAGGGCCACCATCGAGCCCAGGAGGCAGGACAGGGCTGTCGTCGCCGCCGAGACGGCCATCAGGCGGGCCGGGCCCAGGCCGATCGCCGCCAGGCCGGGGCGGGGGCGGGTGCCGGGGTCGGTGCGGGCCACGGCGAGGGCGAAGTAGACCGTGGTGGCCAGCGGGGTCAGGCACCAGGCCAGGCGGAGGAGGGAGCCTCGTGGGTCGTCCTGGTGGGCCATCGCGTAGCCGAGGGTGCAGAGGAGGAGGAAGCCTGTGCCCGCCGCGGCGGTCGCGACCAGCAGGCGGCGGAGGTGGACGGCCGGGTGGGCGCCGCGGGTCAGACGGAGAGCGAGCACGCGGCCCCCTGGCCTGCCGGTTGCGTTTCCTGGACCGGGGGAAGGTGGACCGTGTTCACCCGGCGGCCGTCCAGCAGCGAGACCGTGCGGTCGGCGAGCGCCGCCGTCTCCGCGTCATGGGTCGCCAGGACCACCGTGATGCCGTGCGAGCGGGCCGCGGTGGTGAGGGTGCGCAGGACGTGGGCGCGGTCCGCGCGGTGGAGGGGGGCCGTCGGTTCGTCCGCGAACAGGACCGTCGGGGCGGGGGCCAGAGCCCTGGCGATGCAGGCGCGCTGGCGTTCCGGCTGGGTCAGTTCGTGGGGGCGGTTGCGGGATCTGTCGCCGATGTCGAGGCGCTCCAGCCACTCCAGCGCGGCCACCTTGGCCCGGCGGCGGCTGGTGCCGCGCAGCATCAGGGGGAGGGCGGCGTTCTCCCAGACGTTGAGCTCGGGGACCAGGACCGGGGCCGGGTCGATCCAGCCGAAGCGGTCGCGGCGCAGCCGCTCACGGGTCATCGGACCCATCGTGTGCACGGGCACGCTGTTGAACCAGACCTCGCCGCGCTGCGCCGGGACCAGCCCCGACAGGCAGCTGAGCAGCGTCGTCTTGCCGCTGCCGCGCGGGCCGCTCACGGCGAGGATCTCGCCCTCGCGGACGCCGAGCGAGACGCCGCCGAGCGCGGGCGAGCCGTCGGGGTGCGTGAAGTGCAGGGCGCGGGCCCAGAGCACGTCGTTGTCGGGCGGGGCCTCCATGGGCGTACACCTCGTATCTGATCCGTTTTCCCTGCCGTTGATCCCCCGAGCGGGGGAACGAAGACAGGGCCGATCGGTTACCAGGCACGCTAGGGAGCGGGTGCGGAAACCCCGGACAGCACGCGCCCGGGGTGCACCCTTGTCACTCGGACGGGTGCACCCCGGGCCGCGGCCGGATGGCTTTACAGCTTGGTCCACGCCTCGGTGAGCGTGGCGCGCAGGATCTGCTCGATCTCGTCGAAGGTCTCCTGGTTGGAGATCAGCGGCGGGGCGAGCTGGACGACCGGGTCACCGCGGTCGTCGGCGCGGCAGTACAGGCCGTTGTCGAACAGGGCCTTCGACAGGAAGCCGTAGAGCACGCGCTCGGTCTCCTCGTCGTTGAAGGACTCCTTGGTGGCCTTGTCCTTCACCAGCTCGATGCCGTAGAAGAAGCCGTTGCCGCGGACGTCGCCGACGATCGGCAGGTCGTGCAGCTTCTCCAGGGTCGAGCGGAACGCGCCCTCGTTGTCGAGGACGTGCTGGTTGAGGTTCTCGCGCTCGAACAGGTCGAGGTTGGCGAGGCCGACGGCCGCGGAGACCGGGTGGCCGCCGAAGGTGTAGCCGTGCAGGAAGGTGTTGTCGCCCTTGTAGAACGGCTCGGCCAGGCGGTCGGAGATGATGCAGGCGCCGATCGGGGAGTAGCCCGAGGTCATGCCCTTGGCGCAGGTGATCATGTCCGGGACGTAGTCGAACTTGTCGCAGGCGAACATCGTGCCGAGGCGGCCGAAGGCGCAGATGACCTCGTCCGAGACCAGCAGGACGTCGTACTGGTCGCAGATCTCGCGGACGCGCTGGAAGTAGCCGGGCGGGGGCGGGAAGCAGCCGCCCGCGTTCTGGACCGGCTCCAGGAAGACCGCGGCGACCGTGTCGGGGCCCTCGAAGAGGATCTGCTGCTCGATCTGGTCGGCGGCCCAGCGGCCGTAGGCCTCGGGGTCGTCGCCGTGGATCGGGGCGCGGTAGATGTTGGTGTTCGGCACCTTGTGCGCGCCGGGGACCAGCGGCTCGAAGGGCGCCTTCAGGCCGGCAGGCCGGTGATCGACAGGGCGCCCTGCGGGGTGCCGTGGTAGGCGACGCGCGGGAGATGACCTTGTACTTGGTGGGCTTGCCGACCAGCTTGAAGTACTGCTTGGCCAGCTTCCAGGCGGTCTCGACCGCCTCGCCGCCACCGGTGGTGAAGAAGACCTTGTTGAGGTCGCCCGGGGCGTGGTGGGCGAGGCGCTCGGCCAGCTCCACGGCCTTCGGGTGGGCGTAGGACCACACCGGGAAGAACGCCAGCTCCTGCGCCTGCTTGAAGGCGGTCTCGGCGAGCTCGGTGCGGCCGTGGCCGGCCTGGACCACGAACAGGCCCGCGAGGCCGTCCAGGTAGCGCTTGCCCTTGTCGTCGTAGATGTGGGTGCCCTCGCCCCGGACGATGGTGGGGACGGGCGACTTCTCGTACGAGGACATGCGGGTGAAGTGCATCCACAGGTGGTCGTACGCGGTCTGGCTGAGGTCCTTGGTGCTCACGGTTATCGGGTCCTCACGGGTTATCGGGTTCCCCACATGTAGGTCTGCTTCTTGAGCTTCAGGTAAACGAAGCTCTCGGTGGAGCGCACGCCGGGGATGGCGCGGATGCGTCGGTTGATGACCTCAAGGAGGTGGTCGTCGTCCTCGCAGACGATCTCCACCATCAGGTCGAACGAGCCCGCGGTCATCACCACGTACTCGCACTCGGCCATGGAGGTCAGTGCGTCGGCCACGGACTCGACGTCGCCCTCGACATGGATGCCGACCATCGCCTGCCGGCGGAAGCCCACGGTGAGCGGGTCCGTGACGGCGACGATCTGCATCACGCCCTGGTCGAGCAGCTTCTGGACGCGCTGGCGCACGGCCGCCTCCGACAGGCCGACGGCCTTGCCGATCGCGGCGTACGGCCGGCGGCGTCCTCCTGGAGCTGCTCGATGATGGCGAGGGACACGGCATCCAGATGGGGAGTGCCGTTCCTGGACTCGCGGACGACCCGTGAGTCCCTGGGGTCTGTGCTTCGACTGGCCACCAGCTCACTGTGCACGACGTATCGACACTTCCGCAAGGCCGTAGCGATGAAATTCGTTGTTTACGTGTCTGAGACCTGCGGATTTCGCAGAATCGGCGCGAGCGGGGGTGTTGAAAACGTGGGCAAGCCGATTAGGGTGGGTGTCTCAACCAATGGACAGTTCGACCCGACACAGGAGGCCGGCAGTGAGCACCGAGCTGCGTCGTCTGCGCAACTACATCGACGGTGAGTTCCGGGACGCCGCCGACGGACGGACCACCGAGGTGGTCAACCCCGCGACGGGCGAGGCGTACGCGACCGCGCCGCTGTCCGGGCAGGCCGATGTCGATGCCGCGATGGAGGCCGCCGCACGCGCGTTCCCCGCCTGGCGCGACACGACCCCCGCCGAGCGCCAGAAGGCCCTCCTGAAGATCGCCGACGCGTTCGAGGAGCGGGCCGAGGACCTCATCGCCGCCGAGGTGGAGAACACCGGCAAGCCGATCGGGCTCACGCGGTCCGAGGAGATCCCGCCGATGGTGGACCAGATCCGGTTCTTCGCGGGTGCCGCGCGAATGCTGGAGGGCCGCTCGGCCGGCGAGTACATGGAGGGGATGACCTCCATCATCCGCCGCGAGCCGGTCGGCGTCTGCGCCCAGGTCGCGCCGTGGAACTACCCGATGATGATGGCCGTGTGGAAGTTCGCGCCGGCGCTCGCCGCGGGCAACACGGTCGTGCTGAAGCCGTCCGACACCACCCCGGCCTCGACCGTCCTCATCGCCGAGATCATCGGGTCGATCCTGCCCAAGGGCGTCTTCAACGTCGTGACCGGTGACCGTGACACCGGCCGCCTCATGGTCGAGCACCCGATCCCCGCGATGGCCTCCATCACCGGGTCCGTACGCGCCGGCATGTCCGTCGCCGAGTCCGCGTCCAAGGACCTCAAGCGGGTCCACCTGGAGCTGGGCGGCAAGGCGCCGGTCGTCGTCTTCGAGGACACCGACATCGCCAAGGCCGTCGAGGACATCTCCGTGGCGGGCTTCTTCAACGCGGGCCAGGACTGTACGGCGGCCACGCGCGTGCTGGTGCAGGCCTCCATCCACGACGAGTTCGTGGCGGCGCTCGCGAAGGCCGCCGCCGACACCAAGACCGGCCAGCCGGACGACGAGGACGTGCTCTTCGGCCCCCTCAACAACCCCAACCAGCTCAAGCAGGTCTCCGGGTTCATCGAGCGGCTGCCCGCCCACGCCAAGGTCGAGGCCGGCGGCCACCAGGTCGGTGAGAAGGGCTACTTCTACGCGCCGACGGTCGTGTCCGGGCTGAAGCAGGACGACGAGATCATCCAGAACGAGGTCTTCGGACCGGTCATCACCGTCCAGTCCTTCTCCGACGAGGACCAGGCCGTGGAGTGGGCCAACGGCGTGGAGTACGCGCTGGCCTCGTCCGTGTGGACCAAGGACCACGGGCGTGCGATGCGGATGTCCAAGAAGCTGGACTTCGGATGCGTGTGGATCAACACGCACATCCCGCTGGTCGCGGAGATGCCGCACGGCGGCTTCAAGAAGTCCGGGTACGGCAAGGACCTGTCGGGGTACGGGTTCGAGGACTACACGCGGATCAAGCACGTGATGACTTCGTTGGACGCGTAGTCGGCCGACTGCGGGTGAGCGGGGGCTGGTCGCGCAGTTCCCCACACCCCTTGGCGGCGTTGCGGCCCCCGGACGTAGATCAATTCCGTCCGGGGGCCGCCCCGTTCCCCCTCCTCCGTGGCCTACGCCTTCTCTGTGTGCTCGTGCAGCGACGGGAGTCCCTCGCCCGGCTCTCCCGGCTTGGCCGGGATCGGGAGCGGGGGCCGGTCCGCCGGGTCCGGGAAGGTGATACCGGCCTTCTTCAGGATCGGGGCGCAGGTCTTCAGCGCTTTCTCGTACGACTTCGACGCCGGGTCGAAGTCCGTCGTCGCCCCCGACTTCACCTCCAGCCGCACCCTGCCCTGCTCGTCCGTCGTCGCATGGAAGCCGGGGAAGGTCCGCTCGCCCTGGCCCCGCATGCACGCGGCGAAGTCGTCGTCGGCCTCGTTGACGTCGTCGGGGGCGTTGTCCGTCGGGTGGTAGGCGACCGCGAAGGCGGCGCCGCTCCTCGGAGGCTCGGCATCGGCGGATGTCGTACCGGACGACTGGGCGGCCGACGCGCTGACCGTGCCGAGTGCGGCGGCCGTCAGGACGGCTATGCCGAGGGCGAGTCGCTGCGGCCGGGTCGGCAGAGCACGCATGGGGTCCTCCTCGTGGGTGGTGGTGCTGACGGGGTCAACACAAGTGCCCGGGCGGTTACGGCACGGGAACGGCCGTCCTTATCGCCGTGTAACCCCGGCGCGGACACACTGACCGCATGCGTGTGCTGGTGGTCGAGGACCACGAAGAGCTCGCCGAGACCGTGGCGTCCGGGCTGCGCCGGGAGGGCATGGCGGTCGATCTCGCCCTCGACGGGGCGACGGCGCTGGAGCGCGCCGAGGTCAACGGCTACGACGTCGTCGTACTGGATCGCGATCTGCCCGGCGTGCACGGCGACCGGGTGTGCCGGACGCTGGCACGCGGGGACGCCCGGGCCCGGGTGCTGATGCTCACCGCGTCGGGGACCGTGGCCGACCGGGTCGCCGGGCTCGGGCTCGGAGCCGACGACTATCTGGCGAAGCCGTTCGCCTTCGCCGAACTCGTCGCGCGGATACGGGCGTTGGCCCGGCGCGCGCAGCCCGCGTTGCCGCCCGTGCTGGTGCGCGGGGAGCTGCGGGTCGACCCGGCGCGCCGGGAGGCGACCCGAGCCGGGTCCCGACTGCCGCTCAGCCCCAAGGAGTTCGCCGTGCTGGAGCTGCTCATGGCCGCGCAGGGCGGGGTGGTGTCGGCGGAGGAACTGCTCGAACGGGCCTGGGACGAGGCGGCCGACCCCTTCAGCCAGACCGTGAAGGTCACGGTGAGCCGGCTGCGGCGCAAGCTGGGGGAGCCGCCGCTGATCGAGACGGTCGAGCGGGCGGGGTACCGGCTGTGACGCGCGTCCGCGGGCCGCGCAGCATCCGCCGGCGCCTCACCCTGCTGTACAGCGCCCTGTTCGTGGTGGCCGGGGCACTGCTCCTGGGGTTCACCTATGTCCTCGCCGCGAGTTCGAAGGCGGGCAGGACGCTCGCTTCCGGCGAGGGGCAGGGCCCGGTGCCGGCCGGCGAGCCCGGCACGCTCGATCCGCCGGCCGTCAACGCCGTGGTGGAGGCGGTCCGTTCCGACCAGCTGCACGAACTGCTCGTCAAGGGCTGTGTCGCCCTGGCGGTGATGGCGCTGGCCTCGGTGGCCCTCGGCTGGCTGATGGCCGGGCGGGTGCTCGCGCCGCTGCGCACCATGATCTCCGCCGCCCGCCGGATCTCCGCCGACAACCTGCACGAACGGCTCGCGGTGGCCGGGCCCGACGACGAGCTGAAGGCGATGGCCGACACCTTCGACGCCGTGCTGGCCAGGCTGGAAGGGGCCTTCGAGGCGCAGAAGAGCTTCGTCGCCAACGCCTCGCACGAACTGCGTACCCCGCTCACCCTCCAGCAGACGATCGTCGACGTGACGCTGGCCGACCCCGAGGCCTCCGCCGACTCCCTGCGAGCGGCGCTGCTGCGGGTGCGGGCGGCCGGGCAGGAGCAGGAGCGGCTGATCGACGCGCTGTTGACGCTGGCCCGCAGTCAACGCGGGCTGGAGCGGCAGGAGTTCGTGGACCTCGCGGAGGTCGTACGGGAGCGGCTGCCCGATGCGGGTGTGAAGGTCGAGGCGCGGCTCGACCCCGCCCCCGTGCTCGGCGACCGGCAGCTCGTCGAGCGACTGGTCGTCAATCTCACCGACAATGCCGTGCGCCACAACCTGCCTGAGGGGGAGGCGAGTTGGATGAGTGTGTGGACGGGGACGGACGCGGCGGGACGGCCCGGGCTGCGGATCGAGAACAGCGGGCCGGTGATCGCGGCGGACCAGGCCGCGGGGCTGTTCCGGCCGTTCCGGCGACTCGGGCCCGAACGGGTACGGAAGCGGGACGGGCACGGGCTCGGCCTGTCCATCGTCGCGGCGGTCGTCGCCGCGCACGGTGGGCGGGTGCTGGCCAGGACGAGGCCGCGGGGCGGGCTGGTGGTGGAGGTCGTACTGCCCGCGTACGTGCCCTCCGGTCCGAGGGCCCCTGTGAACGCGTGATCGACAGGGTGTCCGCTGTGCCCGGCACGGCTCGACGCAGCGTCGATTGTCCGTCCGCGGCCGGGCGCGGCATGCTGCCGGAATGCCTCTCCCCTTGCAGACGCCCCGCCCCACCCGCCGTTCCCTGCTGCGCGCACTCGGCGGCACCGCGGCGCTGGGCGCCCTCGCCGGGTGCGGTGTGCCCGCCGCGTACGTGTCCGCCGGGGACCGCGCGGTTCCCGACCGTTCCGCCACCGACAAGCGGCTGAGCTGGGCGAACTGGCCGCTGTACATCGACACGGACGACGACGACACGACGAAGCGGCCGACGCTGGAGGCGTTCGGGAAGGAGACCGGCATCTCCGTCGACTACGTCGAGGAGATCAACGACAACGACGAGTTCTTCGGCAAGATCAGCCCCGCACTGATGAACCACCAGTCGACCGACCGCGACCTCATCGTCATGAGCGACTGGATGTGCGCGCGCTTCGTCCGCCTCGGCTGGGTCCAGGAGATGGACCGGGCCAACCAGCCGAACGTCACCCGGTATCTCGACCCGCTGCTCCGTTCCCCCGCCTTCGACCCGGGCCGCAAGCACACCGTCCCCTGGCAGTCGGGCATCACCGGCATCGCCTACGACCACCGCCGCCTCGGACGCGAGATACGGCACGTCTCCGAGCTGTGGGACAGCGACCTCAAGGGCAGGGTGACCCTGCTGTCCGGCCTCGACGAGGCGTTCGCGCTGCTGATGCAGGGCAACGGCGTGGACATCGGGAAGTGGACCGCCGACGACTTCCACACCGTCTGCGACCAGGTCGAGAAGTACGTGCGCAACGGCCAGATCCGCCGCTTCACCGGGAACGACTACACCAAGGACCTCGTCAGCGGAGACGTCCTCGCCTGCCAGGCGTACTCCGGCGACGTCATCCAGCTCCGGGCCGACAACCCCGACATCCGCTTCGTCGTCCCCGAGGAGGGCGCCGAACTCTGGTCGGACTCCCTGATGATCCCCGACCGCGCGAGCCACAAGGCCAACGCCGAACGGCTCGTCGACCACTACTACGACCCCGAGGTCGCCGCGGAACTCGCCGCCTGGGTCAACTACGTCTGCCCGGTACCGGCCGCGCGGGACGTCCTCGCCTCCGCCAAGGACGAGGAGACGGCCGCACTGGCCGAGAACACGCTGATCTTCCCCGACGACGAGATGCGCCGGCGGCTGGTGATCGCCCGCGACATCACGTCCACGGAACGGGTGGAGTTCTCCAAGAGGTGGAACGCGATCGTGGGGCTGTAGGTCCCGCGATCCCGCCTCGGCGACTTTGCCATCTCTTTACAACGCGCCCCGCCGCTGCCTCGTCTCTCCGCTCGATCCGTCACCCCGCCCGACCGACGGGCGGACGGACCGAGCAAGGGGAGTCATCCATGCGTACAACTGTCCTGGGCGTCGCGGCACTTGTCTGTGCGGCCGTGCTGACGGGTGCGGCGCCCGCCGTCGCCGACGCGACGCCGAGTCCCGTGCCCAGCGCACCGGGCGAGCCCAGCGCGGAGCCGACCGCCGTGCCCAGCGCCGCACCGAGTGCCGCGGCCAGCGCCGAACCGAGCGCCGCGCCGACCGCCGCTCCGAGTGAGGCGCCCGGCGCCCAGGTCTCCGCGTGCCCAGCGGGGCGCCGAACACCGGAGTGACGGCCCCGTCCTCGGACGGCAAGGGTGGTCTCGTCGGTGGCGGTGCGGCCGCGGCGGTCGTGCGTCGGTGGCGGTGCCGCCTTCGTCGTACGGCGTCGGCGGGCGAGCGGGGCGTGAGTCCGCGTCTCGCGGCGTGGCTTCGCGCTCGCGGCCCCGGCCGCGCTGCTCGTGGGCTGCGGCGGTCCGGGAGCCGGGGACGGGAGTCCGCACCTCGGCCACCTCGACACCCGTCGGCACCTCGACGCCCGCGGTCGCGTCGACGCCCGCCGGCACGTCGGCCGCGCGGAGCGGGCGTTCGGCGCCGGTGCGGCTGCGGATACCGGCCATCGGGGTCGACACCCCGGTCCTCCGGCTGGGCCTCGCCCCGGACGGCACCGTCCAGGTGCCGCCGATCACGGCGCACGACCGGGCCGGCTGGTACGAGCACTCGCCGGTGCCGGGACGGACCGGACCCTCGGTGATCCTCGGCCATGTCACGGTCGGGTCCTACGGCGACGGCGTCTTCCGGCACCTCGCGGCCCTGCGCCGCGGCGACCGGATCACGGCGACGCTGAAGGACGGCACCGCGGCCGTCTTCGCCGTCACCGCCGTACGCACCGTCGCCAAGGCCGACTTCCCGACCCACGAGGTGTACGGCGACGTCGACCGGCCCGAGCTGCGCCTCATCACCTGCGGGGGCCCGCGGACCGGCGACGGATACGCCGACAACGTGATCGTCTTCGCCGCGGTGAGCGCCACCGGTCGTTGACCGGGGCCGCCGGATCCCGCCCCGTCGGAACGCGTGCCGACGGGGCGGGGTCTTCACCCATGAACCCCCCACGCACTGGAGAACGTTGAAACGGTCCCGAGAGAAGGCGGCGTCCGAGCTGTTCGCCGCGCTCTATCCGCGCCTCGCCGGCTGGTGCCGTCGGCTGGTCGACGACGACGAGACGGCCCACGAGATCGCCTCGGAGGCGTTCACCAGACTGTGGGCGCGCTGGACCGCGGTGGACGAACCGCAGGGCTTCCTCTACGTCACCACGGCCAACCTCGTCCGCGACCACTGGCGCAAGCTGGAGCGCGAGCGCCGGGCCGTGCGGCGCGCGACCACGGAGGCCGAGCTCAGCCCCCGGCCCGAACAGGCCGACCCCTCGGTACGGTTGCTCGTCCAGTCGCTGCCGGAACGCCTGCGCGTCCCGATCCTCCTGCACTACTACGCCGACATGCCCGTCCGGGAGGTGGCGCTGCTGACCGGACGCAAGGAAGGAACCGTCAAGGCCGACCTCCACGCGGCCCGCGAACTGCTCCGCGCCCACCTGAGGAGGAGTCTTGATCACACCAGCTGACGACGGCCCGAACCTCGACGACGACCCGATCGCCGTGATCCTGCGTCCCGAGGCCGAGTATCTCGGCCCGCCGCCCGGGCGCTACGAGGCCGTCCGGCGGGGCGCCGCCCGGCGCAAGCTGCTGCGGGCCGCCGCCGGGGTGGGACTGGTGTGCGCCGTCGCCGCTCTCGTCGTACTGCCGTTGCGCCAGGCGGATTCCGGCGCCCCCGTCGCTCCCACGGTCCCGCTCGCGCCGCCGCCCGCGAGCGTCCCCGC
Source organism: Streptomyces sp. GKU 895 (assembly GCA_002027195.1). Classification (GTDB taxonomy): domain Bacteria; phylum Actinomycetota; class Actinomycetes; order Streptomycetales; family Streptomycetaceae; genus Streptomyces. The sequence continues at coordinate 15,092 of MWJO01000039.1, read as the reverse complement.
GTCCCCTCCTGCGAGCAGCCCGCCGAGCGACTCCGCGGTGCCGTCCGAACCGGCCGGGACCCCCCTCCCCTCGCCCAGCGCGGTGCCCTCGGGGAGCGTGCCGACCGCCGTGCCGTCCGCGCCCGGGGCGACCCCCTGAAACGCTTTTTGAACATGTTCAACTTCAGGCGTACGCTCCTCCCATGAGCGACAGAGCCGCCCTGCTCAGGGGCATCCGTGCCTGGTTGGTCCTCTTCGTCATCTGCCTGGTGCTCAGCGGCGCCACGGCCTTCCCGCTCGTCCACGAACTGCGCTGGACCGAGGAACTGCTGACGCATGTGCCCGCGCCCGACGCCCTGACGGACTGGATCACCCGGGTCCGCCAGGGACTCGACACCGCCGACACCGACTACCCCTTCCTCCTCTACGGCACCGACTGGCTGGCCTTCGCGCACCTCGTCATCGCGGTCGCCTTCTACGGCCCCTACCGCGATCCGGTGCGCAACATCTGGGTCGTCGAGTTCGGGATGATCGCCTGCGCCGGCATCGTCCCGCTCGCGCTGGTCTGCGGACCGATCCGTGGCATCCCGTTCTGGTGGAGCGTGCTCGACATGGCGTTCGGGGTCTTCGGGGTCGTACCGCTGTACGTCGTACGGAAGAAGATCAAGCGCCTCGAGGCGCTGACCGGCGCGACCCCCGTACCGGCGCTCGCTACTTGACGGCCGCCGCGACGATCCGGTCGATGACCGGGTTCGAGGACTCGTCCTTGGCGTCGGTGTCGCCCACCGAGTAGACGATGGTGCGGCGCAGATCGCGGGTCGCGGCGAGCGCGGTGCTGTAGCCGTAACGGGCCCCGGTCTTGCACCAGTAGACCCGGTCGCCGACCGCCCTGCGCTGCAGCCCGGCGCTGAAGGCCGCCCCCTCGATGTCCGCCGGGACCGTGAACATCTCTTCCAGCTGCGGCCCCGGCAGGATCCGTCCCCGGAACAGCGCGTGGAGCAGCCGCTCCAGGTCCGCGGTCGTCGAGATCATGTCGCCGGCCGCGAAACGGTCCGCCTGGTTCCACTCCGTGACGTCGACGAGGCGCGTCGTCCCGTCCGCCGCCGTCATCCGCTGGTAGCCGCGGTTGTGCGGGCCGTGGATGCGGGGGTCGGTGCCGGGGAAGTACGTGTCGTGCATCCCGGCCGGGCGCAGTACGCACCGGGTGGCCTCGGCGGCGTACGGGCGTCCGGTCACCTTCTCGATCAGCAGGCCGAGGATGGTGTAGCCGATGTTGAGGTACCGCTGCTGGGTCCCCGGCGTGAAGTCCGGGCCCTTCGCGATCGCCGACGCCACGACCCGCTGCGGGGGCAGGGTGTCGAAGCGGTGGGCGTACGGGTCGTCGAAGCCGTCGCCCGGCTTGATGCCGCTCGTGTGGTTGAGCAACTGCCGTACGGAGATCGGGTCGAAGGCGGCGGTGAACAGGCCCGGCAGGTAGCGCTGGACCGGGGTGTCGAGGTCGAGGCGGCGCTCGGCGGCCAGGTGCAGGGCGGTGGCCGCGGTGACGACCTTCGTCGTCGACCCGGCCCGGAACCGAGCCCTCGGGTCGGCCGCCCGTCCGCTCTCCAGGTCGTGCACACCGGAGCTGCCCCGCCAACTGCCGTCCCGGCCGCCGATCCGCACGAGCGCGGCGGTCGCGTCCTCGTCGGGGAGACCGGCGATGGCGGCACGCAGGGCTGCGGCGTCCGGGGCGGCGGAGCTGTGCGCGGCGGCGGGTGCGGCCAGGCTGCCGGTGGCGGCGCCCAGGCCGAGGGCGAGGGAAGCGGTGAGGAACGTTCTGCGGTGAAGGGCGGACACGGGGCGGCTCCAGGGTGGGTGGCGACGGGGTGACCGTGATGATCATGCTGCGGTTACGGTCGTGCCCGGATCGTCGGCGAGGAGGGCACCCGCCCCCGATGTGTCCCTCAGCAACTTCCCTTGTGGAGACTGGAGTTGCTCGGGGTTTCCCCTAGGGGCAACGCTCACGCGTGCAGGTCGCGCAGGGTGCAGAGGGCGTCGATGCGGTTCGTCGTGATCGAGTCGACGCCCGCGGCGATCAGGCGGCGCATCGAGCGGACCGTGTCGGGGGTCCAGACCGAGAGCAGCAGGCCGTCGCGGTGGACCCGCTCGGCGAGGGCCTTGTCGACCAGGGGGAAGCGGTAGTTGAGCCAACGGGGGCGGACCGCGTCCACCAGCGTGGCGCGCGGCGGGGCCAGGGACGTCCAGGTGAGTGCGATCTCCGCGGCCGGGTCCGCGGCGCGTACGGCGAGCATGGCCGGGGCGCCCGCGCAGTAGTAGACGCGGTCCTCCGCCCCGGCCTCCCGTACGACGTCCACCACCCGGCGGGCCGCCTTCACGTCCGGCGTGCCCGGCAGGTCGAGCATGAGCCGGGCCCCGTCGGCGGCGGCCAGCGCCTCCCGCAGGGTCGGCACCTTGCCGTCCGTGAGGCCGCGGACCTCGTCCGACGACAGGGACAGCAGCGGCCGGTCGTGCTCCCACAGCCGCTTCAGCGTCACGTCGTGCAGCAGCACGGGGACACCGTCCCTGGTGAGGCGTACGTCGACCTCGACGGCGTCCGCGCCCAGGTCGAGCGCGGAACGCAGGGAGTCGAGCGTGTTCTCACGGACGCGGTAGGGGTCGCCGCGATGGGCCACTGCGGTCAGCTTCTGCATGGGCCCATTGTGGTGGGCGGGGCGGGGTGCTGTGCGCTCGGCTCAGGGGGCGAGCCACGCCTCGGTGTACGTGTCGATCTCGTCCCTGATCCTCGCCTTGCCCGCCTCGTCGAGGAAGGCGGCGTCCACCGCGTTCTTCGCCAGTTCGGCCAGGCCGCGCTCGTCGAGGTCGAGGAGGCGGGCGGCCACCGCGTACTCGTTGTTGAGGTCGGTGCCGAACATGGGCGGGTCGTCGGAGTTGATCGTGACGACGATCCCGGCCTTCACGAACTCCTTGATCGGGTGCTCGTCGAGCGTGCGCACCGCGCGGGTGGCGATGTTGGAGGTCGGGCACACCTCCAGCGGGATCCGCTCCTCGGCGAGGTGGGTGAGGAGCTTGGGGTCCTGGAAGGAGTTGGTGCCGTGCCCGATGCGCTCGGCGCGGAGGTGGGTGAGGGCGTCCCACACCGTCTCCGGGCCGGTCGTCTCACCGGCGTGCGGGACGGAGCGCAGGCCGGCCGCGATCGCGCGGTCGAAGTACGGCTTGAACTGCGGGCGCGGGACGCCGATCTCGGGGCCGCCGAGCCCGAAGGAGACGAGGCCCTCGGGGCGCAGCCGGTCGTCGGTGGCCAGCCGGGTCGTCTCCTCGGCGGCGGCGAGACCCGCCTCGCCGGGGATGTCGAAGCACCAGCGCAGTACGGTGCCGAACTCGGTCTCGGCCGCCTTGCGGGCGTCCTCGATCGCCTCCATGAACGCCTTCTCGTCGATGCCGCGGCGGGTCGAGGAGTACGGCGTGATGGTCAGCTCGGCGTAGCGGACCTGCTGCCGGGCCAGATCGCGGGCCACTTCGTACGTCAGCAGACGTACGTCCTCCGGCGTGCGGATCAGGTCGACGACGGACAGGTACACCTCGATGAAGTGGGCGAAGTCCGTGAAGGTGAAGTAGTCGGCGAGGGCCTCCAGGTCGCTGGGCACCTTGGAGTCGCCGTGCCGCGCGGCCAGTTCCGAGACGATCCGGGGGGAGGCGGAGCCCACGTGATGGACGTGCAGTTCGGCCTTGGGCAGCGCGGCGATGAACGCGTGCAGGTCGCGCGGGATGCTGGGGTCGACAAGGCGGTCGGTCAAGGTTCCTCCCCGGAACGGCGCCGTCCGCCGGCGTACGGCGGGGCGCGGGTGATCGGCTGATCGATGACTCGGGGATCATCGTAGGCCGCCCCCGCGGGGGAGATGCCCTGGCCGTAGCATGACGGGGCATCCGAACCGAGGGGAACCCACGCATGTCCGACGAGGCGCAGACCCCGGACCCGACCTGGGACGGGCCGACTCCGCCGGCGGATGCGAAGCCGGGGCTGGAGACGTCGGGCGCGACGGGGGAGAAGGCCGGGTCGGGCGCAGAGCCGGACGCCGGGCGGGACCCTTGGGCGCGGCCCGCGGGTGACGCGGTCGGGCCGCCGACCCGAGACACGTGGGCGTCGCCGACCCGTGACGCGGAGGCGATGCCGACGGTGTTCGGGGAGGACGTGCCGTTGGCGGGGGAGTGCGGGGACGCGGTCCGGGGTGCCGGCGTCGGAGTCGGCGCGGGATGTCCGTGGGGCGTCGGCGGGGGAGGTCTCTGAGGGGCCTGGTGGTCCCGGCGGCACCGTCGTGTCCGGCGACCCGCTGTCCTGGCCGCCTCCCTCGGTCCACGACCAGCGGACCGTCGCCTCGATACCGGGGGCGGACGGGACGGCAGCGACGCCTGCGCCCACGTCAGCACCGGAAAGCGGCACGTCCGCCCCACAGCCCTGGGCCAACCCCTTCGCCGCACCGACCGTCCACGACACCGGTCCGACCAACGGCGCCCCCAACCCCTTCGCCCCGCCGACCACCATCCGCCGAGCTCCTCGTGCTGGTCCTCAGCGGCCAGCGCCCCGTCCACTCGATGCTCCGGCACACCGTCGGCCAGGCCTACGACGAGCTGGCCGAACTCGCCGAACGCGGCCCCCTCCGCGCCCGCGGCACCCGCCCCGTGGTCCGCGACATCGGCTACTACGTCCCGCGCCCCGGCGCCTACGAGGCCTTCGCCCGCATCGGCGCCGGCGACCAGCTGCGCGCCATGGCCTTCCGCGTGGAACTCGGCCGGGACCGCCGCTGGCGCTGCACCGCGGTAGAACTGGGCGGCCCCCGCGACCGCCGCACGGCCGACCACTGACACCACGGCGCGCACAAGCGCCGAGCGCGGCCCGAAGCAGCCCGAGACAGCCCGAGACAGCCCGAACGACCTAGCCGGCTCCACCCCACGCCGACGACCGAGCCGACCCCACTCACACGCCGAAGGGCCGGGCCACCCCAGGTGACCCGGCCCTTCAACCGGCTACAGCGTCGCGGACACCGTCACTTCTTACGACGACGCCCACCACGCGACTGCTTGCGCCGCTCCGCGCGCGTGAGGCCGTCCGCCTCGGAGCGCACCGGCTCGTCGTCGTCGGCGAACTCGCCCTCGACGACACCGCCCTCGCCGTCCACGGTCGGCGCGGAGAAGTGCAGATCCCGGCGCTGCGGGGCGTCCAGGCCCTTGGCGCGGATCTCCGGGCGGGCGCCCGCCTGCGCCGGCACCGCGTCCTGCTTGTCCAGGGACGGCTTCTCGTCCTCGACCGGGACCTCCTCGACCTGCTGCTCGACCTGGACCTCCAGGTTGAACAGGTAGCCGACGGACTCCTCCTTGATGCCCTCCATCATGGCGGTGAACATGTCGAAGCCCTCGCGCTGGTACTCGACCAGCGGGTCCTTCTGCGCCATCGCGCGCAGGCCGATGCCCTCCTGGAGGTAGTCCATCTCGTAGAGGTGCTCGCGCCACTTGCGGTCCAGGACCGACAGCACGACCCGGCGCTCCAGCTCACGCATGATCTCGGAGCCGAGCTGGGCCTCACGGGCCTCGTACTGCTCGTGGATGTCGTCCTTGATGGACTCGGAGATGAAGTCGGCGGTCAGCCCCGCGCGGTCGCCGGCCGCGTCCTCCAGCTCCTCGACGGTGATCTTCACCGGGTAGAGCTGCTTGAAGGCGCCCCACAGCCGGTCGAGGTCCCAGTCCTCCGCGAAGCCCTCGGCGGTCTCGGCGGCGATGTACGCGTCGATGGTGTCGTCCATGAAGTGCTGGATCTGCTCGTGCAGGTCCTCGCCCTCCAGGACGCGGCGACGCTCGCCGTAGATGACCTCGCGCTGGCGGTTGAGGACCTCGTCGTACTTCAGGACGTTCTTACGGGTCTCGAAGTTCTGCTGCTCGACCTGCGACTGGGCGGACGCGATCGCGCGCGTGACCATCTTGTTCTCGATCGGCACGTCGTCCGGCACGTTGGCCATGGACATCACGCGCTCGACCATCTGGGCCTTGAACAGGCGCATCAGGTCGTCGCCGAGGGACAGGTAGAAGCGGGACTCGCCCGGGTCGCCCTGGCGGCCGGAACGACCGCGCAGCTGGTTGTCGATACGACGCGACTCGTGCCGCTCGGTGCCCAGCACGTAGAGGCCGCCGAGGTCCTCGACCTCTTCCTTCTCGGCCTTCACGGCGAGCTCGGCACGCTCCAGGGCGGCCGGCAGGGCCTGCGCCCACTCCTCGATGTGCTCCTCGGGGTCGAGGCCGCGCTGGCGCAGCTCCGCCTCGGCGAGGTCCTCGGGGTTGCCGCCGAGCTTGATGTCGGTACCACGGCCGGCCATGTTGGTGGCCACGGTCACGGCGCCCTTGCGGCCGGCCTGGGCGACGATGATCGCCTCTCGGTCATGCTGCTTGGCGTTCAGCACTTCGTGCTGGACGCCGCGCTTGCTGAGCTGCTGCGAGAGGTACTCGGACTTCTCGACCGAGGTGGTGCCGACGAGGATCGGCTGGCCCTTCTCGTGCTTCTCGACGATGTCGTCGACGACCGCCTCGAACTTCGCGACCTCGGTGCGGTAGATCAGGTCAGACTGGTCCTTGCGGATCATCGGCTTGTTGGTCGGGATCGGGACGACGCCGAGCTTGTAGATCTGGTGGAACTCGGCGGCCTCGGTCATCGCCGTACCGGTCATGCCGCACAGACCGGGCTGTTCCTTGCCGTCGTGGTCGTGGCGCTTGTAGAGGCGGAAGAAGTTCTGCAGGGTGATCGTGGCGAGCGTCTGGTTCTCGTCCTTGATGTCCACCCCCTCCTTCGCCTCGATCGCCTGGTGCATGCCCTCGTTGTAGCGGCGGCCGGCGAGGATACGGCCGGTGTGCTCGTCGACGATCATGACTTCGCCGTCCATGACGACGTAGTCCTTGTCCTTCTTGAAGAGCTCCTTGGCCTTGATGGCGTTGTTCAGGTAGCCCACCAGAGGCGTGTTCACCGACTCGTAGAGGTTGTCGATGCCCAGCCAGTCCTCGACCTTGGCGACACCGGCCTCGTGGATGGCGACGGTGCGCTTCTTCTCGTCGACCTCGTAGTCGCCGGTCTCCTCGATGCCCTTGAGGGGGTTGCCGGCCTCGCCCTTCTTCAGGCGGGTGACCAGCTTGGCGAAGTCGCCGTACCACTTGGTGGCCTGGTCGGCCGGGCCGGAGATGATCAGCGGCGTACGGGCCTCGTCGACCAGGATGGAGTCGACCTCGTCGACGATGGCGAAGTTGTGGCCGCGCTGGACGAGCTCGTCCTTGGACCACGCCATGTTGTCGCGCAGGTAGTCGAAGCCGAACTCGTTGTTCGTGCCGTACGTGATGTCGCAGGCGTACTGCTCGCGACGCTGGGCGGGCGTCATGTTGGCGAGGATGCAGCCGACTTCCAGGCCCAGGAACTTGTGGACGCGGCCCATCATCTCGGAGTCGCGCTCGGCCAGGTAGTCGTTCACCGTGATCAGGTGAACGCCCTTGCCGGACAGCGCGTTGAGATAAGCGGGCAGGGTGCCGACGAGGGTCTTGCCCTCACCGGTCTTCATCTCGGCGACGTAGCCGAGGTGGAGGGCGGCGCCGCCCATGATCTGCACGTCGTAGTGGCGCTGGCCGAGGACGCGCTTGGCGGCCTCGCGCACGGTGGCGAACGCCTCGGGGAGCAGGTCGTCCAGGCTCTCGCCGTCGGCGTACCGCTGCTTGTACTCATCGGTCAGGGCACGCAGCTCGGCGTCGGAGAGGTCGACGAAGTCCTCTTCGATGGAGTTGACCTGGTCCGCGATGCGGTGCAGCTTGCGCAGGATCTTGCCTTCGCCTGCACGCATGATCTTCGAGAGGACGGACACGGGGGTTGGTCTCCTTGCCGGTCGGGCCTGGGACGGTCGGTTTCCATTTGACTTGACTGAGCAACGGCCATCGTATGCGAGGACATGGCCACGCCGGGAGCCTGCCGGGGACGGCGACCGTCCGCTGCTTCAAATCTCCGTCAAAGGGGACAACGGCCGGGGGTAGCGGATGGTGCCGCGTTCCGCCGACGAATTGCGCGAAAGGTGACCACGCGCTCACGCACCGCAAAAAGATGGCCTTGTCGTGAATCCCCGAGCAGAATCGGCCGATGGACCCCGTCACGCTCACCACCGGCCGCCTGCTGATGCGCACGGTCGGCCCGCCGGACACCGACACCGTGTACGCGGCCGCCCAGGACCCCGACATCCAGCGCTGGACGACCATCCCCTCGCCGTATCTGCGCGAGCACGCGGAGAGTTTCACGGACCAGCTCGTCCCCGACGGCTGGACGAACGGCTCCATGTTCACGTGGGGTCTCTTCCTCCCCGAAGGGGAGGAACTGGTGGGCATGCTCGGGCTGTCGATGCGTTCCATGAGCGCGGCCGAGGTCGGCTTCTGGGGCACGAGGGAACACCGCGGCAACGGCTACGTCACCGAGGCCGTCCTCGCCGCGTCCCGCTGGGCCTTCACCCAGCTGTCCATCGACCGCGTGGAGTGGCGCGCGGAGGTCGGAAACCACCCCTCGCGCGCGGTGGCGGAGCGCTGCGGTTTCACGGTCGAGGGCGTGCTGCGCTCCGGCATCGTCAACCAGGGCGTACGCCGGGACTGCTGGGTGGGTTCCCTGCTCCCGTCGGACCTGGGGCTGCCGTCGACGGCACCGTATCTGCCGGCGCGCGTGGAGCTCTCGTAGTGATCGCGCAGCTCACGCCCCGTTGTCAGTGCCACCGCCTATCGTCCCCCTCATGACGAGCCCGCGTCCCTCGACCGAACTGACCGCCGACGAAGCCCGCCGCATCGCCCTGCGCGCCCAGGGCTTCCTCGGCACCCCCGACCGCCGGGCCGGTGTCCGCGGCATCCTGCGCCACCTCGGCGCGGTCCAGCTCGACACCATCTCGGTCCTCGCCCGCTCCCATGAGCTCATCCCGTACGCCCGCCTGGGAGCGGTCGGCCGCAAGACCGTCGAGAACGCCTACTGGACCGAGACCCACGCCTTCGAGTACTGGTCCCACGCGGCCTGCATCCTCCCCATCGAGGAGTGGCCGCACTTCGCGTTCCGCCGCCGCGCCTACCGCGACCGCCCGCACTGGAGCCACGACCTGCCCGAGGGCACCTACGAACAGGTCATCAAGCAGCTCCGCGCCGAGGGCCCCCTCACGGCCACGGAGCTGGGCGGCGCGAAGAAGACCAGCGAGTGGTGGGACTGGTCGGGCACCAAGGTCGCCGTGGAGCGTGCGCTCATGTACGGCGAGGTCGTCTGTGTGGAGCGCCGCGGCTGGAAGCGGGTGTACGACCTCGCGGAGCGCGCCGTCCCGCAGGCGCTGCTCCATGACGAGCTGGACGACGCCGAGTGCCTGCGCCGCCTGGTCCGGCTGGCCGGGCGGTCGCTGGGGGTCGGCACGCGCGCGGACATCGCCGACTACCACCGCCTCAAGGCCGAGCAGGTCGACGCGGTGATCGCCGACTCGGGTCTGGTCCCGGTCGCGGTCGAGGGCTGGGGCAAGCCCGCCTGGGCCGACCCGGAGGCCCTGGCGACTCCGCCGCGCGGCCGCCACCGTACGACGCTGCTGTCGCCGTTCGACTCCCTGATCTGGGAACGCGCGCGCACGGAGCGGATCTTCGGCTTCACCCACCGCCTGGAGGCCTACGTCCCCAAGCCGAAGCGGGTCTACGGCTACTTCGCGATGCCGGTCCTGGCCGGCGGCCGTCTCGTCGGCCGCGTGGACCCCGCGCGGGAGGGCCGCACCCTGGTGGCCCGGCAGGTCACGCTGGACGGCCCGAAGGCGGTCCCGGCGGTCGCGCAGGCACTGGCCGAGGCGGCGAGCTGGGTGGACTGCACGGACGTGCGCGTGGAGCGGGTGGACGCGCCCGAACTGCGCGCGCCCCTGACCAAGGCGCTAGCGGATCTCTAGGATCTTCTCCCGCATCGCGTAGACGACGGCCTCCATCCTGGAGTGCAGCTGAAGCTTCTCCAGGATGTTGCGCACGTGGTTCTTCACGGTGTTCTCGGAGATGAACAACTCCTTGGCGATATCCCGGTTGTTCATTCCGGTTGCGACGAGTTTGAGCACTTCCAGCTCACGGTCGGTGAGCCGCGGCGCGGGCACGAGCCGCCGCTCGTCCGTCCGCTGGATCATCGACTTGAACTCGGTGAGCAGCTTCGACGCCATGGACGGACTGATCTGCGACTGTCCGTCGGCGACCGCGCGAATGGCGGTGGCCACCTCGTCGGTGGAGATCTCCTTGAGGAGATAACCGGTCGCGCCCGCCTTGATCGCCTCGTAGAGGTCGGCCTCCTCGTCGCTGATCGTCAGCATGATGATCTTCGCGCTGGGGGCGACCTCCTTGATGGAGGTGCAGGCCTCGATACCGCCCCGCTTGGGCATCCGTACGTCCATCAGGACGATGTCGGGCAGCAGGTCGGCGGCCTTGTCGACGGCCTCGGCGCCGTCGCCCGCCTCGCCCACGACCTGGATGTCCTCCTCGGCCGCGAGCACGATCTCCAGTCCCCGCCGAAAGAGGGCATGGTCGTCCACGACCAGGACACGGATCGGCTCCTTGCGTGGTGAGCCCGTGTCCGGGCCCAAGCCGGTGACGCCGTCGCCGGCATCTCCGTCCTGCATCGGTCCGAAGCTGTCCGCCATCGTTCCTCCCCCTGAAGGCTGTGGCTGGTCCTGTGCCATCGCCAACCCAAGGCAACGGCCCAGCGGTTGGGCCGGTGCGGCCATGATTTCATGCCCGGACGACACCGCGGTGACCGAGCGGGGCGCGAAGTGGTCGCACACCGGTGCCCCTGGGGGCGCACACGCGCTCCAGGGGCACCGGCTCAGCCGTCAGGCCGGGCGGTCAGCCACCCAGCGTGCCACCGGCCGCGGGGGGCTGCGCCTGGGCGACCATGGGGTCCGTGCTGAGGTGGATGACGCCGTAGTCGTAGGCGTGCCGTCGGTAGACGACACTCGGTTCCTTCGTCTCGGAGTCGACGAACAGATAGAAGTCGTGCCCGACCAGCTCCATCTCGTACAGAGCTTGGTCGAGGGTCATCGGGGAGGCGACGTGGGTCTTCTCGCGGACGATGAGGGGGCCTTCGCCCTTCACTTCCAGCGAGCCGATCTTCTTGGTGGGGACGCCGTCCGGCTCTTCGTCATGGACGGGGAGGCCGTTGCCGTTGAGGGTGGCCGCGCCCGGGACGTGGTCGGCGACCTCGGCTGCCGAGATCCGGCGCGCACCGCGGCGCGAGAAACGCTTGTCGTGCTGCTTGCGCAGGCGGGCGTCCAGCTTTTCCGCCGCCAGGTCGAGCGCCGCGTACGGATCGCTTGCCGCCGCCTCCGCCCGGATCACCGGACCGCGGGAGCGGAGCGTGATCTCCACTCGGTCACAGCGGTCGGCTTGTCGGGGGTTGGGCTCCTTGGACACCTCGACGTCGAGGCTGATCACCTTGCCGTCGAGCTTCTGGATCTTCTCCAGCTTCAGCTTCTCGGCCACGTGCTTGCGGAACCGCTCGGGCACCTCGGTCTTGCGGCCCTTGACGACGATGTCCACGCAGAACTCCGTTCCCGGATCGCTCCGCTCCGACGGCGGAGCATCTCCCTTTTGCACCAGGCTCCGGTGAGTCCCGGAACCTCGGACTCGGTGACTTCCACCTCCTCCCCCGCGGGCAAGATCTCCACTCCACCAGCGCGGGTGATAGTGAAAAACCCGCAGCACGGCAATCGGATATGAGAGGCGTGGCCTGGGCCTTTCCTCACAACCGAACATATCTCGCCCGGACGGATGTCGTCACCCTCTACCGCCGCGTACCTCCGTTCAGGTGAATTGGTTCTCTCATTACCTGCAACGATGCAAGTTGATGGTCAGTTCCGGTTTATTTCGAATGCATCCGGCGACGCAGCGACCACAGCGGCGCAGATGACGTCACCACGGCCCTCACCGAGCCCCGCACCCCGCGTTCCCGCCCGTCCGCCCTGCTCACCCGCTCTCGCCCCCGTCCATCCGCCATCTCCCCCTCTGCCTTCCCGACCCACAGCCCCGTACACGGCAGTCACACCATTTCCACATCCGCCCGTTCCCCTGCCCCGCGCCCGCACAACCGCCTCTCCCCCATACGCACGCCTCCCCCTCAACCCCTCAACCGCCCCGCCGGCCTCCTCGGCCACCGCCGCCCGCACGGCCCGCGCGGCCTCCGCAAGAGATGCCCCCGTCGTCATGACGTCGTCGACCAGCACGACCGGGCCTGCGAGCAACAGCCGCCCACCGCCGGGGACCACCGACAGCGCGCCGGCGAGATTGTCCAGCCGCTCCCGGGAGTTGAGCCCCGCCTGGTCGGCCACGCCACGCCGCTGCCGCAACACCGAGAGGACCCGCGCCGGCACCCCGGCCCGCCGCACGCTCCGCAGCCGCCGCCACGCGCGATCCGCCGCGCCGGGTCATGCCCGCGCGCCGCCACGGCCGTACGCGAGGACGGAACGGGCACCAGCAGCGGGCCCCGGGCCTCCCACCCGACCGAACCCTCTCCAGGCCTCCCCCAAGCCCCTGCCCCCGCGTCTGCGCCGCCCGCAGCCCCGCCCGGACCGATCCCGCCAGAGCCGTCCCCAACGGCCCCGCGAGCGCCAGCACGCCGCGTTCCTTGTGGGCCAGCAGAACGGCCCGCACCTCGTCGGCATACGGCGCCGCCGCATGCACCGGCGGCAACCCCACCGGCTCCGGCACCGGTCGCACCTGGCGCGGGGCGTTCCCGCTCAGGACGGCGCGGCACTCCGGGCAGAGCACCGCGCGAGGCATCCCGCAGCCCCCGCACTCGGCCGGCAGCACCAGATCCTTGAGATCCCGCCACCATCCCCGCATCGCCCACCACTGTGCCGACGCCCGCAGCCCCCCGACCACCCCTGTGGATAACCGGCTCCTCCCCCGCGACCCGGGGTGAACCACTGCTCGGGATGGACCGCTGTCCCCGGGGTGAACCACTGCTCGGGATGAGCCGCAATCCCCGGGATGAGCCGCAATCCCCGGGGCGACCCGCTACCCCGGGGCGACCCGCCGCCCCGGGTGACCCGCCACCACGGGATGACCCGCTCCCCAGGAAGAACCGCTACCCGGGATAAACCGGCGCCGTCCCGTCCTTGACCACCTGCTGCCACTTCGACCCCGCCGACAGCCGGACGATGCCGTCCTCCTCGGAGTACGCCACCAGCGGCAGCTGCTCCTCCTCGGACGCGGCGAGGGCCTTCACCCCCGTCAGCGCGGCGGGCGGCGACCCCACCGGAGTGGAGCCGTCGACCTGGACGTACGCCATCTGCTGCACGCCACCGCGCTCGCGCCCGACCAGCACCAGGCGGCTGTCACCCGCCCAGGACATCGCGGTGACCTCCTCCAACTGCGGTGTGACCGAACGCGGTTCGACCACGGAGACGGCCCCCTCGTCCGTCTTGTCGTCCCGTTCGACGCGCCCGATGCAGAGGGACTTCTTGCCGTCCTTCTCCACGATGAGCGCGATCCGCACACCGTCGGCGGCCAGCCGCACCGCGTCGACACGCCCGTCCAGCCCCGGAGTCGAGACCTCGATCGGCTCCCCCGCGCCGTCCTTCAGGAACAGCAGCCGGGGCCGGTCGGGATCACGGTCCGCCACCCACAGGTTGCCGTCGCCGTCCCAACTGGGCGTGGTGAGACGGTCCTTCGGCGTCTTGCCGTCGCTGTGCAGCACCGGATCGCCGAGCGAGGCGCCCGACACCAGCGATCCGACGTACAGCTCACTGCCGTCGGACGTGACCCCGGCCGCCATCCGCTCGTCCCGCGACACCGCGGCCGACCGCAGTTCCTTGGCGCCCTCACCCAGCGCACCGGGCACCGGCGTCACGTCCGGACTGCTGCTCTCGCTCGGCAGCCGCACGAGCCGGTGCTTGCCGTCGAGGAAGTACTGGTACTCGTTCTTGCCCACTCCGTGCACCACGGCGTTCTCGGCGTCGCTCGCGTTGACCGTGCACAGTTGCGTGCCGTCGGAGCCCTGGAGGGCTACGTCGTCCACGCCCGTGGGCGTCAGGTCCTGCAGCGTGAAGAGCAGTTGGGCGGCCATCTCCTGGCACCGGCCCGCACCGACCCGGTTCGCCCGGGCGTTCAGCGGCACCGTCAACTTGTTCTGCTCGTCGGGCGTCAGCGAGGTGACGCCCTTGCCCAGCTTCAGCTGCGTCCCCGTGGGGAAGCTCGACCTGACGACCTGGTCGAGCCAGCGCGAGGGACCCGCGAGCAGCAGCCGTACCGTCTGCGTCATCGGGTCGACCTTCTTGCGGATGTACACGGGGTCGGCGACGGCCACCGGCTGCCCGCCCGTGGCGGACGGCGTGTTCGAGGCGAAGTAGTACTTGTTGACCGACGTGTAGTTGCGCAGGAAGTCCGACTTGCCCATCACGACACCCGGCGGCGGCGCGTCGATGCGCCACTGATGGCTCTTCTTCTCACGGATGAGGTGCAGCGGCTTGTCGTAGCTGCCCGCGGCGGGCGCGTACGTCTGCTGCCCGTTCACGGTGGCGACCTTGTCGCCGTACAGCCGGAACGAGGACTCGGACTGCGTGTCCCGCCCGTTCACCCCCTCCGGAGTCGCCCCCGGCCCCTCTTCGAGCACCGTCAGCGACGCCTCGGGCTTCCAGGCCTTCGCGGCGTCCCCGGTCAGATACTTCTTCGCCGTCTCGAAATGGGGATCGTCGCTGGTCAGCGCCTCGAGGAAGCCGTCCACGATCTCCCTGGCCCCGGCGTTCTCGCGGGGCGGCAGCGCGAAGACCCGCACCTGTGTGTCCTGCCGGGGCGTGGACTCCACGTCGCGCAGATCCCCGCTGTCGGGCATCGAGGCGCACCCCGCCAGCAGTACGGCGCCACAGACGGCGTACGCCACCGTGCGCACCGGTTTCCGCCGCCGGCCGTCCCCCACACGGTCAGCGCCCACGGCTGGCCTCCCCTTGCTTGCTGCGGTCCTCCGACCCGGCGTTCCGGGCATCGGGAGCCGGGGCCTCGGGCGCCGGCGCGTCCTGCGACGGCGCGTCCGCCACGCTGTCGTCCGTACGTCGTCGACGACCCAGAACTGCTGT
>MWJO01000038.1 GCA_002027195.1 Streptomyces sp. GKU 895 | reverse complement strand
GGCGGCGGCGCGGCTCGCGGGGCGGGCGGGGGGCGCCGCCGTCCGGGTCGGGCGGCGAGGACGCGTCGAGGAACGCTTGCGGGAGGCGGCGACGAGCAGGGGGTGCCCGAGGGTGAGCAGGCGGTCGAGGTGGGCGAGGAGGACGAGGTCGTGCTCGGCGTCCTTGGAGAAGCCGAGGCCGGGGTCGACGACGATGCGGTCGGGGGAGACGCCGCCGGCGAGGACGGCCTCCACGCGCGCGTGCAGTTCGTCGACGACTTCGGTGACGACGTCGTCGTAGACGCCCTTGACGTTGCCGCCATCGAGGAAGCCGCGCCAGTGCATGACGACGAAGGGGGCGCCCGCCTCGGCGACGACCGGGATCATCGCGGGGTCGGCGAGGCCGCCGCTGACGTCGTTGACGAGGGCGGCGCCGGCGGCGAGGGACTGGGCGGCGACGGAGGCGCGCATGGTGTCGACGGAGACGGTGACGCCTTCGGAGGCGAGGCCGCGGACGACCGGGATGACGCGCTTGAGCTCCTCGGCCTCGTCGACGCGGGTGGCGCCGGGGCGGGTGGACTCGCCGCCGACGTCGACCAGGTCGGCGCCCTCGGCGACCAGGGCGAGGCCGTGCTTGACGGCGGCGGCCGTGTCGAACCAGCGGCCGCCGTCGGAGAAGGAGTCGGGCGTGACGTTCACGACTCCCATGACCGCGCAGCGGTCCCATGCCGGTAGGCCGACGACGCGCCCGCGTCCGCTCTGCTTGCTCATACGTTCAGCGTAGGCCCCGCGGGGAGCCGGACCGGCGGTGCGGCCCGGGGTGTACCCGGGTCAGGCCGCGCGGACGTCTCTTTCCGCCACCGAGTGCGCGCACGCGCGCGGGGCGGTCCTGCGGCGGCGCAGGAACCGCGGCAGCGGGAGGGCGAGGTTCACGAACCCCTCGGCCTGCATGGCGGCGAAGCCGATGCGGGGCAGGTCGCCGGAGGCGCGGTAGACGACGAAGCGGGGCTCCCAGCGGGGCTGGAACTTGGCGTTGAACTTGTACAGCGACTCGATCTGGAACCAGCGCGACAGGAACACCAGCAGTCCGCGCCAGGCGCGCAGCACCGGTCCCGCGCCGATCTTCTCGCCGCGCGCGAGGGCGGAGCGGAACATGGCGAAGTTGAGGGACACGCGCGTGATGCCGAACTTCGGGGCGGCTTGGAGCGCGGCCACGATGAGCAGTTCGTTCATGCCGGGGTCGGCCGAGCGGTCGCGGCGCATCAGGTCCAGGGAGGCGCCGTCGCGGCCCCAGGGCACGAAGTGCAGGATCGCCTTCAGGTCGCCGTACTCGCCCGGCTGTTCGTCGGCCTTGTGGGCGGTGGCGATCAGGCAGTCGCCGTCGGCGAGGTCGCCGATGCGGCCCAGCGCCATGGAGAAGCCGCGTTCGGTGTCGGTGCCGCGCCAGTCGTCGGCGGCCCGGCGGATGCGCTCCAGCTCGGCGTCGCCGAGGTCACGGACGCGCCGTACGCGGGTCTCGTAGCCCGCGCGCTCGATGCGCTTGACCATCTGGCGCACGTTGCGCATCGCGCGCCCGGCGAGGGAGAAATCCGCGACGTCCACCACCGCCTCGTCGCCCAGTTCGAGGGCGTCCAGGCCGGTCTCGCGGGTCCACACCTCGCCGCCCGTCTCCGAGCAGCCCATGACGGCGGGTGTCCAGGAGTGGGCCTGGGCCTCGTCCATGAAGCGCTCGATGGCGCCCGGCCAGGCCTCGACGTCGCCGATCGGGTCGCCGCTGGCGAGCATGACGCCGGAGACGACGCGGTAGGTCACCGCGGCCTTGCCGCTGGGGGAGAAGACGACCGCCTTGTCACGGCGCAGCGCGAAGTGGCCGAGGGAGTCGCGGCCGCCGTGCTTCTCCAGGAGGGCCCTGAGGCGGGCCTCGTCGTCCTCGGTGAGGCGCGCGGCGGGGTGTTCGGGGCGGAAGGCCAGGTAGATCGTCGTGATGGCCGTGAGCAGCCCCAGGGCGCCCAGGGAGAAGGCGACCGTCCAGGAGGTGTTGCCCTGGTAGTCGACCGGGCCCTCGAAGCCGAACAGGCCGTACAGGACGTGCGTCAGGCGATCGGCCAGGCTCGGGTCGCCGACCAGCGTCTTGGGGTGGACGCTGACGATGACCAGTCCGAGGAGGAGGGAACCGGCGCCCATGAGGACGAAGTTGGCGAGTGCGCGCCAGCGGCTGCGCGGGTCGGGCAGCGCCTTGAACTGGTCGCGGTGGATCAGCAGCGGCGCGAGCAGCGCGAGCGAGATGAGCACGCCCACCGGGGAGTGGCGGTACGTGAACTGCGCCACCGCGCCGACCGGCAGCAGGACCACGGCGGCCCGCCAGGCCCGCCGCTTGCGGCGCCGCAGGCCGTGCGCCAGCAGGAGCAGCAGTACGCCCGCGCTCAGTGAGAGCGCCGCGGCGAACGGGCCGAGCGCGCCCGGCAGCACCTCGGCCAGGGTGTGCATACGGCTGTGACGGAAGCGCGGGAACACGCCCGCGGCAATGTCCAGAAGCCCCACGACCGCGCAGGCTCTGGCGACCAGGACCGGGACGGCCTCGGGGCGCGGGCCACGCGGTACGCGCCGCACGCGCGGTGATCGGCTCGGAACCCCGCCCGACATTTCCTCATCTGTCCTGACAGACATCGCATCCCGTAGTTCTGCGAGAGACCTGGATCCGGTGCCCGATTCGGGCATCCGGCGACATTGCGCCCTCTAGGACGGTGTCTCGGGGAGAGAGGTTCACTCACTTCCTCAAAGCCGGTTCAAAGGCCGGGAAAAGGGCCGGACAAGCCTTCGCGAAGATCCGCGGGAGGCGCGTCGGCACGGGGAGAAAGCGCAGGCAGGAAGCAAACCATGGGTCTCACGAGCAATAGCGTGCTGGTGCTGGCGATCGCGTCGGCCGTGGCTCTGTTCGTCGGCACGGTATGGCTGTGGCCACGGCTGGCGCGGCGCGGCTGGCGGGCCGTCAGCGGGCGCGTGGGGCTGCTGTTCGCGACCCAGCTGGCGCTGTTCGCGGCGCTCGGCCTCGGCGCCAACCAGTCCTTCGGGTTCTACGCGAGCTGGTCCGACCTGTTCGGGCAGGAGGACGAGCAGGGCGTCGTCGTGGACCACACGGCGAACCGCGGCTCGGGCGGCCCGCTCCAGGTGACGGACGTACGACGGGTCAGGGAGACCGGCAGCGGGCGGCCGCAGCGCGGCGGCCAGATCCAGAAGGTCGCCATTGTGGGCCGTACGACGCACATCGCGACGTCCGCGTTCGTGTACCTGCCGCCGGAGTACTTCCAGCCGCGGTACCGCACACGTACGTTCCCGGCGGCCGTGGTCCTCACCGGGTATCCGGGCACCGCGCAGGCGCTGGTCGACAAACTGCACTACCCGAGCACGGCGTTGGAGCTCGCCAAGGACGGCCGTATGCAGCCGATGATCCTGGTGATGCTGCGGCCGACCGTGGCTCCGCCGCGGGACACGGAGTGCGTCGACATTCCGAACGGACCGCAGACGGAGTCGTTCTTCGCCAAAGACCTGCCGGATGCCGTACTCGCGCACTACCGGGTCGGGAAGAAGCCGGGCAGCTGGGGCGTCATCGGCGACTCCACGGGCGGTTACTGCGCGCTGAAGCTCGCCATGCACCATCCGCAGGTGTACGCGGCGGGCGCGGGCCTTTCGCCGTACTACAAGGCGCCGATCGACCCCACCACGGGAGATCTCTTCCAGGGGAACGAGGAACTCCGCAATCGCGCCGACCTGTGGTGGTACCTCAAGCACGAACCGGCGCCGGACACCTCACTGCTCGTCAGCAGCAGCAAGGTGGGCGAGTCCAACTACAAGGACACCCTGAAGTTCATAGAGCGCGTCAAGGCGACCGACCGGACCCGCATCTCGTCGATCATCCTCGAAAGCGGCGGGCACAACTTCAACACCTGGCGCCGGGAGATTCCGGCGACCTTGCAGTGGATGAGCGGGCGGCTGAGCGACCGGTGAGACCGGCAATGATCTTGCGGGTCGAAGGTGTGCGGGTGTTCCGTTTGTCGAATTCGGTGACCCGCCTGATTCCTGATGTCGTGTGAAGGCTTCGGTATGGCTGTGTTTTTACGGGCCGGGGCACCATCATTCGCCTACGCGCGGTAAGTTTCTGGCCATGCCACGTGGACGTCACCGCCATTCACCGCCCTTGCACAGGCTGCTGCCCCCGTCGGCGATCGCAGGCGTCTCGCTCGTCTGCGCTTTCGGCCCCTGGGTGTTCTCGCAACAGGCCGTGCTGCGTGTCATCGCCGCGAGCGCCGCGGCGACGGCGGTGGTCGGCGCCGCCGTCATGCGCCGCTGGGACGCGCAGGCCGGCAAGCAGGTCGCCGACCTCACGCGCGCGCGTGCCAGCGACGAGTGGCGGTTCGAGGAGCGGGTCGCCGAACTGGAGACCGACCTCGAGGAGTCGCGCGAGCTGCGCGCCAAGCTGGAGCAGCGGCTGCGGGCCAAGCGCTCCGAACTGGCGGGCCTGCGCAACGAGCACGCGGCACTGCTGCGCCGGTACGCCACGGCGGAGACCGAGCGCGCGAGCGCCCTGGAGGGCCGCCGGCTGCTCGAGATAGAGACCGCGGTTCCGGTACGCGAGCTGCCGCCCGTGTCGGTGCCGGTTCCCGGCGGCGCCGTCGAGGAGACCGAGGCTGTGGCTGCCCCGGTCGAGGACGCGGAAGCGGACGTGGAGACCGCCGAGGCCGGCGACGACAAGCCGGAGACGCCCGCGATCTTCTCGCCGGAGGGTTCGCAGTTGTTCCTGCGGGCGAAGGTGGCGCTGGCGCGGCTCGACGCGGAGGACGCGGGGGCGGCCGCCGACAAGGCGGACGAGGCATCCGGCGACTCGGCTGACGCCGATGACTCCGCTGCCGCTGCCGACTCCGGTGACACGGTCAAGGGCGACGAGTCATCCGGCGGCGAGGCTTCCAGGGACACCACCGGCGCCACCGACGTCACTGACGCCGTTGAGGTCTCCAGGGATCTTTCCAAGGACGTCTCCAAGGAGGCTCCCCAGGGCGAGGGTTCGCCCAAGGACGACGGTTCCCCGAAGGGGGACGGCACGCCGGACGGCGACGGCGGTCCCAAGGGCGACGGTCCCGCGAGGAACGTGCCGGCCCAGGCCGGTCCCGTCACCGCCGAGGTCGCCGCCCCCGGCGACTCCGCAGCGGAGGCCGCGCAGGAGGACGAGGCGCAGGGGCAGCCCGCGGCGGCCGACGGGCATGAGCGCGCGGCCGCCGTCACCAGCACCGCGGCCAAGCCGGCCCAGCCCGTGCAGCAGCCCTCCGGACACTTCGTCGCGCCGACCGCGGTGGCCGTCGTACCGGCCGCGCCCGTACGGCGCCCGGCGGTCGAGGGCGGCTTCGACTTCTTCGGCACCCAGAAGGCGTCCGCCGCCCTGGAGGCGGTACAGAACGAGGATCTCGCCGACGTGGTGGGCCAGGAGGCGCTCGCCCTCCACAAGGCCGAGGCCGAGTCGGAGTTCAAGCCGGCCGACGAGGAGTCGCGCGGCGCGGGCCAGGTCATCGACCTGACGGCCCACGACGAGACGGAGCAGATCGATCTGCAGGGGCTGCGGAGCGCGGTGTCCTGAGCGACGTACGTGCTGACGGCGAGGCCGCGTGGTCCTGGGTGGGGCCGCGCGGCCTCGCCGTTTTCGGCCGCGCTCGCGGGCGTGCTAGCGGTGCTGTCAGGCCATCCAGCGGTCCGGCAGCGCGTCGCGGCGTCCGGTGCGGGAGCGTTCGGCCTGTGAGCGGAGCAGCTCGGCGGCTTCCTCCGCGTCCCGCAGACGGGCGGTGACGGTCTTGTCGGCCCCGGTGTCCACGTGGACGTCGGCGAGCCGCCACAGACGCTGCCAGGGGCCTTGCACGAGCCGTACGCTCTGCACCTTGGCGTGCGGGACCAGTGCGAGGCTGCGCCTGAGGAGTCCCTCCCGGGACGCGAACACCGCGTCGGTGACGGCGAGTCCGTAGCCGCGCCACCACCACGGCACGCACCGCCCCGCGCGCCGCGCGGCCGGGACAGGGCGTCCGGCGACGGCACGGTCACCCCGGGCAGCACGCGCGCGACGACCGCCTCGGCGACCGCGCGCGGAGCGACCGGCACCAGCACCGAGTTGGACGACCCGGCCACGTCCAGCTCCACCCGCACCCAGCCGCGCCGCCGCCACAGCAGCGGCTGCACGATCCGCACGGTCTGCACGCGTCCCGGCGGCACCGTCTCGTGCGTGCGGTCCAGAAGCCCGTGGTCGATCCGCAGTCCGTCGGGCGACTCGCCCACGGTCCAGTCGTACTCGCCGACGAACCGCCCCACGCTGCTCGCGCCCGCCGCGCCGAGCAGCGGCACGCCGGTCGCGAGGACCGTCCACAGGCTGTGGGTGGCGAACCACAGGACGGGCGGTACGACGAGGGCGGCGACCAGAGCGCCCCAGGTGGCGCCCGTGAGCGCGAGGGCGATCGCGAGGTCGCGCGGGGGCGTGCGCAGCAGCTCGCGCGCCGGGGCTTCGCCGACTTCGTGCGCCGTCTCGGGCGCGAACCCGGCGGCGCGCGCGAGGAGTTCCGCGCGCAGCGCACGCGCCTCGCGCTCCCCGAGGAAGGCGAGCTCGTCCTTCTTGTCGGCGCCTATGACGTCGAGTTTCAGCTTGGCGACGCCGGCCACGCGCGCGAGGAGCGGCTGGGTGACGTCGACGGCCTGGATGCGTTCCAGCCGGATGTGCACGGTGCGCCGGAACACCAGCCCGGTACGGATGCGCAGTTCGGACTCGGTGACCGCGAAGTGCGTGGTCCACCAGGTGAGGAAGCCGTAGAGGGCGGCGGCCGGGACCAGCACGGCGAGCGCGATCAGCAGGGTCGTGGTCGTCAGCCGGGTCAGCTGGCGCTGCGCCTGGTCGGGGTCGTGCACCGCCCAGCCGATGAGCACCGCGACCGGCGCCCACGCCCGCCTGAGCGGCGTCACGGGGTGCAGCCGCCGTTCGGTCACCGGCGGCTTCGCCCGCAGCTCGGGCATGCCGTCGTCGAGGCCCGGCGTCGTCACAGGCCCGCCGATCGGGCCTCGCCGAGCTCGGTGAGCCGGTCGCGCAGCCGTTCCGCCTCGGCCGGGTCGAGGCCGGGGATGGTCGCGTCGGTCGCGGCGGCGGCCGTGTGCAGCTGGACGCTGGCGAGCCCGAAGTGCCGCTCCACGGGGCCGGAGGTGACCTCGACGAGCTGCATCCGGCCGTACGGCACGACCGTCTCCTCGCGCCACAGCACGCCCCGGCTGATCAGCAGGTCGTCCGCGCGCTCGGCGTAGCGCCAGGAGGACCAGTTGCGTCCGAGCATCACCCACCCCCAGGCGATGGCGGCGACCGGCAGCAGCGCGGTCGCGGCCCAGACCGGCCCGGCGAACAGCCCGAGCAGCCCACCCAGCGCCAGGGCGATCAGCCCCAGCCACACCACCAGCAACAGCCGTCGCATCCGCAGCAGCCCCGGGGGCAGCCCGATCCACACCGGCTCACCCGCCGCCGACTCCGTGTCCTGCCCGCTCCCCGTCTCCATGGGGCCAGCGTACGTAGGAGAGACTGTGTCCATGACTCCCACGACGGAGACCACGGTCGGTATCGGCGGCGCCGCGGAGAGCACCGACATGGTGCTCAACATCGGGCCCCAGCACCCGTCGACGCACGGTGTGCTGCGCCTCAGGCTCGTCCTGGACGGCGAGCGGATCCAGCACGCGGAGCCGGTGATCGGCTATATGCACCGCGGCGCGGAGAAGCTCTTCGAGGCGCGCGACTACCGTCAGATCATCATGCTCGCCAACCGCCACGACTGGCTGTCGGCCTTCTCCAACGAGCTGGGCGTGGTCCTCGCCGTCGAGCGCATGCTGGGGATGGAGGTCCCCACCCGCGCGGTGTGGACGCGCACGCTCCTCGCCGAGCTCAACCGGGTGCTCAACCACCTGATGTTCCTCGGCTCGTACCCGCTGGAGCTCGGCGGCATCACGCCGGTCTTCTACGCGTTCCGGGAGCGCGAGGTGCTCCAGAACGTCATGGAGGAGGTCTCCGGCGGGCGCATGCACTACATGTTCAACCGTGTCGGCGGCCTCAAGGAGGACCTCCCGGCCGGCTGGGCGGGACGCGCGCGTGCCGCCGTCGCCGCCGTGCGCTCGCGCATGGACGTCTACGACGACCTCGTGCTCGGCAACGAGATCTTCCGGGGGCGCACACGGGGCGTGGGCGCCCTCGCGCCGCAGACCGTGCACGCGTACGGCGTGAGCGGGCCCATCGCGCGCGCCTCCGGCGTCGACTTCGACCTGCGCCGCGACGAGCCCTATCTCGCCTATGGCGAGCTCCAGGACACCCTCAAGGTGGCCACCCGGACCGAGGGCGACTGCCTGGCCCGCTTCGAGGTCCTCCTGGAGCAGACCCACAACTCCCTCGACCTCGCCGACGCCTGCCTCGACCGGCTCGCCGAGCTGGAGCCCGGCCCGATCAACCAGCGGCTCCCCAAGGTCCTGAAGGCGCCCGAGGGCCACACCTACGCCTGGACCGAGAACCCGCTCGGCATCAACGGCTACTACCTCGTCAGCAAGGGTGAGAAGACCCCGTACCGCCTCAAGCTGCGCTCGGCGTCCTACAACAACATCCAGGCGCTGGTGGAGCTGCTGCCGGGGACGCTGGTCGCCGACATGGTGGCGATCCTGGGGTCACTGTTCTTCGTGGTCGGGGACATCGACAAGTAGGTCGCCCAGGGACGCGCTCCCGATGCCGACCGGCTGGAGCAGCCAGCCGAAGTCGCCGAGGCCGCCGGGTGCGGTGAGTTCGGCGGCTTCACCGGCGCTCGCGAGGGCGCGTACGTAGGCCGCGGGTTGTGTGGTCGCGAGTGCGAGCGGGGGGGCGTGCGCCTGCGATCCCCAAGGCGCGCAGGGCGGCGCGCTGCGTCAGCACGCGCCCCCCGGATGCGGCGCACGCCGCTCGCGCTGCCTCCCGCGCCGCGTCCAGCGCGACGTGCGCCGTGATGTCGCACGACCCGTCCGGCACGGGCGCCGTCTCACGCCCCGCGCGGAACCCGGTGAGCGTCCCGAACAGAGGGCGCGCGTCCGCGGTGTGCGCGTAGTCGACCGCCACCGCGAGCCCCCGCGCCACCGCCGCGACCGCGTCGGCCCACGCCTCGTCCCGGGGCAGCCCGACCTCCGCCCGCAGCCCCTCCTCGGCCGGCAGCGGCCACCACCGCGCGAGCCACTCCGCCTCCGCGCCGGACAGCGGCTCCCCGAGCCGCTCGGTCCCGTCCCGTCGTACGAGCACCCGGCGCGCGACCCCCGCGGGGTCCACCTCGGCGATCTCGACGGGCACGTTGTCGAGCCACTCGTTGGCGAACAGCAGCCCGGTGATCCCGTGCGGGGGCTCGGGCAGCCACTCGATCCGGTGGTCCAGGCCGGGTGGGCGGCCGGCGAGCTCGACGGCGTACGCGCGCGTGCGGGACGCGACGTCCGCGGGCAGCGCGGCGAGGACCCCGGTGACCAGCTCGCCCCGGCCGGCCGCCATGTCGACGAAGTCGAGCGCCGGGGGCCGGCCCAGGGCCTCGTCGACCCGGCACAGCAGCCGGGCCACGGCCTCGGCGAACAGCGGCGACGCGTGGACGGACGTACGGAAGTGACCCGCCGGGCCCTCCGGGCGGCGGTAGAAGCCGTCAGGGCCGTACAGGGCGGCCTGCGTCGCCGCCCGCCAGCCGCGCCACTCCCCTGCTGTCCCGTCCGTCACGGCGCCAGACTATGCGCACAGGGGAGCGGAGCCTCCACCTTGGGGAGTAGGCCGGGGGCGCATGGATCGACCCTCCGGTTGACCCCTGCACCTATCACGCTTCCCTACGCTGGGTTACGTGCAGCGCCTCTATGACTTCCTCCGCAGGCACCCGACATGGGTCGACGCCTTCTGGGCCGTCTTCCTGTTCGGGATCTCGGTCGTGTTCGAAGTCGCCGAGCAGTCGGACGAGGGGACCGACTCGGAGGCCGCGGTCATCCCGATCGTCCTCCTGCTGTGCATGGTGATCGCGCTGCGCCGGCGCCTGCCGGAGAAGATGCTGCTGCTGGCCATCGCGATCGGCGTGGCCCAACTGCTGGCGGACGTGCCCACGACGCCGGGTGACTTCGCGTTCCTGGTCATCGTCTACACCGTGGCCGCGACCGGCGCCCGCTGGGCGTCCCGGCTGGCGCTGGCCATGGGCCTGAGCGCGGCGTGCGTGGCGCATCTGCGGTGGTGGAACCACGACGCGAGCGCTCTGGCCAACGCGGCGCTGATCGTCTTCCAGACGGTGCCGTTCGCGCTGGCGTGGGTGCTCGGCGACTCGATGCGCACCCGGCGCGCCTACTTCGCACAGCTGGAGGAGCGCGCGAGCCGGCTCGAGAAGGAGCGCGAGGCGCAGGCGAAGGTCGCGGTCGCCGCCGAACGCGCCCGCATCGCGCGCGAGCTGCACGACGTGGTCGCGCACAACGTGTCGGTGATGGTCGTGCAGGCCGACGGTGCGGCGTACGTCCTCGACACCGCGCCAGACCAGGCGAAGAAGGCCCTGGAGACGATCTCCTCCACCGGCCGCCAGGCCCTCGCCGAGATGCGCCGCCTGCTGGGCGTGCTGCGCACCGGCGAGCACCAGGAGGTCGGGGAGTACGTCCCGCAGCCCGACGTCGAGCAGATCGACGACCTGGTCGAGCAGTGCCGCACCTCCGGCCTGCCGGTCGACTTCAAGGTGGAGGGCACCCCGCGCCCGCTGCCCAGCGGCGTCGAGCTGACGGCGTACCGCATCGTGCAGGAGGCGCTCACCAACACCCGCAAGCACGGCGGGCCCAACGCGGGCGCGAGCGTGCGCCTGGTGTACTTCGACGACGGGCTCGGTCTGCTCGTCGAGGACGACGGCAAGGGCGCACCGCACGAGCTGTACGAGGACGGCGGCGCCGACGGCCAGGGACACGGCCTGATCGGGATGCGCGAGCGTGTCGGTATGGTCGGCGGCACCCTGGATGCGGGACCGCGTCCGGGCGGAGGATTCCGTATCAGCGCGCTCCTCCCGCTCAAACCGGCGCACTGACGCCGACGCACGCCCCCTGTTGACACCTGTCACACCCTTGCCGACGCAATCTGAAGAGTCGTAGAGAGACGGAAGAGGCCCCGATGACGATCCGCGTGATGCTCGTCGACGACCAGGTGCTGCTGCGCACCGGGTTCCGGATGGTGCTCGCCGCCCAGCCGGACATGGAGGTCGTCGCGGAGGCGGGCGACGGCGTCGAGGCGCTCCAGGTGCTGCGGGCCACGACCGTCGACGTGGTGCTGATGGACGTGCGTATGCCGAAGCTGGACGGGGTGGAGACCACCCGCCGCATCTGCCAGGAGGAGAACCCGCCGAAGGTGCTCATCCTGACCACCTTCGACCTCGACGAGTACGCCTTCTCCGGGCTGAAGGCGGGCGCGTCCGGCTTCATGCTCAAGGACGTGCCGCCCGGCGAGCTGCTCGCCGCGATCCGCGCGGTGCACAGCGGGGACGCGGTGGTGGCGCCCTCGACCACGCGCCGCCTCCTCGACCGGTTCGCGCCGATGCTGCCGAGCACCGGCAAGGAGCCCCAGCACAAGGAGCTGGAGCGGCTCACCGACCGCGAGCGCGAGGTCATGGTGCTGGTCGCCCAGGGACTGTCCAACGGCGAGATCGCGGCCCGGCTGGTCCTGTCCGAGGCGACCGTGAAGACCCATGTGGGCCGCATCCTGACCAAGCTGGGGCTCCGGGACCGGGTGCAGGTGGTCGTCCTGGCCTACGAGACGGGGCTGGTGCGGGCCGGCGGGCACGGCTGAGTCACGCGAACGTGACGTCCGCGTGACCGCCGCCCACTAGGGTCTGCGCATGCTCCTGTGGATCAACGGCCCCTTCGGCGGCGGGAAGACGCAGACGGCGTACGAGATCCAGCGCCGCCTGCCCGGCAGCGTCGTCTGCGACCCCGAGCACGCCGGCTTCGGGCTGCGCCGCATGCTTCCCCCCGAACTGCGCGGAGACTTCCAGGATCTGACGTCCTGGCGGCAGGGCGTCGTCGAGGTCCTCGACCTCGCCCTCACCAAGCACGACGGTGTGGTCATCGCCCCGATGACGGTGACGGACTCGGGCTACTTCGCAGAGACCGTGGGTCGCCTGGGCGAACTCGGCCATGACGTACGCCACTTCACGCTCCTTGCGCGGCGCGAGACGGTCGTGAAGCGGCTCCGGGAGCGCGGCTTCGGGCACCTCCTTCGGTTCGTGGGCGGCAGGAACGCCGGCCTGGGACGCGAGACCTGGGCCCTGCGGCAGCTCGACCACTGTCTGGAGCGGCTGCGCGAGCCGGAGTTCGCCGAGCATCTGTGGACGGACGACTCGACCGTGCCGAAGACGGCGGACCGGATCGCGGTCCTGGCCGGGCTGCGGCTGCGGCCGAACAACGAGGGCCCGCTGCGGACACGGCTGAGGCAGGCGCGGATCGGGGTGAAGCACATCCGGTTCGACTGAGCACATCCGGTTCGCTCGAGCCGGACTCCGGCGCGCTCAGCGCAGGATGCGCTCCAGGAAGTCGCTGCCCAGCCGCGCCACCACGGTCACGTCCAGCTGGTGCAGGACGTACCGCCCGCGGCGGCGGGTGGTGATCAGGCCCGCCTTCTTCAGGACGCTCAGATGGCGGGATATCTCGGGAGCCGTCATTCCGTGCGCCTGGGCCAGCTCGCTCGTGGTGTACGCGCTGCGGGCCAGATGCCGGCACAGGCGCATCCGGACGGGGTGGGAGAGCGCGGTCATCCGCAGGGCCAGCTGTTCCACCGAGGACGGTGACGCCAGCTCGGGCGAGCCCACCGGGTAGTGCAGCGTCGGCTGCCAGCCATGGCGGTGCAGGACGCTCAGATGCGGCCAGCCCAGGCTCGTCGGGACGAGCAGCAGGCCGCCGTCCTCCGTGGCGGTGCGGCCGTCGCCCAGTTTGTCGACGACGATCCGCGCGGAGGCCTCGTCGAGCGCCACCGCCGGGGACACCGCGGTCAGCGCCTCGGCGAGGCCCTTGTGCCGCAGCAGGTCCGTCTTGAGGCGGGCGTCGGCCGCGAGCTGGTGGCGCAGCCGGGACCAGGTGTCGGCGAAGAACGCCGCGTCGCAGTCCTCGACGAACTCGCGGAACCAGGTCCGGATCCGGACCGGGTCGGCCAGCAGCCGCTCGGTGAAGCGCACCTGCTGGGGCCCGCGCGACGCGGCCAGCTCCAGGGCGCGCCGGTGCAGCGCGGGGTCGGAGAGCATGGTGGGGCCGTACGACGAGTAGGGCACCGCGCAGGTGAACTCCAGGGCCGCGTCGACGAACTGCTCGTCCGTCAGCTTGTCGAGCTGGTCCAGCTCCTGGGCGATCGTCGCCCCCGGAAGCGTGCTGCGTCCCGGAATGCCGGCGAAGGGCATGAACAGGTCGGAGAACGTCGTCCGCCACAGGAAGTCCGCCTCGCACATCCGGTCGGCGAGGTGCGAGTCGAGCCGCGCGGTCACGCCGGTCACCCAGCCCTGCAGGCCCGGATGATGTCCCGGCTCGGCCAGCGCGTGCAGCGCCATGCCCAGCTCGGCCAGGGGTGAGGGCACGACGGCGACCCTCTCCGGCCGCAGCCCCGCGATGTCGATGCGCACGCTCATGCCCTCATCGTGCACCCCGCCACTGACAACGCCGCCCTCGATTGACGGTGGCCGTCAATCGACGCGACGCCGCCGCCGTACCGGCGCAATCTGGGAGGACCGGGGCAGCCGCGGACCCCGCCCCGTCGGAGCACGAGCCGAGAAGGCGATCAGCCATGAGCATCACGCAGCAGTACCTCCTCGACACCTACCGCGCGCGGCAGCACGGTGAGCCCGCCCCGCCCGCGCCCGGCACCCACGACCGGCAGGTCGTGCGCGCATGGCGGGACCACCGCCGCTTCCGCGCGGTGCTCGCCGAACGGCCGGCCCGGGGGCGGATACGGCGGTCCCTGAGCCGCCGGCTGCACCTCACCCCCTGAGCCGAGCCCTACGGCAGCCGCGCCACGAAGTCCGCCACCGCCGCCTTCACGTCCTCGGCCGTCCACTCGAGGCCGGCCGCGCCGACGGTGACCTCGGTGCGGGCAAGCCCCGGCCCGCCCCGCTCCCAGTAGCCGGTGAACAGGTACGTCCCGGTCTCCTCCGCCTGCCGCACCGCCGCCTCGATCAGGACGTCGGGCTCGTACGGCAGCCAGACCTGGAACTCGTGGGTGTGCGGCTCCTCGGGGTGCACGCGCGCCCAGGGCACGCCCGTCTCGGCGAACCCCTCCCGCAGCGCGGCGGCCACCATGCGCGCGTGGCGGACGTACTCCGGCAGGCGGGGCAGTTCCCGGTCCAGGCCGACGAGCGCCGACAGCGCCGTGGGGAACTGCTGGAAGAGCGTCCCGCCGTACCGGTGGCGCCAGGTCTTCGCCTCGTCCACCAGCGTCCTCGGGCCCGCGAGAGCGGCTCCGGCGAGGCCTTCGAGGGACTTGTAGAACGACACGTAGACGCTGTCCGCCAGGCCCGCGATCTCGTCCAGGGGGCGGCCGAAGTGGACGGTGGTCTCCCACAGGCGCGCGCCGTCGAAGTGCACCACCGCGTCGCGCTCCCGCGCCGCCCCCACGACCTCGGTGAGCTCCTCCCAGGTCGGCAGGACGAAGCCGGCGTCGCGGAGCGGCAGTTCCAGCATCAGCGTGCCGAAGGGCTCGTCGAAGTCGCGCACTTCTTCGGCGGTGGGCAGCCGGGGCTCACCGGTCAGGCGCACCGGGCGCAGGCCGCTGACCTGGGTGAAGGCATGGCGTTCGTGGACCTCGGGGTGGGCCAGCGGATGCAGGGCGACCGCGGCGTTCCCGGTACGGGCCGCCCAGCAGCGCAGGGCGATCTGCTGGGCCATCGTGCCGGTCGGGAAGAACGCGGCGGCCTCCTTGCCCAGCAGGGACGCGACCCGCTCCTCCACTGCCGCCACGACGCCGTTGCCGTAGACGTCCGGCTGCTCTTCCAGGTCGTAGACCTCGGGGGCGGCCTCCACCAGTGACGCGAGCCGGTCCCGGATCGTGAGGCTCAGCCCGCCCTGCCACAGGACCCGCCGCGCCGCACGGACGGCCTTCTTGCGGCGCCCGCGCAACCGCTCCTCCGCCGACTTCTCGTCCACCTGCTCCGCGGCATCGCTCATGCCCGTGATCATCCCTCGCGGCCCGTCCCACGGGCACCCGCATTTCCGTTCCCGAGGGACGTGGGGAAACCCACAGCCTGTGGACAACCGGACGGCCCTCGAACCAATCGCGTTAACATGACGAGAAATCGTCCGGTACCCAGATGCGGACTGGAACGGGAAGGCCTCCGTCGCGTGAGTACTAGCCAACAGCCAGACCCGAGGGACCGCCCCGCGCGCCTCACCGTCGGCGTCGTCGGCGCCGGACGCGTGGGGCCCGCGCTGGCCGCGTCCCTCCAGCTCGCCGGGCACCGTCCGGTGGCCGTCTCCGGGGTGTCCGACGCCTCCCGCAGGCGCGCCGCGGAGCTGCTCCCGGACGTGCCGCTGGTGCCGCCCGCCGAGGTCCTCCAGCGCGCCGACCTGGTGCTGCTGACCGTCCCGGACGACACCCTGCCCGGCCTCGTGGAGGGCCTCGCCGAGACCGGCGCCGTACGGCCGGGACAGCTGCTGGTGCACACCTCCGGGCGGTACGGCGCGAAGGTCCTCGACCCCGCCCTGCGCGTGGGCGCGCTGCCGCTGGCCCTGCACCCGGCGATGACGTTCACCGGCACGCCCGTGGACGTCCAGCGGCTCGCCGGCTGCTCCTTCGGGGTCACCGCGCCCGAGGAGCTCAGGATGGCCGCCGAGGCCCTCGTCATCGAGATGGGCGGCGAACCCGAGTGGATCGCCGAGGAACGCCGGCCGCTCTACCACGCGGCGCTCGCGCTGGGCGCCAACCACCTCGTCACGCTGGTGGCCCAGTCCATGGAGCTGCTGCGGGAGGCCGGTGTCACGGCCCCCGACCGGATGCTCGGCCCGCTCCTCGGCGCCGCCCTCGACAACGCCCTGCGCTCCGGTGACGCGGCCCTGACCGGCCCCGTCGCGCGCGGGGACGCCGGCACCGTCGCGGCGCACGTGTCCGAGCTGCGCAAGTACTCCCCGCAGACCGTCGCCGGCTATCTGGCGATGGCCCGCGCGACCGCGGACCGGGCGCTCGCCCACGGGCTGCTCAAGCCCGAGCTCGCCGAGGACCTCCTCGGGGTACTCGCCGACGGGACCCATGGAACCGACGGGACCCCCGGCACCGACGGCACCGAGGGAGATGCCGGATGACCACCACCCTGCTGCGCACCGCCGACGAGCTCCGCGCGCGCGTCCGCGAAGGCCGCCGTGCCGTCGTGATGACCATGGGCGCCCTGCACGAGGGGCACGCCACCCTGATCCGGACCGCGCGCGAGATCGCGGGGCCCGAGGGCGAGGTCGTCGTCACCGTCTTCGTGAACCCCCTGCAGTTCGGCCAGGGCGAGGACCTCGACCGCTACCCGCGCACCCTGGACGCGGACATCAAGATCGCCGAGGAGGCGGGCGCGGACGCCGTGTTCGCGCCCTCCGTCGACGAGGTCTACCCCGGTGGCGAGCCCCAGGTCCGCATCAGCGCGGGCCCCATGGGCGAGCGCCTGGAGGGCTCCTCGCGCCCCGGCCACTTCGACGGCATGCTCACGGTCGTCGCCAAGCTGCTGCACCTCACCCGTCCCGACGTCGCCCTGTACGGGCAGAAGGACGCCCAGCAGCTGGCCCTCATCCGGCGCATGGTGCGGGACCTGAACTTCGGCGTCGAGATCGTCGGCGTACCGACCGTGCGCGAGGAGGACGGCCTGGCCCTGTCCAGCCGCAACCGCTACCTCTCGCCCCAGGAGCGCCACACGGCCCTCGCGCTCTCCCAGGCGCTGTTCGCGGGCCGCGACCGGCACGCCGCCCAGGAGGCGCTGCGGGCCCGCGCGCGCGAGGTGCCCGCCACGCACGCGCGTGCCGAGGCGCTGAGCGCCATAGGGGAGTCCCGCGCGGCCGCCGACGCGCACGCCGTCGCGAAGGCGATCCCGGGCGCCCCCTCGGCCGTACGCGCCGCCGCCCGCCTGGTCCTCGACGACGCCGCACGCCTGTCGCCGCCGCTGGAGCTCGACTATCTGGCCCTGGTCGACCCCTCCGACTTCACCGAGGTCGAGGACGACTTCACCGGCGAGGCCGTCCTCGCCGTCGCCGCCCGGGTGGGGACGACCCGGCTGATCGACAACCTCCCGCTCACCTTCGGAAACCTCGGAGCCGCCTCGTGACCAGCACAGGCATACGACTGCACGCGCCCGCGCCCGGGTGGTCCATCGACGCGGACGTGGTCGTCGTCGGCTCCGGCGTCGCCGGCCTGACCGCGGCCCTGCGCTGCGAGGCCGCGGGCCTGCGCACCGTCGTCGTCACCAAGGCCCGCCTCGACGACGGCTCGACCCGCTGGGCGCAGGGCGGCGTCGCCGCGGCCCTCGGCGAGGGCGACACCCCCGAGCAGCACCTCGACGACACCCTGGTCGCCGGCGTGGGCCTGTGCGACGAGAACGCGGTCCGCATCCTCGTCACCGAGGGCCCGGCGCGGTACGCCGCCTCATCGAGACCGGCGCCCACTTCGACGAGTCCGAAGAGGGCGACCTGGAGCTCACCCGCGAGGGCGGCCACCACCGCCGCCGCATCGCCCACGCGGGCGGCGACGCGACCGGCGCGGAGATCTCCCGCGCGCTCGTCGAGGCCGTACGCGCGCGTGGACTGCGCACGATCGAGAACGCGCTCGTCCTGGACCTGCTCACGGACGCCGACGGCCGTACGGCGGGCGTCTCCCTGCACGTCATGGGCGAGGGCCAGCACGACGGCGTGGGCGCCGTGCACGCCCCCGCGGTCGTCCTCGCGACCGGCGGCATGGGCCAGGTCTTCGCCGCGACCACCAACCCGTCCGTGTCGACCGGCGACGGCGTGGCCCTCGCCCTGCGCGCGGGCGCGGAGGTCAGCGACCTGGAGTTCGTCCAGTTCCACCCGACCGTGCTCTTCCTCGGCCCGGACGCCGAGGGCCAGCAGCCCCTGGTCTCCGAGGCCGTCCGCGGCGAGGGCGCCCACCTGGTCGACGCCGACGGCGTGCGCTTCATGGTCGGCAGCACGAACTGGCCGAGCTCGCGCCCCGCGACATCGTCGCCAAGGGCATCCTGCGCCGCATGCTGGAGCGGGACGCCGAGCACATGTACCTGGACGCCCGGCACTTCGGCGCCGACATGTGGGAGCACCGCTTCCCGACGATCCTCGCCGCCTGCCGCGCCCACGGCATCGACCCGGTCACCGAGCCCATCCCGATCGCCCCGGCCGCCCACTACGCCTCCGGCGGCGTGCGCACCGACTCCCACGGCCGGACGACCGTCCCGGGCCTGTACGCGTGCGGCGAGGTCGCCTGCACCGGCGTGCACGGCGCGAACCGGCTCGCGTCGAACTCCCTCCTGGAGGGCCTCGTCTACGCCGAGCGCATCGCCGCGGACATCACGGCGGAGCACGCCGCGAACGGCCTCCACGCGCGCGTGCCCGAGCCCGTCGAGCACCCCGAGAAGCCCGCGCACCCCCTGCAGTCGCCCGAGGCCCGGTTCGCGATCCAGCGGATCATGTCGAGCGGCGCGGGCGTCCTGCGCTCCGCCGAGTCCCTGGCCCAGGCCGCCGAGCAGCTCCAGCGGCTGCACGCCGACGCCCGGGACGCCCTCGACGAGAACGGCAAGACCGCCGAGCCCGGCGTCGACACCTGGGAGGCCACCAACCTCCTGTGCGTGGCCCGCGTCCTCGTCACCGCCGCCCAGCTGCGCGAGGAGACCCGCGGCTGCCACTGGCGCGAGGACGAGCCCGACCGCGACGACGCGGCATGGCGGCGCCACATCGTCGTACGGCTGAATCCGGACCGCACCCTCGCCGTACACACCACGGATACCGCAGACTTCCCCCCGACCCGGCAGCCCCTTCAGGAGCAGTGACAGCAGTGAGCACCGACGACCTTCCCCTCGCCTCCTCCGGAGGCTGCGGCGACGGCTGCGCCTGTGGCGCGGACGGCGGCGAGGAATACCTGGAGTGCGGGCTCGACCCCGCGCTCGCCCAGCTCCTGGCCGAAGCCGGGCTCGACCCCGTCGAGGTCGAGGACATCGCCAACGTGGCCATCCAGGAGGACCTCGACCACGGCGTGGACGTGACGACCGTCGCGACCATCTCCGAGGACGCCGTCGCCACCGCCGACTTCGTCGCGCGCGAGCCGGGCGTCGTGGCCGGCCTCAGGGTCGCCGAGGCGGTCGTCTCGGTGGTCTGCGAGGACGAGTTCGAGGTCGAGCGGCACGTGGAGGACGGCGACCGTGTGGAGGCCGGGCAGAAGCTCCTGTCGGTCACCACGCGCACGCGTGACCTCCTCACCGCCGAGCGCAGCGCCCTCAACCTGCTGTGCCGGCTGTCCGGCATCGCGACCGCCACGCGCGCGTGGGCGGACGCCCTGGACGGCACCAAGGCACGCGTGCGGGACACGCGCAAGACGACGCCGGGCCTGCGCTCGCTGGAGAAGTTCGCGGTGCGCTGCGGCGGCGGCGTGAACCACCGCATGTCGCTGTCCGACGCGGCCCTGGTCAAGGACAACCACGTGGTCGCCGCCGGTGGCGTCGCCCAGGCCTTCAAGGCCGTACGGGAGGCGTTCCCGGACGTGCCGATCGAGGTCGAGGTCGACACCCTGCACCAGCTGCGCGAGGTCGTGGACGCGGGCGCGGACCTGATCCTTCTGGACAACTTCACGCCGGGCGAGTGCGAGGAGGCGGTGGCGCTCGTGCACGGGCGGGCCGCGCTGGAGGCCTCGGGCAGGCTGACGCTGGCCAACGCGCGCGCGTACGCCGACACCGGCGTCGACTACCTCGCCGTAGGAGCCCTCACCCACTCCTCGCCGATCCTCGACATCGGTCTCGACCTGCGTGAGGCGGAGTAGTCGCGATGCTCCTCACGATCGACGTAGGCAACACCCAGACCGTCCTCGGCCTGTTCGACGGCGAGGAGATCGTCGAGCACTGGCGCATCTCCACGGACCCCCGCCGCACGGCCGACGAGCTGGCGGTGCTGCTCCAGGGCCTCATGGGCATGCACCCGCTGCTCGGCGACGAACTGGGCGACGGCATCGACGGCATCGCGATCTGCGCGACCGTCCCCTCGGTGCTGCACGAGCTGCGTGAGGTCACGCGGCGCTACTACGGCGACGTGCCGGCGGTCCTGGTCGAGCCGGGAGTGAAGACGGGCGTGCCGATCCTCACCGACAACCCCAAGGAGGTCGGCGCGGACCGCATCATCAACGCGGTCGCCGCGGTCGAGCTCTACGGCGGCCCCGCGATCGTCGTCGACTTCGGTACGGCGACGACGTTCGACGCGGTCTCCGCGCGCGGGGAGTACGTCGGCGGGGTCATCGCGCCCGGCATCGAGATCTCCGTCGAGGCGCTCGGCGTCCGGGGCGCGCAGCTGCGGAAGATCGAGGTGGCCCGCCCGCGGAGCGTGATCGGCAAGAACACGGTCGAGGCGATGCAGGCCGGCATCATCTACGGCTTCGCCGGCCAGGTCGACGGGGTCGTGAACCGGATGGCCCGGGAGCTGGCGCAGGACCCGGACGACGTGACGGTGATCGCGACGGGCGGGCTGGCGCCGATGGTCCTCGGCGAGTCGTCGGTGATCGACGAGCACGAGCCGTGGCTGACGCTGGTGGGGCTGAGGTTGGTGTACGAGCGGAACGTGTCGCGGATGTGAGGCGGCGGCGGTCACGGGTGTGACCTTGCCGGGGCCGCCGGCACGCGCGGGGTCCCAGGTGGCTGTGCGCAGGAGGCGGCCGGGGCCGGGTGGGGTGCGCCGGAGGCGGCCGTGCCGGGCGGGCAACCGGGTGGCCGCTCGCGCCACGCCCATCCGCTATGTCGAAT
The DNA here is from genome assembly GCA_002027195.1 of Streptomyces sp. GKU 895. Classification (GTDB taxonomy): domain Bacteria; phylum Actinomycetota; class Actinomycetes; order Streptomycetales; family Streptomycetaceae; genus Streptomyces. The sequence goes on along the minus strand of MWJO01000038.1, from coordinate 41,324 downwards.
TTGTCTGATTAGCGCGTATCGTCGCCGCATGCCCACGCCATACGGATCCCGCGGCGGCATGGCGTTCGGCGTGGAGGAGCTGCGTGTGCTCCGCCGCGCTCTCGCCCTCGCCCTTCACCCCCGAACCGCCTCGGCCGAGGACGTCCAGGACTGTCTCCGCCTAGCCGACTCCCTCGACGAGGCGATGCGCGAGGCGCCCGGCTGCGTGCCTTCCTGGTGGCCGACCTCGCCCGGTACCGCGACGCCCTGCCCGGCACCGCCGCCGGCTACCTCGCCCTCCTGGAGGAGGCGCTGGGCGCCGGGTACCGCCCGAACCCCGACGACCTCGCCGCACTGCGCGCCCTGCGCGGCAACCCCGCGGCGGCCGCGCTGCTGGACCGCTGCCAGAGGCTCGCGGAACAGGACGTACGCGCCCGTCTGGCGCGCGGTACGGCTCGCCGGGCCGCCCCGGCCGTCCCGGCCTCCCGTACGCGCCTCCTGGCCCTCCCTGGGGGCCTCTCGGCCGCGTCCGCCGGCTCCGGTGGCGCCCTCGTCGGAGCGCTGGGACAAGCCTCCGCCGAGCAGCCGGAGAAGCCCGCGTCTCCCGCGAAGAAGCCCGCGGAGAAGCCGGGGCCGGTCCCTGCCGCCCCCAAGCCGAGCCGCCCCATTCCCACCCCGGGCGAGGTCTTCCCGCGCCGCAAGCCGACCCCGCCGCCACCACCCGCGAACCCGCCGCAGCAACTCGCCGCGGGCTGACTCGGCCGGGCGTCCGTCATGACACGCCCCCGTACGGGGGCACAGCCCGCGGCAGCAGTTCGCCGCGGGCTGGCTCCGCGTCGGGAAGCGCCGGGAAATACCGGTACGCACACCCCGGACCCGCGCGTGTGGGCCCCCTGGCTACCCTGGACGCATGGACTACGTCTCCGCGCTCGTGCCCCCCCGTCGTCATGGCGGTGTTCTTCATCGGTGTGATCAGGGTGATCGTGAAGACCCAGGGCGGGGCCAACAAGGCCAAGGAGGACGCGGTCGTCGACGCCGCTCTCGCGCGCGCGGAGGGTGCCCGGCAGGCGCCCGCGAAGACGGACGTCTGACCCGCGTCCGAGCCCGACCTCACCGGCGTACGACTCCCTCGCTTTCCGAGTCGTACGCCCTTTTTGTTCTTGTTTGCCGGTGAAGTGCACGTCCGGCACGCCAATACCGAGATCTCCCACTATTGTGCTGAGCTGTGCCTCGCCCATTGGGAGAACTCGAAGACGCGGTCATGACGCGGGTGTGGAAGTGGAACCGCCCGGTGACCGTTCGGGAAGTCCTGGAAGATCTGCAGCAGGAACGGTCCATCGCCTACACCACGGTGATGACCGTTTTGGACAATCTCCATCAGAAGGGCTGGGTGCGCCGGGAGGCCGAAGGACGGGCCTATCGATATGAGGCGGTCTCCACTCGCGCCGCCTACGCCGCCGCCCTGATGAACGACGCCTGGTCCCAGAGCGACAACCCCGCCGCCGCTCTCGTCGCCTTCTTCGGCATGATGAGCGACGAACAGCGACAGGCGCTGCGGGACGCCGTACGGATCGTCCAAGGACCGGAAACCCCGGAAGCGCCCGCGGCGGATACCGTCGCCGAAACCAGCCGCGAGAACCCCGCCTCGGCGCCGGGCGGCGACGGGCGATAGCGTCCGCACATGTCAGCAGAGAGCTCGTCTCCTCAGAGCCCCGAAGTCACCGCAAAAGCCATCACTGTCCGGCGGGCCCGCACCAGCGATGTGCCGGCGGTGCGCAGTCTCCTCGACGAGTACGTCCAGCGACGCATCCTGCTCGACAAAGCGACGGTGACGCTTTACGAGGACATCCAGGAGTTCTGGGTCGCCGAACGGGACGACAACGGCGAGGTCGTCGGCTGCGGCGCACTCCACGTGATGTGGGAAGACCTTGCCGAAGTTCGTACTCTCGCGGTGAAGCGCGGCCTGAAGGGTGCCGGTGTCGGGCACCAGTTGCTGGAGAAGTTGCTGCACACCGCGCGCTGGCTCGGTGTTCGCCGTGTTTTCTGTCTGACCTTCGAAGTGGACTTCTTCGGCAAGCACGGCTTCGTCGAGATCGGTGAGACGCCCGTGGACACCGATGTCTACGCGGAGCTCTTGCGTTCCTATGACGAGGGTGTCGCGGAGTTCCTCGGGCTCGAACGAGTGAAACCGAACACCTTGGGCAACAGCCGGATGCTTCTGCATCTGTGATCAAGGCGTATTCGGCCGGGGCGCGCTGCCCAGGTTCCCTATGTCCGAAACGCGCATGTTTCCGGACCGGGGTCGGCCGGTCTGTCTCTCCCAGGGGTTTGTGTTTTTCCAGCAAAAGCGGTTTGCTTTCCGACGTACTGCAGTACTGCATATAACAGGGGTGGCGAAACGGCGGACGCCGCAGACCCTGGTCCTGAAGTTATCGATGAAAGGAAATCCGGTGGCACAGAAGGTTCAGGTCCTTCTTGTCGACGACCTCGACGGCGGCGAGGCGGACGAGACCGTGACGTTCGCGCTGGACGGCAAGACGTACGAGATCGATCTCACGACTGCCAATGCGGACAAGCTCCGTGGCCTTCTCGAGCCTTACGTGAAGGGCGGTCGTCGTACCGGAGGCCGTGCTGCGGGCGGTCGCGGAAAGGCGCGCGCCGCTTCCGGCGGCGGCAGCCAGGACACCGCGCTGATCCGTGCCTGGGCGAAGGAGAACGGCCACGACGTCAACGACCGCGGTCGTGTTCCCGCGGCCATTCGCGAGGCATACGAGAAGGCCAACGCCTGAGCGCGACGCCTATGAAAAGGCAGGTGGCTGAGCGCACGCGCGCAGCCGCAGGCGGTGGCACTGCGTGGCCACCGTGTCCAGCACTCGCACGAGATCGGGGGCGCCCCCACCGCCCCCCAGTGCCGACAGCGTCGGCAGCGAGGCCTCGACCTCGCACCCCGCCTCGGGGGGCCGCAGCCACACGGCGGCCCCCTGAAGGGCGCCGGACGCGCTCCGGCTGAGCGCCGGCCGAGGATCGGTGGAACCCGGCTCCAGCGGGCGCGCGCGGGTTCCGGTGGACCACGGCAGCCCGTCCTGCGGGCGCGGGCCTACATCCGCGGCCGGTGTCCCGCTGTCGGCGGGCAGGGGCGCGGTCATCGTGTCGCCCTCTCCCAGCGTCCTCAGATCGAGCCGCAGGGACCCCCACTCCAGCCAGTCCAGGACCCCGGGCACCTCCTCCGCGCTGCCCGCGGCCAGCAGCAGCCGCATCCGTCCGTCCTGTACGGCCACCGGAGAGCCCGGCGCGAGATGGCGCAGCGCGGCCAGGCCCGCCTCGACCGGCACGTCCAGGACGTCGAAGCGCGGGCCCACGGAAAGTCGTACCGGAGTTCCCGGGCCGTCGGGCACCGTCGGCCACCCCAGATCGTTCTCGTACCACCGGCGGACCTGATCGCTCGCGTCGAGCGGCCGGCGGGGGAGCGGGACCGTGGGGGCCGCCGTGAGCGGAGAGGCGGCCGGGGGGAGGGTGCCAACCATGCCAAGTGCAACCGTCCGAGATGCCTGCGAGTTACGCTGGGTGTTCCGGTGGATGCGCAGCGTGGCGAAAGAGGGGGCGTCCGGGGGTGCGGGGAGACGCAAGGTTGTTCGCCCATAGCGGAGGGAACCGGGCCGCTCGGCATGGAGTGTCAGTCCCAGCGGGTAAGACATCCCTAGTGGGAGGGGGCGACACGCAGGACAGGCTGTCTCACGTTCGCCATCGGCGTACTGGCAGTAGGGGTAACTGCCTGGCCTGCGGGAACATCGTCTCGCACCATCAGGTTGGAGCAGATGTCGGCGTTCGGGGTCAGGAGGCCATCGACGGTGTCGGCAGTTGGAATGAGCGGTCCCCGCTTGCGGGACTAAGCTGCGGAAGGACAGGGAGGGGAAGTTCCCCCCACTGCCTGACCGCTCTGAGGAGCGATTAACGATGTTCGAGAGGTTCACCGACCGCGCGCGGCGGGTTGTCGTCCTGGCTCAGGAAGAAGCCCGGATGCTCAACCACAACTACATCGGCACCGAGCACATCCTCCTGGGCCTGATCCACGAGGGTGAGGGTGTCGCCGCCAAGGCCCTTGAGAGCCTCGGGATTTCGCTCGAGGCGGTCCGCCAGCAGGTGGAGGAGATCATCGGCCAGGGCCAGCAGGCCCCGTCCGGGCACATCCCCTTCACCCCCCGTGCCAAGAAGGTCCTGGAGCTCTCGCTCCGCGAGGCCCTTCAGCTGGGCCACAACTACATCGGCACGGAGCACATCCTGCTCGGCCTGATCCGCGAGGGCGAGGGCGTCGCCGCCCAGGTCCTCGTCAAGCTGGGCGCAGATCTCAACCGGGTGCGGCAGCAGGTCATCCAGCTGCTCTCCGGTTACCAGGGCAAGGAGACCGCCACCGCCGGCGGGCCTGCCGAGGGCACCCCCTCGACGTCCCTGGTCCTCGACCAGTTCGGCCGGAACCTCACCCAGGCCGCTCGTGAGTCCAAGCTCGACCCGGTCATCGGGCGCGAGAAGGAGATCGAGCGGGTCATGCAGGTGCTGTCCCGCCGTACGAAGAACAACCCGGTCCTGATCGGTGAGCCCGGCGTCGGCAAGACCGCCGTCGTCGAGGGCCTCGCCCAGGCCATCGTCAAGGGCGAGGTGCCCGAGACCCTCAAGGACAAGCACCTCTACACCCTCGACCTCGGCGCGCTGGTCGCCGGCTCCCGCTACCGCGGTGACTTCGAGGAGCGCCTGAAGAAGGTGCTCAAGGAGATCCGCACCCGCGGCGACATCATCCTGTTCATCGACGAGCTGCACACGCTGGTCGGTGCGGGTGCCGCCGAGGGCGCCATCGACGCGGCTTCGATCCTGAAGCCGATGCTGGCCCGCGGTGAGCTCCAGACCATCGGCGCCACCACGCTGGACGAGTACCGCAAGCACCTGGAGAAGGACGCGGCCCTGGAGCGCCGCTTCCAGCCCATCCAGGTCGCCGAGCCCTCGCTCCCGCACACCATCGAGATCCTCAAGGGTCTGCGCGACCGCTACGAGGCCCACCACCGTGTGTCCATCACGGACGAGGCCCTCGTCCAGGCCGCGACGCTGGCCGACCGGTACATCTCGGACCGCTTCCTGCCGGACAAGGCGATCGACCTGATCGACGAGGCCGGTTCCCGGATGCGCATCCGCCGGATGACCGCGCCGCCGGACCTCCGCGAGTTCGACGAGAAGATCGCGGGCGTACGTCGCGACAAGGAGTCGGCGATCGACTCCCAGGACTTCGAGAAGGCGGCCTCTCTCCGCGACAAGGAGAAGCAGCTGCTGGCGGCGAAGGCCAAGCGCGAGAAGGAGTGGAAGGCCGGCGACATGGACGTCGTCGCGGAGGTCGACGGCGAGCTGATCGCCGAGGTCCTCGCGACCGCCACCGGCATCCCGGTCTTCAAGCTGACCGAGGAGGAGTCCTCGCGTCTGCTGCGCATGGAGGACGAGCTCCACAAGCGGGTCATCGGCCAGAAGGACGCCGTCAAGGCGCTCTCCAAGGCGATCCGTCGTACGCGTGCGGGCCTCAAGGACCCGAAGCGTCCCGGTGGTTCGTTCATCTTCGCCGGCCCGTCCGGTGTCGGTAAGACCGAGCTGTCCAAGGCGCTCGCCGAGTTCCTCTTCGGTGACGAGGACGCGCTGATCTCCCTCGACATGTCGGAGTTCAGCGAGAAGCACACGGTCTCCCGGCTCTTCGGTTCGCCCCCCGGCTACGTGGGCTACGAAGAGGGCGGCCAGCTGACGGAGAAGGTCCGCCGCAAGCCGTTCTCGGTCGTCCTGTTCGACGAGGTCGAGAAGGCCCACCCGGACATCTTCAACTCGCTGCTGCAGATCCTGGAGGACGGTCGTCTGACCGACTCCCAGGGCCGGGTCGTGGACTTCAAGAACACGGTCATCATCATGACGACCAACCTCGGCACCCGGGACATCTCCAAGGGCTTCAACCTGGGCTTCGCGGCCCAGGGCGACACGAAGTCCAACTACGAGCGCATGAAGAACAAGGTCTCGGACGAGCTCAAGCAGCACTTCCGGCCCGAGTTCCTCAACCGCGTGGACGACGTGGTCGTCTTCCCGCAGCTGACCCAGGAGGACATCCTCGCGATCGTCGACCTGATGATCGGCAAGGTGGACGAGCGCCTCAAGGACCGGGACATGGGCATCGAGCTCTCCCAGTCCGCGAAGGAGCTGCTGTCCAAGAAGGGTTACGACCCCGTGCTGGGCGCGCGGCCGCTGCGTCGCACGATCCAGCGCGAGGTCGAGGACACGCTCTCGGAGAAGATCCTCTTCGGCGAGCTGCGTCCCGGTCACATCGTCGTCGTGGACACGGAGGGCGAGGGCGACGCCCAGACCTTCACGTTCCGCGGCGAGGAGAAGTCGGCACTGCCGGACGTCCCGCCGATCGAGCAGGCGGCCGGTGGGGCTGGGCCCAACCTGAGCAAGGACGCGTAAGCCGTAGGGCGATGCGTTGAAGGGGCCGGTGCCTTTGGGCGCCGGCCCCTTTGCCGTGCCTAGCGCAGGTCCAGGTTGATCTCTATGCCTGGGAAGAGGCCCTCGTAGAGGGCGGGGGGAATGGGTTCGGCGGGGCTGCTCTGGAGCGTTACCGAGCGGAGGCCCGGTAGGCGGGGGACGAGAGGCGAAAGGTCCTCGGCGCCGTGCATGTTCGCAACTCGCAGGACTTCGATGCCGGGGAGTTCGGGCATGGCCTCGATGGAGTGCGGGAAGTCGCGGATGATCTTCGCGTTCAGATAGAGGGCGGTCAGTTCCGGCAGTTCCGTGACCTCCCGCCAGTCGGCAACGGTCAGTTCGGAGGTCAGCGGGCCGAGGCTGACGCCCGCAGGGTGGCCCAGTGCCGCAATCCGCGCAGGCCGGTGCCATCGGTGCTGCCGCTGCCCAGGAAGAGAAACTCCAGCGGGGAGCCGACAGGTAGGGCGTCGGTGAGAGCGGCACCCGGCAGTTCCTGTGCGACGGAGATATCGCGGATCCCCCGCAGAGAACGCAGCCGGGAAATGTCGCCGATATTGGAGAGACCGAGACGGGTCAGTGCAGTGAGTTGCTCGACGCCCTCCAAGGTCGGGCAGCCGCCCAGAAACAACCTGTTGAGCGAGGTGAGCGGCAGCAGGGCGCTCAGATCGGTGAGAAGCGGATTGTCCAACAGGTCCAGCTCGCTCACCGCCTCGGGCGCGGGCAGGGAGTCCAGTACGTATTCGAGGGTGTGCGAGCCTCTGAAAGTCAGAAAGGGCCAGGGGGCCATCCTGGCAAGCGCTGCTCGCTGCTCGATCGACGCGCAGGTGATGTAGAGGTCCGTCCGGTCCAGATGGTCCAGGACCTCCACCGCGTATTCCTCGGCGTCGAAGCGGTTCCATGTCCCCACGAGCTGACGTCGTACATCGAGATCCGGGTGCTCACGGAACCGTCGCAGCACCGCCAATGCCCCGTCGGGCTCCTCCCCGCCGAGGACCGAGGCGGTGACGGTGACGGCGAGGGCCTCCTCGGCGGTCAGTCCGTCCGGGCCCGGCAGCAGCTCCAGGACCAGCGGCCCGGCCTCCGCGAGGGCCTTCGCCTGCGCGGCCGTCCGGGGCGGGATCAGCAGGGCGGCCTGTGCCTCGACCGCCGCCTTGACCGCCGCGTCCACCACCGTGTCGTGCTCCAGGGAGGACAGGGCCAGCAGCGTCAGGCGAGGTGTGTCCCGGGCCAGCAACTGCCGTAGCAGCGAAGCCCGTTCGCGGGGGCGGGCGTGGGTCACCGCCAGGCGGATGACGTCCTCCCACTGGGTGTCGTCCGCGTGGCTGAGCAGGACGTCGAGGTGGCCCTCCTCGACCGCGTACCGGGCGCCCAGGTAGTCCTGGAACGTGCGGTGGACGAAGTCCACGACGTCCAGGGCCGGTTGGCGGAGCAGGCCGCTGCGCAGCAGCAGGGCGCGGAGCACGGACGCCGCGTCACCGCGTGCCGAGATCGACGGCAGGCAGCGCTCCACGATGCTCTCGGCCGTCTCGACGTCCATCTCCGTGCGGCCACTCAACACCAGCGCGTAGGCGAGGCGTTGGAGCAGCTCCAGCTGCGCGTTCTCGCCCAGCTCCTCTTCGCCCAGGCCGCGCTCCCGGTCGCGGCGGGTGAGCAGCATCGTGAGGGCGGCCTCGTACAACTCCTCGCGGCCTCTGGGGAGATAGCCGCGCCGGTCGCGGTGCAGGGCGCAGATCAGGCCGCACATCAGAGGGTTGGTGGCGAGGCGGGCGAGGTCGCGTTTGGTGCGCAGGGAGTCCAGCAGCGGGCCCTCGTACTCCGGGGCCTCCGCTGCCGTGTGCCAGCGGTGGACGAAGGTCGCGACCTCCGGGCGGCGCATCGGGGTCAGGAGCAGTTCGTGGAAGCCTTCGGCCGCCAGCCAGTCGGGGCGTACGGCGGTGGGGCGGGAGGTCAGGAGCCAGCGGTTGCCGGGGAAGGCGTGGATGAGGGCCAGGAGCCAGTCGCGGGTGCGGGTGCGGTCGGGGGCCGGGATCTCGTCCAGGCCGTCGATCAGGATCAGGCCACGGCCGGCTGCCAGGACGCGTTCGGCCCAAGCCTGCGGGGGAGTCAGGGGGCAGCTCACGGCCTTCAGGAACTCCGCCGGTGTGGGCAGGGCGCCCGCGCGGATCAGCGTGCGGAGGGGGAGGACGAACGGCACATGGGCGCCCTCCTTCGCCGCCGTCACCGCCAGCCACTGCACCAGGGTCGTCTTGCCGGAGCCCGCGTCGCCGCGCAGGAGGACGCGGTCGTGGGTCAGGAGGGCGTCCTCGGCGGGGAGTTGGACGGTCAGCGGGTCGGCCGGGCGTTCCTCCGGGAGGGTGCGTTCCTCGACCGCCGTCGCCTCCAGGCTCAGGTACGCCACCTCCAGCGGCCAGCGGTCCGGGGAGTCGCGCAGATCGATGCCGTAGATGGTGATGTGGTTGTGGCGCTCGGCCATGTGGTGGAGGTAGCGGCGTTCGAAGGCGCGGTCCTCGGCGCCCGGGCGTGGGGTGCGGGACAGCAGCTCGTCGGTCTTCGCGATCAGTACGGCCTGGTTGCGGGTCTGCTCGACGAGCGTGCGGGCCACGAAGGTGGACCTGCGCGTGAAGAACTCCAGGATCTGGAGGCAGGCCCACTCCGTGGCGGAGTCGAGGAAGTAACCGGCGTCGGTGGACAGACCGGTGGGGGAGGCGGCCGCACGGGCGAGGGTTCGCGTCAGTTCCCGGTGGCCGAGGTGCACCGCCTGTACGTCGTCCATGTCCAGGTCGCCCAGGGCCAGCAGGCGGGCGGTCAGTGCGTCGACGACGGCCGGTTCCTCGTCGGCGGGGAAAGGAGTCTCGCCCGGGGATTCGGTGGCCGCGGTGACCATGCGGCGGGCCAGGGCGCGGACCTCCTTCTCGCCGAGGGTGCGCTTCTCGCCGCGGAAGGAGACCAGGGAGGACAGGCGTACGGGCTTGTCGGTCAGGCCCGCGCCCGGGGCGTCCGGCGCGAAGAGTTTCCGCACCAGGGACGCCATCAGGCTCGACGCCAACTTGCTGCCGAGGACCGCCGGGTCCATCCGCCTCACCCCCGTGATCACGTCAACGGAGGTGAGGATATCGGCAGTTGACCGGGTCGGTCAGGAGAGCTGGCCGTCGTAGTCCGGGAGCTTGTACGTCTTCTCGGCATGGCCGCCGGAGAGGTCGGTGGCGCTGTTGCCGATGTTCGCGATGATCGTGTAGCCCTTGTTCTCGATGTCGACGCGCTGGGCGGTCTTGTACGCGGCGACGTCCTTGAACAGGTCGATGAAGCTGCGGACGTAGAGGCCGGAGACGTCGTAGCCGACGTGGTCGAGGTTGTAGTCCGTGACCGCGCGGATGATGCCGGGGCGGGCCGTCACGAAGAACAGTGAGACGCCGTGGTCCTGGGCGTACTCGGCGACGTTCAGGACCGGCTTGTTGGCCGGCTGCGGGTAGCTGAAGCCGAAGTCGGTCTCCAGGGTCGTGTTGTCTATGTCGAAGACGATCGCCTGCTTCTCGCCGGGCTTGGCGGCGGCGATCCGCTGCTTCAGGTACGGCAGTGCCTGGCTCATGACCGCCTGGCAGTCCTCCTGCCAGGTGGCGTAGTCGACGTCTGCGGCGGACGCGGTCGCGGAGGCGGACGCGGTCGCGGCGTCGGCGGGGGCGGCGAGTGCGACGAGGGCCGCCGTGGAGACGACGGTGACGGTCATGCGGCGCACCAAGGGGCGTCGGTTCGTCATGGGTGGGGGGTCCTCTCACGTCCGGTGCTGCTGCCGTTGACGGGGGCATGGTGCTTGGCGTGCGTGGCGCGAGGGGAACCGTAAGGTTACTGGGGGGTAAGTGGGAAGAGGCGTGCATCAGTTGGCGTGGAGGCGATTTTTTCCCGCGGGCCCCGTGTCCCCGCGCGTCCTCGCAGAGGCGCCGCGGGGTAGCCCCCGTCACATCTCGCCGTCCGTGCATCTCTGCGCCCGGTGACATGCCGCACAGGCGATTTGTCCGTTACTAGCACGCTTAGTGGTAACCCCGATAGTGACAAAAGGGACTTTTGGCCTGGAACCCTTGATGCCATTTCCCCGTACTGGGTGGATTCGTCCCCAGTGTTCCCCCTGTCAAGGAAGCGGAAGTTTTCGGATGAAGTACTAGCTTCCGTCGTAGAAAGGTGGTTTGGGTGTTTCGGGATGTCGGGGTTACCAAGGGATGCCCCATCCGGTGGATGCCTGTGCGCCGGGTGGCTTTTCTGTCCCCGTCCCCATGAGGTTCCGATGTCCCCGCGTATTGCTTCCCGTTCTTCCCGTATGTCCAAGCTCCGCACCCGCGCGGCCGTGGTGGCCGTCGGTCTGGGGGCCTCGGCCGTGCTGGGGACCGGGGTTGCGGCGGCTGCCGAGACCGGCGTCGCCGCCAAGAAGGCCGCCTCCTGGGTCGACCCGGTGAAGAAGTACACGCTGAGCGCGAGCTTCGCGCAGGCCGGCGCCATGTGGCAGTCCACCCACAGCGGTCAGGACTTCGCCGTGTCCAGCGGCACCAAGGTCTTCGCCGCCCACGGCGGCACCGTCGTCAAGGCCGGCGGGAACGGTGCCGGTGACGGCCCCGCGTACGGCAACGCCATCGTCATCAAGCACGGCAACCGGCTCTACTCGCAGTACGCCCATCTGTCGCGCATCGAGGTCAAGGTCGGCCAGGTCGTCAAGACCGGCCAGCGCATCGCCCTGTCCGGCAACACCGGCAACTCCAGCGGTCCGCACCTGCACTTCGAGATCCGTACGACCGCCAACTACGGCTCGGCCGTCGACCCGGTCGCCTTCCTGCGCTCCAAGGGCGTGACCGTCTGAGGCCGCGGTAGCTAGCCCTTCGTGGTACCCCGATGGGCCTGGGTGACCAGGTCCGCCGCCACTTCCAGGACCGCCTTGCGCTTCTGTTCCGCGTCGCCGGGCAGGTCCTGGAGGAAGAACATCCCGGCGTGCAGGGTGAAGATCGCGCTGATGTAGCGGACCTGGTCGACCAGGTCCGCCGACGGGTCGATCATGATGTCGCGCAGGCCCTGCATGCGCTCCTTGAAGGTCTCGCCGACGCGCAGTTCCCGTACCGCCGCCTGGTTCTCCTGCATGAAGCGGAACAGGGGGGCGGCGTCGGCGAGGATGTCGCTGTAGCGCCGTACGATCTCCTGCTTGGTCTCCAGCGTGTGCGGCTGCCGCTTGCCCCACTCGATCAGGTCGAGGATCGGCTGGGTCAGATCGTCGAAGATGCTGACCAGGATCTCTTCCTTGGTCTTGAAGTGGTAGTACAGCGCCGCCTTCGTGACCTCCAGGCGCTCCGCGATCTCGCGCAGCGACGTCTTCTCGTAGCCCTGCTCGGCGAAGAGTTCGAGTGCTACGTCCTGGATGCGCTGGCGGGTGTCCCCGCGGCGCCGTTGCCTGGTGCCGTCCATGGTGCCGCCCATCCTCGCGCACTCCTGACTTGGGGGAAAACCGCCTGGGACAAAACTTACTTGACGCCCGGCTAGTTACGGGTCTACCTTCCCTCAGTGTAGTTAACTAGCCGGGCGGCAAGTAAGTGCCGGGGGAGTGGGAATCATGGCGGACACACAGGCAGCCGAGCCAGCGGTACCGGAAGACGAGAAACAACCCAGGAGCGTGCGGGTCGTCCTGCTCGCCCTGATGATCACGATGATGCTCGCGATGCTCGACAACATGATCGTGGGCACCGCGATGCCGACGATCGTCGGCGATCTGGGCGGACTCGAACACCTGTCGTGGGTCGTGACGGCGTACACCCTCGCGACCGCGGCCTCCACGCCCGTGTGGGGCAAGCTCGGCGACATGTACGGGCGCAAGGGCGCCTTCATGACGTCGATCGTGATCTTCCTGATCGGCTCCGCGCTCAGCGGCATGGCGCAGGACATGTCGCAGCTCATCGGCTTCCGGGCCGTTCAGGGCCTCGGCGCCGGTGGTCTGATGGTCGGCGTCATGGCGATCATCGGTGACCTCATCCCGCCGCGGGAGCGCGGCAAGTACCAGGGCATGATGGCCGGCGTCATGGCGCTGGCGATGATCGGCGGACCGCTCGTCGGCGGCACCATCACCGACAACTGGGGCTGGCGCTGGTCCTTCTACATCAACCTGCCGCTCGGCGTCGTCGCGCTGACCGCGATCAGCGCCGTACTGCACCTGCCGAAGAAGCGGGCCAAGGCGCGCATCGACTACCTCGGTGTCGCCCTGCTGACCGTCGGCATCACCTCGATCGTGCTGGTCACCACCTGGGGCGGCACCGAGTACGCCTGGACGTCCGCGCGGATCATGGAGCTCATCGGCATCGGTGTGACCTCGCTGATCGGGTTCGTGTTCTGGCAGACCAAGGCCGCCGAGCCGGTCGTGCCGCTGCACATCTTCCGCAGCCGCAACTTCACCCTGATGTCGGTCATCGGCTTCATCACCGGCTTCGTGATGTTCGGCGCGACCCTCTACCTGCCGCTCTACCAGCAGTCCGTCCAGGGCGCCTCCGCCACCAACTCGGGCCTGCTGCTCCTGCCGATGCTCGGCGCGATGCTGGTGACCTCGATGGTGGCCGGACGCGTGACCACCAACAGCGGGCGGTACTACGTCTTCCCCGTCCTCGGCAGCACGCTGATGGTCATCGGCCTGTACCTGCTGTCGCTCATGGACACCGGCACGTCCCGGTTCACCTCCGGGGTGTTCATGGCCGTCGTCGGTCTCGGCATGGGCTGCCTGATGCAGATCACGATGCTGGTCGCGCAGAACAGCGTCGAGATGAAGGACATGGGCGTCGCCTCGTCGTCGACCACCCTCTTCCGGACGCTGGGCTCGTCGTTCGGCGTCGCCATCATGGGCGCGCTGTTCAACAACCGGGTCCAGGACGTCATGGCCGAGCGTGGCGGAGCGGCCGGCGCCAAGATGACCGAGCAGTCCGCACAGCTGGACGCGGCGAGCCTGGCGAAGCTGCCGGACGCGCTGCGCGAGGCCTACCAGCACGCCGTGTCCGCCGGCACCCACTCGGCCTTCCTGCTCGGGTCCATCGTCGCGGTGTCGCGCTGGTGGCGGCCGTGTTCGTGAAGGAGGTCCCGCTGAAGGGCGCGGGGCCGAAGACGCAGGACGCGGAGTCCGCCGCGGCTCCGGCGACGATGGTCGAGGCCGTCTGATCCGCAGAGGCACAGAGGTATAGAGGGCGCAGAGGCGCAGAGGCGCAGATGAGCTGAAGGTCCCCGGTTGGTGTCCGCCCCGGGGGCCTTCTCCTTTGCCCTACGGCGGTGTCGGCGGCGCCGGGGGCCCACTTCATGTCGTACTTCATGTCCTACGACGACGTCGGCGCCCCGTGCCGCCATCGACCGCATGGACAGGACCCGGCAGCTGCGGCTCGCCAAGGGGACCGCAATTCCGGAGAAGGCCCTGACGGCCGTCCTGCCTGCGGTGAAACCCCGGACGGCAGGAGAGCAGAGCCACGATCAAGGGCCTGGGCATCACCACCGTGTGGACCTTCGACTCCATGGGCGACATGCGCTGGGTCACCGTGGGTGCCAAGGACCAGCCGGGGGCCGGGTTCATCCAGGAGCCGCAGGAGCGGCCGTACGGCGTCGAGGCGATCTTCCGTGACGACAACGGCAACTGGTACTCGCTGACCGAGCGGAGCGAGGAGCTGGACTTCTCCAAGCCGTTCTGAGCACACGGGACGGGGCTGAGCGGCTTCACGGCATCATCGGATAGCTCCCCGTGTTCGTCGGCGCGTGCTCCGGCAGCCACAGCACCGCCACCGCCCCCTCCGCCCGTACCCCGTCCGGCGCGCCCGCCGGGCGGACGTTGCGGAAGGTGAGGCGGGCGCCCAGCACCCGGGCCTGGCCGGCGGCGATGGTCAGGCCGAGACCGTGGCCGTGCCCCGCGCGGTCCGCGCTGCCCGTGCGGAAGCGGCTCGGTCCTTCGGCGAGGAGGTCCTCGGGGAAGCCGGGGCCATGGTCGCGGACGCGGATGACCCGGCCCTCGACGGTGACCTCGATCGGCGGCTCGCCGTGCCGCGCGGCGTTGGCGAGCAGGTTGAACAGGACGCGCTCCAGGCGGCGCGGGTCGGTCGTGACCATCGACTCGTGCACCACGCGGACCTCGATGTCCGGGTCCTTGGCCGCCACCCGCCGGCTGACGAACTCGCCCAGCAGGATGTCCTGCAGCTCCGCCCGCTCCGACGCGCTGTCGAGGCGGGCCACCTCCAGCACGTCCTCGACGAGCGTGCGCATCGCCTTCGCCCGGTCCAGGACCAGTTCCGTGGGCCGGCCGGGCGGCAGCAGCTCGGCCGCCGTGAGCAGACCGGTCACCGGGGTGCGCAGTTCGTGCGCGATGTCGGCGGTGACCCGGCGCTCGGCCTCGATGCGCTGCTGCAGCGCGTCGGTCATCGCGTCCACCGCGCTGGCCAGGTCGTCGGTCTCGTCCCGTACGACACCGCCGATCGCGTCCCGTACCCGTACGTCCGTCTCGCCGCTCGCGACCTGCCCCGCGGCCGTCGCCGCCTTGCGCAGCCGGCTCGACAGGCGGCCGCCTATGAGCACGCCGAGAGCGCTGCCGCCGAGGACGACGGCGATGGAGCCGATCACCAGGGCCTGGTCGAGGTCGTTGAGGATGTCGGTGCTGCGGTCGGTGAACGAGGTGTGCAGGGACAGCACATTGCCGTTCGCCGCCGGGACGGCGGCCCAGATGTCCGGTTCGCCGCCCGGCCGGTCGGTCACATAGGTCGCCCGGCGCCCCTGCTCGACCTTCTCCCGCAGCTCCCTCGGCAGCGAGGAGTCGTTGATCTTGACGTTGGGGAAGGGGTTCGGCCGTTTGTACTGGTCGTAGTTGCGCTGGGCGATCTGGATGCGCTCGTCCGCGAGATCGCGGGCGTTGTCCAGCATCGAGACCCTGGCCGCGTTGTGCACGACCAGGCTCAGCGCGATCGCGACCAGCGCGCCGACGAACGCGATGGCCGCGCTGAGCTTCCACCGAATCCCCGTACGGATGCCCGCGCGCTCCAGTCGCGCCGGGACCAGGCGCTGCATTGTCCCCCGCATGTCCGCCCCGCTCAGGCCTTCAACTTGTAACCGAAGCCACGGACCGTCTCGATGCGGTCCTGGCCGATCTTCGTCCGCAGCCGCTGCACATGGACGTCCACCACGCGCGTGTCCCCGCCCCAGCCGTAGTCCCACACGCGCTCCAGGAGCTTGTCGCGCGACAGGACCGTGCCCGGCGCGGAGGAGAACTCCAGGAGCAGGCGCATCTCGGTCGGAGTGAGCGCCACCGGCTCGCCGGCCCGGCGCACCTCCATGCCCTCGGTGTCGATCTCCAGCTCGCCGAAGGTCAGCACCCCGCCGTCCGCCGCGGCCGCGGGGGCGTCCCCCCGCTCGCCGCCGCCCGCGTGTCCGAAGCGGCGCAGCACCGCGCGGATACGGGCGACGAGCACAGCGCCGTCGAACGGCTTCGTCACGTAGTCGTCGGCGCCGGCCTCCAGGCCCAGCACCACGTCGATGGAGTCCGCGCGCGCCGACAGCATGATCACCGGCACGGTCGACTCGTCCCGGATGCGCCGGCACAGGCTGACGCCGTCCAGGCCCGGGACCATGACGTCCAGCAGGGCGATGTCGGGGCGGTCGGCCCGGAACGCCTCCAGGCCCGACAGACCGTCGGGCATGGCGGTGACCGCGAAGCCGTCCCGCTCCAGGGCGAGCTGGGTGGCCTCGCGGATGACGTCGTCGTCCTCGACGAACAGAACGTGAGTCTGGTCTGCCATCCCGCTGCTCTCTGTCCTTGGTCCTGCGTTGTGGTCTCGCGTGGTGTCGCGCGGTCCTGCTGTCGAAAGGTGATCGTTCCGAGCGGCCCGATCGGTTCACGGAAACCGGGGGCTTCCCGGAATTCAGGTCGTCGGCACCGGCGTCGGCGTGTCCTCGGCAGGGCCGTCGGACGTCTTGCCGTACTCGCTGTACTGGTCCCAGCGCTTGACGAACCGGCCCTCCGTCCAGTGGTAGATGAACACGTACTCGCCGGAGGGTGCCGCCACCGCGTCGCCCTTCTCGTACACCTGCTTGTCCACCACCAGGTCACCCCGGTCGATCTGCGCGTAGACCGGCGGCTCCTCGGCCTTGAACACATTCTCGTACGCGCCGTCCTGGAGGCGATACACGTACGCCCCTATACCGATGATGTCGCCGCAGGTCAGCACGTTGACCACGATGTCGCGCGCGGTTCCGCCGGTCAGGTCGCCGGAGGTCACGTCGACGGGCGGGTCGTCGCCGGTGCAGGGCTGGAGGTCGTTCTTGACCTCGGCGGAGACGGAGGGGTCGTCCTTGAGCAGCTGGGCGGCCTCGGCCTTGGTCAGCTTGCCGGAGTACGAGGCGGTGGCCGCGGGCGCGGCGCCCGCCGCCCGCTCCGAGCCGGCCGAGGTCTCGACATGGGCCGGACCCTCGTCACGGGTGCCGGTGCCGCCGGTGGCGCAGGCGGAGACGAAAAGGGCGAGGGCGGCGAGTACGGCCACCGCCGTCATCGCCGCCTGGAAAGCGCCCCGCCCCGGTCCGGGGTCGAGGCCGGCGCCGAACGTTCCGTCGGCGCCGCGAGCCCTGTCGGTCAGGCCGCCGTGCAACGCTCCCGCTCCTCACGCTCCAGCGCACGTGCGTCCAGATCGCGGCTCTCCAGCTCCTCGCGGAGCCGGGCGAGGGCCCGGTGCAGCGTGCTCTTGACCGTACCGGCCGACATGCCGAGGGCGGCGGCCGTCTCCTCCGTGGACATCTGCTCCCAGTGTCGCAGCACGACCACGGAGCGCTGCTTGGGGGCGAGCACCTTCATGATGTCCATCAGCAGGGCGCGGTCCGCGTGCTGCTCGGTGGCGTCGTCGACCGAGCGTCCGGGAGCTGCTCGGTCGGCACCTCCTCCAGCTTGCGGGCCCGCCACCACTCGGTCCGGGTGTTGATCATGACCCGGCGCAGATAGGCGTCCGCGAGCCGCTTGTCCTCGATGGTCTCCCAGCGGCCGTACGTCCGCGCCAGCGCCGTCTGGAGCAGGTCCTGCGCGTCGACGGGGTCCGGGACCAGACGACGGGCGCTGCGCAGCAGCGCGTCCTGCCGGGTGCGGACGTACTCCTCGAACTCGAGCACCTCGCCCTGCGCCATGATCGACCGCCTCCATCCCCGTTTCCGACTTGCCTGCCGCCGGTTCTCCGTTGCCTGTGTGCCGCCGTCCTTGCGGTACGCCAATGAAGCTACGGAGCTGTTGTCACGAGGCTGTGCGGAGGAGCGCGCGGCTAGCCCTCGGCTGTCCGTCGGTTGTGTAACGGAAGCAGGAAAGGGGTAAACCGGCGCAGCGAATCGCGCCGGTTCGGGGTGATTCGGGAGGGTGTTTGTACGGCGTTACGTCAACGGCAGCCGATACAAACCACCGGGCAGGGGCTCCACGAGCCCGTCCGCGACGAGCCCGTCCAGGGCCCGCGCGCGCTGCACCGGCTCGTGCCACACCCGGTCAAGCGCGGCCTGCGGCACGGGCGCGTGCGCCTCGCGCAGCACGGCCAGCAGCTTGCCGCGCACCTGGCGGTCGGTACCGGCGTACGTCTGTCCGCGCCGCGGCGGACCGTCGTGCTCCGGCTTGCCCGCGAGCCGCCAGGCGCACTGCGCGGCGATCGGGCAGCGGTGGCAGGACTCGTTCTTGGCGGTGCACACCAGCGCGCCGAGCTCCATGGAGGCGGCGGCCCAGCGGGAGGCGGTGGACTCGTCCTCGGGCAACAGGGCGCGGGCCAGCTTGCGTTCGGCGGCGGTGGTGGCGTTCGGCGGGTACTGCACGCCGGTGACGGCCCGCGCGAAGACCCGCCGGACGTTGGTGTCGAGGACCGCGTGCCGCTGGCCGTAGGCGAAGGAGGCGACGGCCGCGGCCGTGTACTCGCCGATGCCGGGCAGCGCGAGCAGCTGGGCGTGGTCGGTGGGTACGTCCCCGCCGTGCCGTTCCGTTATCGCCACGGCGGCGCCGTGCAGCCGCAGCGCGCGGCGCGGGTAGCCGAGCCGGCCCCAGGCGCGCACGGCCTCGCCGGGCGCCTCCTGGGCGAGGTCCGCGGGGCGCGGCCAGCGGGCCAGCCACTGCTCGTAGACCGGCAGGACCCGGCTGACCGGCGTCTGCTGGAGCATGAACTCACTGACCATCACCCCCCACGGCCCGGCGTCGGGGCGCCGCCACGGCAGGTCGCGGGCGTGCTCGTCGAACCAGTCGATGACGGGGGCGTGCAGATGCTCTCCGGCGGGGGCGTCGGCTTCGGAGAGGGCGGGGGAGTTGGTGAGGGGCGCAGTCATGGCCTTCCGATCCTGCCATGCCGGGGAGGGGGTGGGGGGGCACCGCCACCCCTGAGGTGTACGGCAGCGTTCGGCGGTCGACAGCAGTGCCGTTTCTCCGGTGACTTCTCCGGTCACTTGTGACGTCGGCTGGTTGAACGTCCCTCGTCATCCATGGTCACGGTCCGTAGACAGAGGGCCGATACGGTCACACCCCGCGATCATCAGGAGCCGCAGGCGACGAAAGACAGGGGTGTAACGCCCACGACCGGAATGATGATCCGGAAAAGTTGTGATCCCCCGCGGCGGGTACGGGCAGCGCAGCCGCCGATCTCTCGTACAGTTTGCGCCGTGGGATCTCTGCGCAATCCGGTCGGGCCGCTTCCCTCCTCCATCTACTGGCGACGGAGGGCCGTACTGCTGTCTGTATTGGCCCTGTTGGCACTTCTGATCGCCTGGGTGATCACGTCGGACGGCGGTGGCGGCAAGAACGGTGCCGATGGATCCAACGGCAAGAATCCCGCGCCTTCCATCACCCCGGGACCGTCGAGTTCAGGGCCCGCGATCAGTCAAGCGCCGGGCGGGCGCGACGAGTCGAGCGGTGGCGGGGACGACGGGGGGTCGGGCTCCGACGACGGGTCCGGTGACGGCTCCGGCTCGACCGCGGGTTCCGGCGGCTCCGGGTCCGCGGGTTCCGGCGGCTCGGGCGGCGGGGCGGCCGGTGGCGGTGCGGGCAGTGGCGTCGGTCAGGACGACACGGTGCCGACGGGGTCCACGCTGCCCAACTGCACAAGCGGCGCGGTGAGGTTGGCGGTCCGCAGCCTCCACAACGGGTACGGGCCCGGCGAGACGCCCACGCTGCTGGTGACCGCGACCAACTCCTCCGGCAGTGACTGCAAGGTCGATCTCGGCCCGAAGAGCGCGGTGTTGACGATCACTCAGGCCGCGGAGGACGACGAGTACTGGTCGTCCGCCGACTGCCCGAAGACGGCGGGGAGTCTGGTGTTCCGGGCGCCTGCGGGCAGCAGCATCACGTACACGGTGAAGTGGGACCGGAAGCCTAGTGCTCCGCAGTGTGCGACGCCTCCAGCGGGGTCGGCCGGAGCGGGGACGTATCTGGTGGAGTTGGCTGCTCCGGGGTACGCGAAGGTGCAGACGTCGTTCGTGTTGGAGAGCGACTGATGTAGTGCCGGGAAGGGTTGTCGGTCGACTGCGGGCCCGTTGTGGCCGGTCGCGCCCACGCGGCGGAGCCGCAAATCGATACGGCCCCGCACCCCTGAAGGCCCTTACACGTAGCGTTCCAGGATTGAACTCTCCGCCAGACGCGACAAGCCCTCCCGTACGCTCCGCGCCCGTGCCTCGCCGACCCCGTCCACCGTCTGCAAGTCGTCCACGCTCGCCGCAAGCAGCTTCTGCAGGCCGCCGAAATGTTCCACCAGGCGGTCGATGATCGCGCCCGGGAGGCGCGGGACCTTGGCCAGCAGGCGGAAGCCGCGCGGGGACACCGCCGAGTCCAACGCCTCCGGCGAACCCGTGTAGCCCAGTGCCTTGGCCACCGTGGGGAGTTCGAGGAGCTCGGCGTGGGTGAGGGCGTCCAGTTCGTACAGGGCCTCTTCGACCGTGCGGGAGCGCTTGGCCGTGGGCTCGGGGACGTAGTCCCGGACCACCAGTTCGCGCTCCGGTTCCACGCCCGCGATCAACTCGTCGAGCTGGAGGGCCAGGAGGCGGCCGTCCGTGCCGAGCTCGACCACGTACTCGGCGATCTCCGTCGCGATGCGGCGGACCATCTCCAGGCGCTGGGCCACAGCGGAGACGTCCCGGACCGTGACGAGGTCCTCGATCTCCAGTGCTGACAACGTTCCCGCGACCTCGTCCAGGCGGAGCTTGTACCGCTCCAGGGTCGCCAGCGCCTGGTTCGCGCGGGACAGGATCGCCGCGGAGTCCTCCAGGACGCGGCGCTGGCCGTCGACGTAGAGGGCGATCAGGCGCATCGACTGGGAGACCGAGACGACCGGGAAGCCGACCTGCTTGGACACCCGGTCCGCCGTGCGGTGACGGGTGCCGGTCTCCTCCGTCGGGATCGTCGGGTCCGGGACCAGCTGCACGCCGGCCCGCAGGATCTTCGACAGGTCCGAGGACAGCACGATGCCGCCGTCGAGCTTGCACAGCTCACGCAGGCGCGTGGCCGTGAACTCGACGTCCAGGACGAAACCGCCCGTGCACATCGGCTCCACCGTCTTGTCGAAGCCGAGCACGATGAGCCCGCCCGTGTTGCCGCGGAGAATCCGCTCCAGGCCGTCGCGCAGGGCCGTGCCGGGTGCCACGGCGCTCAGTGAGGCGCGCATCAGGCCATCGGCACCGGAGCTCCCGCCGGACTTTCCGGGAGCTGCTGCCCGGTCGTTGGCTGCCACTGCACTCCTCCGGTCGCAGGTTCTTCTGGCGCTCCCCTTTCGTACATGCGGTTCGTACGGACGGGCGAGACCAGGGCAAAGTCTACCGGCGCTCCTCCGCCTCCCGTGGGGCCTCTCGCCGACGCGAGCGCGGAAGGACTCTCAGGGCGTCCCCTATGTCGGCGACTTCCAGGACCTTCATACCGGGAGGGATCTTGCCGGGGTCGCCCGGCACGAGGGCGTGGGTGAAGCCCAGACGGTGGGCCTCGGCCAGCCGGCGCTGGACGCCCGTGACCCGTCTGACCTCGCCCGCGAGGCCTACTTCGCCGATCGCGACGAGGTTCTTGGGCAGCGGGGTGTCGCTCGCCGCGGAGGCCAGCGCGAGGGCGATGGCCAGGTCCGCGGCGGGCTCCGAGAGCTTCACCCCGCCGACCGTCGCGGAGTAGATGTCCCGCTTGCCGAGGGCGCTGATCCGGCCCCGCTGCTCCAGGACGGCCAGCATCATCGAGACGCGGGAGGTCTCCAGACCGGACGTGGTGCGCCGGGGGGAGGGGATCTGGGAGTCGACGGTGAGGGCCTGGACCTCGGCCACCAGCGGGCGGCGGCCCTCCAGGGTGACCGTCAGACAGGTGCCGGGGACCGGTTCGTCACGACGGGTCAGGAAAAGTCCGCTCGGGTCCGCTAGGCCCGTGATGCCCTCGTCGTGCAGTTCGAAGCAGCCGACCTCGTCCGTCGCGCCGTACCGGTTCTTGACGCCCCGGACGAGACGCAGGCGCGCGTGCCGGTCGCCCTCGAAGGAGAGCACCACGTCCACCAGGTGCTCCAGCAGGCGCGGGCCCGCGATCGCTCCGTCCTTGGTGACATGGCCCACCAGGAGCGTGGACATGCCGCGTTCCTTGGAGGCCCGGATGAGCGCGCCCGCGACCTCGCGGACCTGGGCCATGCCGCCCGGGGCGCCGTCGATCTCCGGGGAGGCCACCGTCTGCACCGAGTCGAGGATCAGCAGCGACGGCTTCACCGCGTCCAAGTGGCCGAGGACGGCGGCGAGGTCGGTCTCCGCGGCGAGGTACAGATGGTCGTCGATGGCCTTGATGCGGTCGGCGCGCAGCCGGACCTGGCTCGCCGACTCCTCGCCCGTGACGTACAACGTGCGGTGCTCGTCGCTCGCCGACTTGGCCGCCACGTCGAGCAGGAGCGTGGACTTGCCCACGCCGGGCTCGCCCGCCAGCAGCACGACCGCGCCGGGGACGAGGCCGCCGCCCAGGACGCGGTCCAGCTCGGGCACGCCGGTGGAGCGGGCGGTGGCCTGACGGCCGTCCACCTGGCCGATGGGCAGGGCGGAGGTGGTGACGCGGCCGGGTGCCGTCGTGCGCACCGCGGGCGCGCCGTACTCCTCGACCGTCCCCCATGCCTGGCATTCGGGGCAGCGGCCGAGCCACTTCGCCGTCTGCCAGCCGCACTCGGTGCAGCGGAAGGCGGGGCGGTCCTTGGCGGTCTTCGTACGGGCAGCCATGGACGAAACCGTAGCCGCCCGCACTGACATCGCCCGCCGCGGCTCAGTTTCCGCGCCTCACCTCCGTACCTCCGTGCAGGCGACCTCCACGTCGGCGCCGTACGGCTCGATCGTGGTCCTCGTGCCCGTCGTGGTGCCGGACAGGCACAGCGAGCCGCCCATCACCCGCAGGTCGAGCGTGAACTCGACACCCCCACGCGCGCGTTGCGGGCCGTCGATGCGCTCCTGGAGGTAACCGAGCCCGCGCAGGACCGTGTCGACGTCCTCCGGCGCCGGGTGGGCGCTGCCGGCGGCGAGGGCCTTGGTGATGCGGCGGACGTGCTGCTCGGCGTCGCACTTCTCCACGGAGCTCAGCTCGATCTCCTGGAAGGCCTCCTCGGGGTCTCGCGGCTCGCTCGTGGGCGGCGGCTCGTCGGGGAGCGGCAGCTCGTCGGGGCGGGGCGCGTCGGAGGGAATCTCGTCCATGGCTTCCGACTCCTCCGGGGGCACCGCGGTCGGAAGCTCCGGCAGGCACGGTTCGGCGACCGTGTTGAGGAGCATCATGAACGCGAGGAACTCGGAGTCGCCGGACTCGTCGTCGGCCGGGTCGGGCCTGGGCGTGGAGGCAGCGTCGCGCCGGGGCGTGGCGGAAGCGGAGGAACCGGGCCGGACGTGGTCGACCTCGGTCCGCGCGGAGGCGTCCGCCGCCCGTTCGGTGCCGCAGCCCGCGAGCGCGAGCCCGCACAGCGCGGTCAGTGCCGCGACCGGCATCAGGGAAATTCGTCTCATGCCGGAAGTCTGTGAGCTCGCAAGAGACCGGACATGAGTACGACTACTCAGAAGATGGCGTGCATCACACTCAGTGCGGCGCACCGGCCCCCGGGCGGTGCGCGCCGTCGGTAACCGGCCACCG
Source organism: Streptomyces sp. GKU 895 (assembly GCA_002027195.1). Classification (GTDB taxonomy): domain Bacteria; phylum Actinomycetota; class Actinomycetes; order Streptomycetales; family Streptomycetaceae; genus Streptomyces. The sequence continues at coordinate 17,767 of MWJO01000038.1, read as the reverse complement.
CTGTCAGGAACAAGCCACGGAACGAAGCGTTCCTGTCCCCTTATGAGGGATCGTTTCACCCGTACGGAGTAAAAGTGCTCAAGGTGGAAGAAGGGGCGATCGCCCGCGTCCTACCGTCCACGGGTGATGAGCAGCAGTCCGGAGACCTCGACCCGCACCACCGGCGCACATCGGGCGCAACGGGAGGCGCGCGATCGCGGTGCCGCGCGCACGCTGGCGCAGCGGCCACCCGCGCGCTACGAACCGTACCTGGACGGCCTGTTCACCTACTGCCTGTCGGTGCTGTGCGACCACGACGCGGCCACCGCCGCGCTCGGTGACGTCCTCGCGCTCGCCGAGAAGCGCCGCGGCCCGGACGCGGCGGGCGACCGCCGGGCCTGGCTCTACGCCCTCGCCCGCTGGGCCTGTCTGCGCAAGCTGGCCGAGGCCAAGCAGAAACGTCAGGCCACCCACGCGGCGGGCCGCCACGCCGGCGACCGCAGCACCGCCGACCGGAAGGCCGCCCCGCCCGTCTCCGAGGAGGTCCAGGAGGAGCGTCGGCGTGAACTCGCCCTGCTCGCCTGGCCGGAGGCCGCCGGCACCACCCCGGAGCAGCGCGAGGCCCTCGAACTCGCCGTACGCCACCACCTCGCCGCCCACGAGGTCGCCGCCGTCCTCGGCATGGACCTCGCCGCCGCCCGTGAACTGCTCTCGGCCGCCGCCTGCGAGGTCGAGCGCACCCGCGCGGCCCTGGCCGTCGTGGAGACCGGCACCTGCCCGGGCGTGGCCCGCCTCACCGGCGACCACCAGCTGGTGCTCAGCACAGCCGTACGCCGTGAGCTGGTCCGGCACGTCGACGACTGCCCGCGCTGCCGCCGTACCGCCGAGCGCGCGATCTCCGGCCGGTGGCCCGGCGCGAGCGTCACCCCCTCGGAGCTGCCCGTCCTTGAGGCACCCCGCGCGACCCTGCACGTCGCCATGGCGCACTTCCCACGCGCGCGGGGCGCCCGCCGCACCGCGCTTCGACCGGCGCGGCTTCCCGATGGACCCCAAGGACCGCGCGGCCCGCCGCGACCGCCTCCGCGCGCGTGCCGTCACCACGACCGTCGTCGCCACCGTCGTCGCGGCCCCGGTCCTGGCGCTCTGGGCCGCCTACCGAGGCACCCCCACCGGCGAGGGCGCCGAGGGCCGCTCGGCCTCCGCCAGCGAGGCACGCGGCCCCGACGGCCTGGACGGCGAGGCGGTCGGCGACGGCTACGAGAACGCGGGCAACGCCAGCACCCAGCCCGGCGACCGCTTCGCCAAGGGCAACCGACCCGACGTGTCCGTGGAGGTCATCAGCGTCGCGGGTGCCGGCAAGAAGGGCGCCGGCCATCTGGAGGTGGCGGCCGGCAACAGCGGCGACACCACGCTGATCACCCTCACCGCGACCGGCGAGACCCCGGTCCGCTGGTCCGCGACCACCGGTGCCTCCTGGCTCTACCTCAGCCAGTCCGCGGGAACCCTCGCCCCCGGCGAGTCGTTGACGATCAAGGTGTACGTGGACCATCTGCGCGAGCCGTCCGGCTACTGGAGCGCGCGGGTGGCCGTGTCACCGGCCGGCGCCGTCGTCTCCATCGGGGGCTACGGCACCGCCCCCACCCCGACCGACCCGGGCAGCCCCGCGAGCCCGCCGCCCTCGTCCGACGACCCCGACCCGACACCCACCACATCAGCCCCCACGGACCCGACGCCGAGCGACCCACCGCCCTCGTCGCCCGACCCGAGCCCGACCGACCCGACCCCGTCGGACCCGGCGAGCTCACCGCCGCCCAGCGACAGCGGCGACCCGAGCCCGTCGACGTCGTAGCTCGGTCACCGATGGACTGGGTCGTAGACCGGCCGTCAAGGGACTGGATCTTGGCCGGGTTGCCGATGGGTTGGGTCGTGGCCTGGGCGCCGAAGGCCTGGGCCGTAGACCGGTCACCGATGGACTGGCTCCTGGCCCGGTCGCCTATGGGCCGGATCGTGGCCCGGTTGCCGATGGACTGGATCCGGGACCGGTCGCCGACGGACCGGGTCGTGCACCAGCCGCCGGGCCAGGTCGTTGGACCGTCGCCGCCGGGCCAGGTCGTGGGCCGGTCGCCGGCGGGTCGGTCAGCGCGCCGGATCCGCCGGATGCGGGGCCAGCAGGGGCAGTTGCGAGGCCAGTCGCTCCTCGCACAGCTCGACCAGGCGGTCGTAGCCCGCCTTGCCCATCAGCTCGGTCAGCTCCGGGCCGTAGGAGACGTAGACCGGGTCGCCCGCGCCGTGCGCCGAGGTGGCCGACGTGCACCACCAGTGCAGGTCATGGCCGCCCGGACCCCAGCCGCGCCGGTCGTACTCACCGATCGACACCTGAAGCACCCGGGTGTCGTCGGGCCGGTCGATCCACTCGTACGTCCGCCGTACCGGAAGCTGCCAGCAGACGTCCGGCTTGGTCTCCAGCGGCTCGCGGCCCTCCTTTATGGCCAGGATGTGCAGCGAGCAGCCCGCGCCACCGGCGAAGCCGGGACGGTTCTGGAAGATGCAGGAGCCCTGGTAGGGGCGGGTCTGCCGGTCGCCGTCCTCGTCCTCCGAGATCCAGCCGTGTTCCCGGCCCTCGTCGTGGAACTGCCAGATCTCCGGAGTGAGCCTGGCCACATGCCCGGCCACCCGCTGCTCGTCGTCCTCGTCGGAGAAGTGGGCGCCCAGCGTGCAGCACCCGTCGTCCGCGCGGCCCGCCTGGATGCCCTGGCAGCCGCTGCCGAAGATGCAGTTCCAGCGAGAGGTCAGCCATGTCAGATCGCACCGGAAGACCTGCTCGTCGTCCGCCGGATCCGGGAACTCCACCCACGCGCGTGCGAAGTCGAGCCCCTTCTCGTCCGCTGCCCGGGCCTTCTTCGACATCTTCGGCGACTTCACCTCGGTCATCAGCTGTGACTTCTGGGAGTCCGCCGGCGCTGCCGACGACTCCGCCGGTGACTTCGCCGACGACCTCACCTGCGACTTCGCCTGCGAAGAAGCGCCGGAGGCAGTGGCGGCCTGCTCATTCTTCGCCTTTTTGGTCTTTGGCACGCGTCCAGGGTAAGTCGCCCAGGACGGCTCCGGGGACGGCGCACGGCCTGGCTGGCAGTAGCGTTCCGTACATGAGACTCGGTGTCCTCGACGTGGGATCGAACACGGTGCATCTCCTGGTGGTGGATGCACACCCTGGCGCGCGCCCGCTGCCCGCGCACTCGCACAAGGTGGAGCTGCGCCTCGCCCAACTCCTCGACGAGGCGGGGGCCGTCAGCCCCGAAGGGGTCGAGAAGCTGATCGCGGTCGTCAAGGAGGCCCTCCAGGCCGCCGAGGACAAGGGCGTCGAGGACCTCCTGCCGTTCGCCACCTCCGCCGTGCGCGAGGCCAGCAACGCCGACGACGTCCTCGCGCGCGTGCAGGCCGAGACCGGCGTCGAGCTCCAGGTCCTCACCGGCGCCGAAGAGGCCCGCCTCACTTTCCTCGCGGCCCGCCGCTGGTTCGGCTGGTCGGCCGGGAAGCTGCTCGTCCTCGACATCGGCGGCGGCAGCCTGGAGATCGCGTACGGCATCGACGAGGAGCCCGACGCGGCGGTCTCACTGCCGCTCGGCGCGGGCCGCCTCACCGCGGGCTGGCTGCCGGGCGACCCGCCGGACCCGGAGGCGATAAGGGCCCTGCGACGTCATGTCCGCGCCCAGATCGCCCGCACGGTCGGCGAGTTCAGCCGCTTCGGCGCCCCCGACCACGTCGTCGCCACCTCCAAGACCTTCAAGCAGCTGGCCCGCCTGGCCGGCGCCGCCCGCTCCGCCGAGGGCCTCTACGTCCAGCGCGAGCTGAAGCGGGAGTCCCTGGAGGCATGGGTGCCGCAGCTGGCGGGGATGACGGTGGCACAGCGGTCCGAACTCCCGGGGGTCTCGGATGGCCGGGCCGGCCAGCTGCTCGCGGGGGCGCTGGTGGCGGAGGGCGCGATGGACCTGTTCGGGGTGGAGAGCCTGGAGATCTGCCCGTGGGCGCTGCGAGAAGGCGTGATCCTACGGCGACTTGATCACATGGGCTCCGTGTGACGCCCGTCCGTGGCAAACCCCACAACGGCGAATAGGCACCCCGCATCCACCCGGCCCAACCCTTTAGGCTGACCCACGTGGCAGAACCAGTCGTACGGATCCCGGACGCGAAGGTGGCGCTCTCCACGGCCTCCGTGTACCCGGAGTCCACGGCGACGGCCTTCGAGATCGCCGCACGCCTCGGCTACGACGGCGTCGAGGTCATGGTGTGGACGGACCCCGTCAGCCAGGACATGGAAGCCCTGCGCAGACTGAGCGACTACCACCAGATCCCGATCCTCGCCGTGCACGCCCCCTGCCTGCTCATCACGCAGCGCGTGTGGTCGACGGACCCCTGGGTCAAGCTCCAGCGCGCCCAGCACGCCGCCGAGAAGCTCGGCGCGAGCACCGTCGTCGTCCATCCCCCGTTCCGCTGGCAGCGCCAGTACGCCCGCGACTTCGTCGAGGGGATCTGGCGGATGGCGAACGAGACGGACGTACGGTTCGCCGTCGAGAACATGTACCCGTGGCGCTACCGCGACCGCGAGATGCTCGCGTACGCCCCCGACTGGGACGTCACCAAAGAGGACTACCGGCACTTCACGATCGACCTCAGCCATTCCGCGACGGCCCGCATCGACGCGATGGAGATGGTCGACCGCATGGGCGACCGCCTCGGTCACGTCCACCTCGCCGACGGCCGCGGCTCCGCGAAGGACGAGCACCTCGTCCCGGGCCGCGGCAACCAGCCCTGCGCCGAGCTGCTGGAACGTCTCGCCCTGAGCGGCTTCGACGGTCATGTCGTCATCGAGGTCAACACCCGGCGCGCTATGTCCGGCGCCGAACGGGAGGCCGACCTCGCGGAGGCGCTGGCGTTCACCCGGCTCCATCTGGCGTCGGCCGTGAAGGCGCAGAGGCTGCCGTGACCGACGGCGTCACCGCGCGCAGGCGAGGCCGGCCTCCTCGTACGGAAGCGGCCGACACCCGTGACCGGATCCTGGCCGCCGCCCGCGAGGAGTTCTCCGAGCGGGGGTACGAGAAGACGTCGGTGCGCGGCATCGCGAAGGCCGCCGGGGTCGACTCGGCGCTGGTCCACCACTACTTCGGCACCAAGGAGCAGGTCTTCGAGGCGGCCGTGGAAGTCGCCTTCGCGCCGGCGCTGATCGAACGGGACACGGTGCTGGAAGGGCCGGTGGAGGACGTCGGCGAGCGGATGACCCGGGTCATCTTCGGGCTCTGGGAGAACCCGGTGACCCGCGCGCCGCTGCTCGCGATCGTCCGCTCGGCGGTGAACAACGAGGCCGCGGCCACCGTCTTCCGCCGCCTCGTCTCCGCGCAGCTGCTGCGCCGGATCGCCGGCGAGCTCGACGCGCCGGACGCGGAACTGCGCGCCGAGCTGGCGGCCGCGCAGCTGGTCGGGATCGCGATGCTGCGGTACGTGATCAAGGTGGAGCCGCTGGCGTCGGCGGACCCGGAGCAGATCATCGCGCGGGTGGCGCCGGTGGTGCAGGGGCATCTGACGGGGCCCTGAGACCTGTGTCTGTTGAGACGTGTGTCCCGCATTCCGGACAAGCTGTCCGCCCCCTGGATGACCGGCGTACGCTCGATAGCAGCCACAACTGTCAGAAGGAGCGAGCGACGATGCCCGAGCTGAGGTCCCGCACAGTCACCCACGGCCGCAACATGGCGGGCGCCCGCGCCCTTATGCGCGCCTCCGGTGTACCCGGCGCGGACATCGGCCGCAAGCCGATCATCGCCGTCGCGAACTCCTTCACCGAGTTCGTGCCGGGCCACACCCACCTCCAGCCGGTCGGCCGGATCGTCTCCGAGGCGATCCGCGAGGCGGGCGGCATCCCGCGCGAGTTCAACACCATCGCCGTCGACGACGGCATCGCGATGGGCCACGGCGGCATGCTGTACTCCCTCCCCTCCCGCGACCTGATCGCGGACTCGGTCGAGTACATGGTCGAGGCCCACTGCGCCGACGCCCTGATCTGCATCTCCAACTGCGACAAGATCACGCCGGGCATGCTCAACGCGGCCCTGCGGCTGAACATCCCGACGGTCTTCGTCTCCGGCGGCCCCATGGAGTCCGGCCGCGCCACCCTCGTGGACGGCACAGTCCGCACGCTCGACCTGGTCGACGCGATCTCCGACGCCGTGAACGACAAGATCTCGGACGAGGACATCCTCCGTATCGAGGAGAACGCCTGTCCGACCTGCGGCTCCTGTTCCGGCATGTTCACCGCCAACTCGATGAACTGCCTGACGGAGGCCATCGGCCTCTCGCTCCCCGGCAACGGCTCGGTCCTGGCCACGCACACGGCTCGTAAGGGTCTGTACGAGGACGCCGCCCGCACGGTCATGGACATCACCCGGCGCTACTACGAGCAGGACGACGAGACGGTCCTGCCGCGCTCGATCGCCTCCTTCGCGGCCTTCGAGAACGCGATGGCGCTCGACATCGCCATGGGCGGCTCGACCAACACGATCCTGCACCTGCTGGCCGCCGCCCAGGAGGCGGGCGTCCCCTTCGGCCTCGCCGAGATCGACGCGGTCTCCCGCCGGGTCCCCTGCCTCGCGAAGGTCGCCCCCAACGTCGCGAAGAACCGCACGTACTACATGGAGGACGTGCACCGCGCGGGCGGCATCCCGGCGCTGCTCGGCGAACTGCACCGCGCGGGCCTGCTCAACGAGGACGTCCACTCCGTCCACAGCCCCTCCCTCGCCGACTGGCTGAAGACCTGGGACGTCCGCGGCGGCTCCCCGTCCGCCGAGGCGGTGGAACTGTGGCACGCGGCCCCGGGCTGCGTCCGCTCCGCCGAGGCCTTCTCCCAGTCGGAGCGTTGGGAGGCCCTCGACGAGGACGCGGAGGGCGGCTGCATCCGGTCCGCCGAGCACGCGTACTCCAAGGACGGCGGCCTGGCGGTCCTCAAGGGCAACCTCGCGGTCGACGGCTGCGTCGTGAAGACGGCGGGCGTCGACGAGTCGATCTGGACCTTCGAGGGCCCGGCGGTCGTCTGCGAGTCCCAGGAGGAAGCCGTCCAGAAGATCCTCCTGAAGGAGATCAAGGAGGGCGACGTGGTGGTCATCCGCTACGAGGGCCCCAAGGGCGGCCCGGGCATGCAGGAGATGCTCTACCCGACCTCGTACCTGAAGGGCCGTGGCCTCGGCAAGGCCTGCGCGCTCGTCACCGACGGCCGCTTCTCCGGCGGCACGTCGGGCCTGTCGATCGGCCACGCCTCCCCGGAGGCCGCCGCGGGCGGCACGATCGCCCTCGTGGAGGACGGCGACCGCATCCGCATCGACATCCCGAACCGCACGATCGACCTCCTGGTCGACGACGCCGAACTGACCCGCCGCGAGCAGGCGCTGGGCGGGGCGTACGCCCCGAAGAACCGCGAGCGCAAGGTCTCCGCCGCGCTGAAGGCGTACGCCGCGATGGCGACGAGCGCGGACAAGGGCGCGGTCCGGGACGTGTCGAAGCTGGGCTGAACGTTCTGCCCCACGGGGCCGCCTCTCCTGCGAGGGGCGGCCCTTTCCCGTTGTCGGGCCGCCTCTTTCGTGGACGGCTTTTTCGCTGTGGGGCCACCTGTTTCGTGGGCTGCCTTTCCCTGTCGGCCCGCTTCTTTCGTGGGCTGCCTTTCCCTGTCGGCCCGCTTCTTTCGTGGGCGGCCTTCTCCGCCGCTGCTACCAGGCCGCCGGGTCACGCGCGTCGACGGCGAAGACGGTGCCGTCGGGGGGCGGTGGCGTAGGCGTGACCGTCGGCGAGGACGGGCACCGGCAGGGAGGACGCCACCTGGTCCGCGCGCGGGCCGAGGCGCGGCGGGGTCTGCCCGAGCAGCCTGCCGCCGGCGGCGGACACGGCGAGCAGCCGTCCGTCGGGGGCCGTGACGTACACCCGGTGGCCGTCGTCCACCGGTGCCGAACCCTGGCTCACACCCGTCTCCAGCGACCACAGCCGTTTCTTCGCGGTCATGTCGACCGCGACCAGCGAGCCGCCCGTGCCCAGCAGCCACACGCGGTCGCCGCGCACGGTGGCCTGCGCCTGGTCCACGGGCACGCCCAGCGGCACGCGCCGCGTCGCCCCGGACTCCGGGTCGTAACGGACCACGGCGCTCGTCTCGCCGTAACTGCCGCCGTCGGCCAGGAAGACGACGCCGCCGTCCGAGACGCCGACGGGGCGCAGCGCCCCCGCCAGCCGGTCGTCCCGCCGCACCTCGCCCGAGGCCGGGTCCACTCTCGTCACGCGTGTGCTGGTTCCGTCCGCGGATGTGCCCGTGCGGTAGGCCCAGGGGCTGTCGGGGAACGACGCGAAGCCGGAGTTGGCCGAACCGGGCAGGCGCTTGTGCCATTTCACCTCGCCTGTCGTGCTGTCGACACCGGTGGCCGTGCCGTCGGTGCCGGTCAGCAGCACCGTTCCGCGCGCGTGGGCGAAGCCCCGGTACGCGGACAGGTCGAGCTTCCAGCGGGTGGCGCCCGTCGCCGGATCGAGCGCGAGCAGCCGCCGGCCCGAGTCCGTCACCACATGCGCCAGGCCGCCCGAGAAGACCGGCGGCTCACTGGGGGAGCCGCCGTCGCCGAGCGCGTGGCGCCACAGCACATGACCGTCGACCGGATCGAGGGCCGCGACCAGTCCGCGCTGCGCACACAGCAACCGCCCGCCGCCGAACGAGCATCGGGGCAGACCGCCTTCCGTGCCCGCCGGCCGGGTGGTCCACGGGCCGAACCCGGCGGACGTGGCCGGCGCCGCACTGCTCCGCGGGCTCGCGCCCCCGTCGCCGACGAGCTGCACGGACGCCAGGGCGGCGAGCGCGGCCAGGCCCAGCGCCCCGGCCCCGATCACCGCCCCCCTGCCCGGCCGCCATCCGCGCCGCGGTTTCTCCAGCTCGGCGGCCCGCTCTCCGCGCCGCGGTCCATCCGGCTCCGCGGGGCGCGGTTCCGGCCCGTGGGTCTCGCCGGTGCGCTGGGCGGGGATGAACGTCTGGGTGTCGTACGAGGCGGCGACCGACCGCAGCTCCCGCATCAACTCGTCGGGGGTGGGCCGGTCCTCGGGTTCCTTGGCCAGACAGCGCTCCACCAGCGCCGCGAGGTTCTCCGGTACGCCGGTCAGGTCGGGCTCGTCGTGCACGACCTGGTAGGCGACGACATACGGGCTGTCGGAGTCGAACGGCCCCCGCCCCGTGGCGGCGTGCACCATCACGGAGCCCAGCGCGAAGATGTCGGCCGCGGGGCCGACGGCCCGCGGTCGCCGGAACTGCTCGGGCGCCATGAAAGGCGGGGTGCCGATCAACTTCCCCGTCTCGGTGCGCAGTTCGCTGTCCTTCGGCCGGGAAATGCCGAAGTCGATGACCTTGGGCCCGTCCTCGGCGAGCAGCACGTTGCTCGGCTTGAGATCTCGGTGGACGACGCCGACCCGGTGGATGTCGCGCAGCGCCTCGGCCAGCCCCGCCATCAGTCGGCGCAACTGGGCCGTCGGCATGGGACCGTTCCGCTTGACCTCGTCGGCGAGGGTCGGACCCGGTATGAACAGCGTGGCCATCCAGGGCCGTTCGGCCTCTGGGTCGGCGTCGACGACGGGTGCGGTGAACGCTCCGCTGACCCTGCGCGCCGCGGAGATCTCCTGCCGGAAACGACCCCTGAACTCGGGGTCCCTGGCGAACTCGGCGTGTACGACCTTCACCGCGAGGGTCATCCCGGAGGCACTGCGCGCACGATGCACGACACCCATGCCGCCGGACCCGAGACGTGCTTCCAGGCGGTAGTGACCGGCGTACTCGGGAAGTTCCGCTTCCGCGCCCGCTCCGGTGTTCTGCTGTGGCGCCATGGGACCACCCCCGTGCTGTTCGTCCGCGTGCGCGACGCACGGAGCCTAGTCGATGACTCGTACGAGACAGAGGCGGCTTGCTAGCGTTTGTGTTCGAGTCGCGCACGTCTGTTTCGAGACGTGTCGTGGGGGAATCAAAGGGGCCCACGGGAAGCGTGGGACTCAACGGGGGAGGCTTTTCATGTCGGTCGAGCGTGTCGAAGAGGTCGAGGGCGCCGAGCACGGGATCGCCGTGACGGCGACGGAATCGGCAACGACCGTGCGCTACTACTCGGTTGCGCCCGGGGTGCGGCTCAACGTCCGCAGCGGGCCGGGCACCACCTACTCCATCGTGGACGTGCTGCCCGAGGGCGCCAGGGTCGCGATCCTGTGCCAGACGCCCGGCACCACCGTCTCGGGCCCGTACGGCACGAGCAACATCTGGGACTCCATCGCCAACGGCAAGTACGTCTCGGACGCGTACGTGAACACTGGCAGCGACGGCTACATCCGTCCGCGCTGCTCGGTCTGACCCTCGTCAGATCTGCGGCTCGGACACCTGACGGGGGGCGGGCAGCGACGGCCGTACGACCGGACGCCGCTGAGCCCTCCGCCGGGCCCGCGCCCGTCCCCGGCCATAATCGACGCGTGAGCGACGAACACGGCCCCCAGGACAGCGCGGACCCGGTGACGGGCCCCGCCCGGAACCCATCCGCTTCTTCGGCACGACCTGGGTCGACCACACCAACGGCTACACGGCCCGCCGTGTCGGCGCCGCTGCCGGCTCCCTCGCCGCGGCCGTCGCCTCCTGCCTGGTGCTCCGCTTCGCCTACGAAGGCCTCGCGATCGCCGACATCGGCAGCTTCGTCACCCTCCTCATGGTCGTGATGTTCGCGATCTGCAGCGCCCTCGCCTTCCGGCACACCTGGGACGGCTTCACCAAGCGCCCCGACCCCGACCGCCAGGCCTCCCTGCGCGGCCTGCTCGCCATCGGCTTCGTCGGCTCCCTCCTCGCCTACTTCTTCCGCTCCCTCACCGAGGCCCCCGGCGAGAAGCTCCACCGCGAGGAGTACGAGGCCGCCCTCAAGCAGCACGAGAAGCGCACCACCCGCCGCTCCGGCAACCCGTCGAAGAAGCGCCGCCGCTCCTGAGCGGCAAGGGCACAGCGCCGGGCGCCGCATCTCCTCTCACCTAAAACTCACTGCACCCTGCACCCACCTCCGCCACCATGGCCGTATGACCACGGCCTCCTCGCACAGCGCCCGTGCCCAGTCCTTCAACGCCGCCGCAGCCCAGTACGCGGCGAACCGCCCCTCCTATCCGCCCGCCCTCTTCGACGCCGTCGAGGACCTCGCGGGCCGGCCCCTCGCCGGCGCCCGCGTCGCGGACGTGGGCGCCGGCACCGGGATCGCCACCGCCCTCCTGCACGCCCGCGGCGCCGACGTCATCGCCGTCGAACCCGGCGACGGCATGGCCGCCCAGTTCCGCCGCGGCCACCCCGACCTACCGATCGTGCGCGGCGACGGCAACACCCTGCCGCTGGCCGACTCCTCCGTCGACCTCGTCACCTATGCCCAGGCCTGGCACTGGACCGACCCCGCCCTGGCCGTCCCGGAAGCCCTCCGGGTGCTGCGGCCGGGCGGCGCGCTCGCGCTGTGGTGGAACACCGACGCCCTGGACGTGCCCTGGCTCGCCGACGCCGCGCGACGGATGGAGCGCCACTTCGCCGTGGACGTCCCCGCCGAGCAGCGGAACGTCAACGCCCGGGTCATCGACCCCTCCGGCCGGCTCGACTTCCGTCAGCGCACGGTCCGCTGGAGCCGCCGCGTCCCCGTCGACATCCACCTCGCCAACCTCGGCAGCCACTCGATCTTCCTGGTCGCCGACGAGGAACACACCACGGCCTTCCTCACCGAGGAGCGCCGGCATCTGCTTCAGGCCTTCCCGGACGGAATCGTCGAGGTCACCTACGACGTGAGGCTGCTGGTCGCCCTCAACGCCTGACCCCGCCCGGCGGCCCACCCCTCCAGGGCCGCCGCGCACGCATGGTCCAGATGCCGCAGCCCGCCCAGCTCCAGCCGCACCTCCCGGTCACGCGGCAACGCCTCCAGCGCGTCCAGCAGCTTGGGCAGCCGCAGGAACGTCGCATGCCCCAGCACCCGGACGACGAGCCCCGCCTCACCCCGGTCCTCGGTCTCCACATGCACATGGCTGGCATCCCACGCGGTCTTCGCCACCGCCAGCGCCAACCCCACCAACACCCCCTCGAACAAGTTCCCCACGACGATCGCCGTCGCCGTCACCACCAGCACGACCACCTCCCCGCGATGCCCGCGCCACAACACCCGCACCTCCCGCACCGGCACGAGCTTGCACCCGGCGTGCACCAGCAGCGCGGCCAGCGCCGCCACCGGAATCACCCCGAGCACCCCGGGCACGACCACCGTGAACAACAGCAGCCACACCCCGTGCAGCACCCGGGAGGCCTTGGTCTGCGCCCCCGCTTGGACGTTCGCCGCGCTCCGCACGATCACCGCGGTCATCGGCAGCGCCCCGAGCACCCCGCACACCGCGTTGCCCGCGCCCTGCGCGATCAGCTCACGGTCGTAGTCCGTACGCCGCCCGTCATGCAGCCGGTCCACCGCCGCCGCGCTGAACAGGGACTCCGCCGACGCGATCAACGCGAACGCGGCGACCGTCCCCAACACGCCCACTTCCGTGAGCCGCCCGACATCCGCGGCCTCCGGCAGCCGTACGGCATCCAGCAGTCCGTGCACTTCGACCCGCCGCACCTGAAGGCCGAACACCCCGGTCACCGCCGCCGCGAGGCCGACCGCGACCAGCGGCGCGGGCACCAGGCGAGCCCCGCGCTTCCATCGCGGCCACAGCAGCAGTACGGCCATAGTGACAGCCCCCACTGACAACGCCACCGGGTCCAGCAGCGACGGCAACGACACCAGCCCGGTGAGCTTGCCCAACCCGCCGCCCGGGGCCGTCGCGTCGCCCAGCGCATACACCTGACCGGCCACCAGGACGAGCCCGATCCCGCAGAGCATCCCCTGCACGACCGCCACGGACACGGCCCTGAACCACCGCCCCAGCCGCAGCACCCCGAGCCCGAGCTGCACCAGCCCGGCCCCGAACACCAGCACCCCGAGCGCCCCGACGCCGTACCGGTGCACGGCCTCGTGGACCAGCACCGTGAGCCCCGCCGCCGGCCCGCTCACCTGGAGGCTGCTGCCCGGCAGCGCCCCGGCGACCAGCCCGCCGACGATCCCGGTCACCAGCCCCAGCTCGGCCGGCACACCGGAGGCGATGGCGACCCCAACACACAGCGGCAGCGCCACGAGAAACACGACGAGGGACGCGAACAGATCGGCCTTGCGTACGCGAGCGCGCAGTACACGCATGACAGGAGCACCTCCGGTGACGAAGCCATGGGAGCTACGGGAGATGCGTGGGCGTGCCGCGTCGGGGGAGTACGCGGCACTGAAACCCATTGTCAGGAAAGGGAGTTGATCGCGCAGTCCGTTCCGGCGGGCCGCAGGGGGCTCTCGAGGCGCAAGGGCCGGACCAGGACCGGCCCACCTGCCTCCGGTCACACCGTCACGCGCCTGCGCCGCCGATCACGCCGCACGCGCGCCGCTTGACGGCCCCCGTCCACGAGAGCATTATTCATCGCATGATGAATTATTCAGAGGGGCCTCCCGACACCCCCGCCGTCCACGCCGCAGGCCTCACCGTCGTCCGCGGCCCCCGAACCGTCCTGCGCGGCCTCGACTTCACCGTCCCCCGCGGCCAGATCACCGGACTGCTCGGCCCCTCCGGCTGCGGCAAATCCACCCTCATGCGGTCCGTCGTCGGCACTCAGGCCAAGGTCACCGGAACCCTCGACGTACTCGGCCGCCCCGCCGGACACCCCACCCTGCGCACCCGCATCGGCTACGTCACCCAAGCCCCCTCCGTCTACGACGACCTGACCGTCCGCCAGAACCTCGACTACTTCGCCGCGATCCTCACCCCCGGCCGCGCCGCCGCCGAACGCCGCCACTCCGACGTCACCCGAGTCATCGAGGACGTCGACCTCACCAGCCGCGCCGACGCCCTCGCAGGGAACCTCTCCGGCGGCCAGCGCAGCCGCGTCTCCCTGGCCGTGGCCCTCCTCGGCGCACCCGAACTCCTCGTCCTGGACGAGCCGACGGTCGGCCTGGACCCCGTCCTGCGCCGCGACCTGTGGACCCTCTTCCACGACATCGCCGCCCAACGCGGCGCCACCCTCCTCATCTCCTCCCACGTCATGGACGAGGCCGAGCGCTGCCACCGCCTCCTCCTCATGCGCGAGGGCGAGATCCTCGCCGACGACACCCCGGACGCCCTGCGCACCCGCACCGGCTCCGAGACCGTCGAAGACGCATTCCTGCACCTCGTGGACGAGGCCGTCGCGGCCGGACGCAAGAAGGAGACGACCCGATGAGCACCACGACCACCACCCCCGCCGCTAGCCCCCGCCCCGACCAGCCACCTCAACGCCTCCCGCACCCTCGCCACCGCCGCCCGCGTCCTGCGCCAGCTCCGCCACGACCCGCGCTCGATCGCGCTGATGATCCTGGTGCCCTGCGTGATGCTGTTCCTGCTGCGCTACGTCTTCGACGGCAGCCCGCAGACCTTCGACAACATCGGCGCCTCCCTCCTCGGGATCTTCCCGCTGATCACGATGTTCCTGGTCACCTCCATCGCCACCCTCCGCGAACGCACCTCCGGCACCCTCGAACGCCTCCTCGCCATGCCGCTGGGCAAAGGCGACCTCATCGCCGGCTACGCCCTCGCCTTCGGCACCCTCGCGATCATCCAGTCCGCCCTCGCCACCGCCCTCGCCCTCTGGGGCCTCGGCCTCGACGTCACCGGCAGCCCCTGGCTGCTGCTCCTGGTCGCCCTGCTCGACGCCCTCCTCGGCACCGCCCTCGGCCTCTTCGTCTCGGCCTTCGCCGCCTCCGAGTTCCAGGCCGTCCAGTTCATGCCGGCCGTGATCTTCCCCCAGCTCCTCCTCTGCGGCCTGTTCACACCCCGCGACAACATGCACCCCGTCCTGGAGGCCATCTCCAACGTCCTCCCCATGTCCTACGCGGTCGACGGCATGAACGAGGTCCTCAAGCACACCGACATGACCGCCACCTTCGTCCGCGACGCCCTGATCGTGGCCGGCTGCGCCCTGCTGGTCCTCGGCCTCGGCGCCGCGACCCTCAGGCGCAGGACCGAGTAGCCGCACGGGTGCCCACGCCCACACTCCGCCCCGCCCGGCCGTCCGCCCGGACATCCCGCCCACCGGACAACCGAGCCGCACCCCGACCCGTGCGAGGATGAACCCGACGACGCACCCCGAGGGCACCCGCAGCCATGACCCAGAAAGTCGCAGTCCTCGGCACCGGCAAGATCGGCGAAGCCCTGCTCAGGCGGAATGATCCGAGGCGGCTGGGCCCCGGCCGACCTCCTCGTCACCGCCCGCCGACAGGAGCGAGCCGAGGAACTCCAGGCGCGCTACGGCGTCACCCCGGTCACCAACGCCGAGGCCGCCAAGACCGCCGACACCCTGATCCTCACGGTCAAGCCGCAGGACATGGGCACCCTCCTCACCGAGCTCGCCCCGCACGTCCCCGCCGACCGCCTGATCATCAGCGGCGCCGCGGGCATCCCCACCTCCTTCTTCGAGGAGCGCCTCGCCGCGGGCACCCCGGTCGTCCGCGTCATGACGAACACCCCCGCCCTCGTCGACGAGGCCATGTCCGTCATCTCCGCCGGCAGCCACGCCACCGCCGACCACCTCGCGCACGCCGAGGAGATCTTCGGCGCCGTCGGCAAGACGCTCCGCGTCCCCGAGTCCCAGCAGGACGCCTGCACCGCCCTCTCCGGCTCCGGCCCGGCGTACTTCTTCTACCTGGTCGAAGCCATGACGGACGCCGGCATCCTGCTCGGCCTGCCCCGCGACAAGGCCCACGACCTCATCGTCCAGTCCGCGATCGGCGCCGCCACGATGCTCCGCGACAGCGGAGAGCACCCCGTCAAGCTCCGCGAGAACGTCACGTCCCCCGCGGGCACGACGATCAACGCCATCCGCGAGCTCGAGAACCACGGCGTACGAGCAGCCCTCATCGCCGCCCTCGAAGCCGCCCGCGACCGCAGCCGCGAACTGGCCTCCGGCAACAACTGACACCGCCGACCGCCCCAACCCCGCAACCCGAGGGAGGGGCGGCGCAGCGCACTCCTATACGCTCACGCCGATATCGGCAGCCGCCGGCAGCAACCCGATCGCCCGATACGCGGCATCCACGGTCGGCCGGGCCATCGCCCGAGCCTTCTCCGCACCATCCCGCAGCACCCCCTCCACATAGCCAGGATCCGCGCACAACTCCTTGTGCCTCTCCTGCACGGGCCTCAGAACCTCCGTCACGGCCTCCGCGGTGTCCTTCTTCAAGGCGCCGTACGACTCATATACACCGCCCAGCTCCTCGGGGTTCCCACCCGAGCAGGCCGCGAGGATCTCCAGCAGATTCGCCACCCCCGGCCGCGCCTCCCGGTCGTACACGACCTCGGACCCGCTGTCGGTGACCGCCCGCATGACCTTCTTCCGCACCACGTCCGGCTCGTCCAGCAGATAGACGATCCCCGGCCCGACGTCGTCGCTCTTCCCCATCTTCGACACCGGATCCTGAAGGTTCATGACCCGGGCCGCCACACCGGGACGCGTGGCCCGAGGCACCACGAACGTATGGCCGTACCGCTGGTTGAACCGCACCGCGATGTCCCGCGCCAGCTCCACATGCTGCGTCTGGTCGTCCCCGACCGGCACCTCGTCCGTCTGATACGCCAGGATGTCCGCCGCCATCAGCACGGGATACGTCAGCAGCGACAGCCGCACACTCCCACCACGCGCCCGCTCCCGCGCGGCCTTCTCCTTGTACTGGATCATCCGCCGCATCTCGCCGTCGGTGGCCACGCACTCCAGCACATACGACAGCCGCGCGTGCTCATCGACATGACTCTGTACGAACACGGTGCACAGCTCCGGATCAAGCCCGGCCGCAAGCAACAGCGTCGCCGCCTGCCGGCTGAGTCGTCGCACCCGCGCCGGATCGTGGTCCACGGTCAGCGCGTGCAGGTCCACGACGCAGAAGAGCGCGTCGGCCTGATGCTGATCCACGGCAGCCCACCGCCGCATGGCTCCCAGATAGTTCCCCAGCGTCAGATGCCCGGTCGGCTTGACCCCACTGAAGACCCGCGTCATCCCTACTCCACCTCCTGGTCGGGACCGCCGCTCCTGCGGGCCGTCCCCCTGGAGCTCTGGAGGGAGATACGAGAACGGCCGCCGAGGCGGCGGCCGTTGAGTGCATACGTAGTACCGGCCGCCGTCAGGCGGCCCACCACAGCTGGGTGTACGTACGCGTCGTCATGCGTCCCAGAGTACGCCGGGAGGGTCTCCTCCGGAGCGGAGTTGACACACCCAGACCCGGTCCGTACTGTTCTCCGAGTTGTCCGACGTGAGAGCCGACTCCGGTCGGTCCCCGGACAGCCATCCCGCAGGTACCAGCAAACAATCGACGATCCGTTGTCGTGCGTATCGCCATGCGTATTTGCGAAATGAGGAATCCACGTTCGAAAGGGCGCGGACCCCGATTAGCTCGGGGGCCGGGAATCCGCTAAAGTCTCACTCGTCGGAACGGCCCAACGGCCGGAAAGGCAAGCCCCTCTGACTGGGAGTCAGGCCCGAAAGGATCTGATAGAGTCGGAACCGCCGGAAAGGGAAACGCGAAAGCGGAAACCTGGAAAGCACCGAGGAAATCAGAACCGGAAACGATCTGATAGAGTCGGAAACGCAAGACCGAAGGGAAAAGCCCGGAGGAAAGCCTGAGAGAGTCTCTCGGGTGAGTAC
>MWJO01000037.1 GCA_002027195.1 Streptomyces sp. GKU 895 | reverse complement strand
TCCGGGTGGGGCAGGGCGGGGCGTGGGGGGGCTGCCGGGGGCTTCGGGGGCCGTCCTTGACGAGGGCGCGCAGGGCGCGGACCTCTTCTTCGAGGGCGAGCCGGCGGCGGTGGGTGTCGTAGAGGTAGCGGACCTTGGTGCGCAGGGCCCAGGGGTCGATGGGTTTCATGATGAGGTCGGCGACGCCGAGGCCGAAGGCGGTGGCGGTGAGTTCCTGGTCGGGGCCGAAGCCGGTGAGCAGGACGACGGGGATGTGCTGGGTCTGTTCGACGCGGCGCATGTAGCGGACGACGTCGAGGCCGCTGACGCCGGGCATGCGGACGTCGAGGAGGAGCAGGCCGACCTGGCCGCGCAGGACCTGCTTGAGGGCCTCGTCGCCGCTGGTGGCCCTGGCGAGCCGGTAGCCGAGCGGGGCGAGGGCGCTCTCCAGCGCGTACAGCGTGTCCTCGTGGTCGTCGACGATGAGGATCTTGGCATCCGACGGCATGGCCCGACGTCCCTCCCGCATGGGACAACCAGCTTATGTCCGAGGCGCTGACCGTGTGTGCCCGGCAGCTGACAAGGAGTGCACAGCGCAGCATGCCCCTGCGGGAGGTGTTCTGTCACGCCCTGGAGGCGTCGACGGAGGTCAGTTCGCTGTGGGCGTGGCGCCGTTGGTGGCGTCCTCGGCGATGCGCTCGTGGTGGCGGATCACCTCGGCGATGATGAAATTCAGGAACTTCTCAGCGAAGGCCGGGTCCAGTTTGGCGTTCTCGGCGAGGCTGCGCAGCCGTTCGATCTGGCGGGCCTCGCGGGCCGGGTCGGCGGGCGGCAACTGGTGCTTTGCCTTGAGGAGGCCGACCTGCTGGGTGGCTTTGAAGCGTTCGGCGAGCATGTGGACGACGGCCGCGTCGATGTTGTCGATGCTGTCGCGCAGCCGGGCGAGCTCCTCGCGCACGGCGGGGTCGACGTCACCGGTACCGGGATTGCTGGTGGTCATGAGCGTCCACCCTACGGTGCCCGGGTGCCGGGGATGATCGGCGGATCCCCGGGGTCGGGCACCCGGTCGCTCGGCCGACGCGGCGGGCGAGGGCGGCGCCGGTCTCGACCGGCACGCCGGGGTAGCGTGAGCGACGCGACCTGGGACGCCAGTTGTGGTGCCAGTGTGCGGGGCCCTCCCACCGGAGTGGTGGTGCCGGGCCTCCCCGCCGCTTGTGGCTACGGCCACAGGACCGTGCCGCCAGGGACTCCGCCGTTCCGGGGCCGGACCACGGACGGGATCCGTGTCGCCGCCCGGTTGCGAAAGCGCTGGACGCTGGTCCAAACCAATACCGATCTCCCCCTGGACAGGATCCCGGCCCTCAACTGAGGGTGGGGCGCATGGGCGAGTTCACGGTGGGGGACGAAGACTTCCTGCTGGACGGGCGGCCGGTGCGGCTGCTGTCCGGTGCGCTGCACTACTTCCGGGTGCACGAGGCGCAGTGGGGGCACCGGCTGGCGATGCTGCGGGCGATGGGCCTGAACTGTGTGGAGACGTACGTGCCGTGGAATCTGCACGCGCCGCGGCCGGGGGTGTACGAGGATGTGGCGGCCCTGGGCAGGTTCCTGGACGCGGCGCGGGAGGCGGGCCTGTGGGCGATCGTGCGGCCCGGCCCGTACATCTGCGCCGAGTGGGAGAACGGCGGTCTGCCGCACTGGCTGGCGGGGCGGGCGCGGACCAGCGACGCGGTGTATCTGCGGCAGGTGGAGCAGTGGTTCGGCCGGTTGCTGCCCGAGGTCGTGTCCCGGCAGGTCGACGGGGGCGGTCCGGTGCTCATGGTGCAGGTGGAGAACGAGTACGGCAGCTACGGCTCGGACGCGGAGTACCTGCGGTGGCTGGCCCGGACGATCCGCGAGGCCGGTGTCACGGTTCCGCTGTTCACCTCGGACGGCCCCGAGGACCACATGCTGACCGGCGGCTCGCTGCCCGGCGTCCTGGCCACGGTCAACTTCGGCTCCCAGGCCCGTGAGGCCTTCGCGACCCTGCGCCGGCATCGCGCGGAAGGGCCGTTGATGTGCATGGAGTTCTGGTGCGGCTGGTTCGACCACTGGGGCGCCGATCATGTCGTACGGGATCCGGCGGACGCGGCGGCGGCGCTGCGGGAGATCCTGGAGTGCGGTGCGTCCGTGAACCTGTACATGGCGCACGGCGGGACGAGTTTCGCGGGCTGGGCGGGGGCGAACCGGGGCGGCGGCGATCTGCACGACGGGGTGCTGGAGCCGGATGTGACGTCGTACGACTACGACGCCCCGATCGACGAGTTCGGGCACCCGACGGAGAAGTTCTGGCGCTTCCGCGAGGTGCTGGCCCCGTACGCGGACGGACCGCTGCCCGAACTTCCGCCGCTGCCGCCGCAGTTGGCGGTGGCCGCGGAGGTGGAGCTCGCGGGGTGGGCGCCTTTGGCGGACGTGCTGGAGGCGCGGGGCGGGCCTGTCGTCGCCTCCCCCGTCCCGCCGACCTTCGAGGAACTGGACGTGGACCGGGGGCTGGTGCGCTACGAGGTGACCGTACCGGGGCCGCGGCAGCCGTACCCGTTCCGCGCGCGCGGGCTGCGCGACCTGGCGGTGGTGTACGTCGACGGGGAGCGGGCCGGGGTGCTGACGGAGGAGGACGAGCGGCTGAAGGAGCCGGTCGCCGGGCACGCGCGTGTGGAGCTGTGGGTGGAGTCGCGTGGGGCGGGTCAACTACGGGCCGCGCACCGGGGAGTCCAAGGGGATCACCGGCGGGCTGCTGCACGACCGGCAGTTTCTGCACGGGGTACGCGCGCGGGGGCTGCGCCTGGACGCGCTGGACGACGTCGAGGACGTACGGCTGCGGGCGCTTCCCGGGGACGGCGCACCCGGCCTCTACCGGGGCACCCTCGACGTGCGCGGTGCCGGGGACGCGCTGCTGGCGCTGCCGGGCTGGACCCGCGGCTTCGTGTGGATCAACGGCTTCGGCCTCGGCCGGTACTGGTCCGTGGGCCCCCAGCGGTCGCTGTACGTGCCCGGCCCGGTACTGCGGGAAGGGGTGAACGACGTGTGGGTCCTCGAGCTGGAGCGGGCCGGTTCGGCGCCGTACGTCCGCAGGCGATGACCTCGTAGAGTGGAAGCGGGTTCCCGGCGTCTTGGGGGTATGGGCGTGGCGAACGACGGACCGGTCGAGCACGGGTATCCGCATCTGGAGACGGTGCGGGCCGCGATCACCGCGCTGTGGAAACGGCTGTCGTACGACACCGTCCAGACGTTCGCGGCCAGCGTGGCCCCGGCGGACGTGGCGTTCTGCGACACCGACGATCTCCATCTGGGGGCGCAGCGGGTGGCGCGCGAGATGGTGCGGCACTACCGGCTCCCGGACGCGCGGATGATCGTCGGCTTCCGTGACATGACGCATGCGGCGAACGTCGAACTGGCCGCCGGTCCGGAGTACTTCGTGGAACTCAACGACCGGTTCCGGACGCATCGGCGGGACATCGGGGCGGCGCTCGCGCACGAGGTGATGCATGTGTATCTGCACCGCCTCGGGCTGTCCTTCCCGGGAACCCGGGACAACGAGATCCTCACGGACACGGCGGCGACCTATCTGGGTGCCGGGTGGCTGCTGCTGGACGCGTACCGGGAGGACGCCGCGTCTCGCAGAAGCTCGGGTATCTGACGCCGGAGGAGTTCGGGTACGTCCTCGCCAAGCGGTCGCTGGTGTTCGGGGAGGACCCGTCGGTGTGGTTCACCAGTCCGCAGGCCTATACCGCCTATGTGAAGGGGATGGCGCGGGCGCGCGAGGACGAGCAGCAGCCGCCGCTGACCGCGGCGGGGGTGGGCGGGGCGGCGACGGTACGCGCGCGAGCGGAAGCACGCGGCGGCCGCGCCGGCCGGGGTGCCGTACGCGTTCAGTCCGGACGGGGGCGGGCAGCTGCGGGTGTCGTTCCCCTGCCCGACCTGCCATCAGAAGATCCGGGTGCCGGTGCGGGGGCGGATGCGGGCGCGGTGCGGGGTGTGCCGGACGGTGTGGGAGTGCGACACATAGAGGTCACTCCGGGTTCCTACGCCCCGTAGACCGCCCCCGGGGGCCTCCGCGCGCGCCAGCAGCTTTCGTACGGTGTCCCCGACCTCGTCCGCGTCCCAGCGCGCGCCCTTGTCGGCGCTCGGGCCGGGGCGCCAGCCCTCCATGACCGTGACCCGGCCGCCCTCCGTCTCGAAGACCCGCCCGGTGACGCCCTCGCTCGCCGCCGAGCCCAGCCAGACCACGAGCGGCGAGACGTTCTCGGGGGCCATCGCGTCGAACCCGGCCGCGGGCGCCGCCATCGTCTCGGCGAAGGTCCGTTCCGTCATCCGGTCCGGGCCGCGGGCGCGATCGCGTTCACCTGGACGCCGTAGCGGGCGAGTTCGGCGGCGGCGACCAGCGTCAGCCCGACGATCCCGGCCTTCGCGGCGCTGTATCCGCCCTGCCCGAGCGAGCCCAACAGTCCCGCTCCGCTGCTGGTGTTGACGATCCGAGCCGCCGGTGTACGACCCGCCTTCGCCTCGCTCCTCCAGTGTGCCGCCGCGTGCTTCAGCGGGAGGAAGTGGCCTTTCAGGTGGACCCGCAGCACCGCGTCCCAGTCGTCCTCGTCGAGGTTCACCAGCATCCGGTCGCGCAGGAATCCGGCGTTGTTGACGAGGGTGTCGAGGCGTCCGTACGTCTCCACGGCGGTCGCGATCAGGCTCCGCGCGCCTTCGGACGTCGCGATGTCGCCGCCGTGCGCCATCGCCTCGCCGCCCGCCGCGCGGATCTCCGCCACGACCTGTGCCGCCGGGCTGTCGGCGCCGGGCCTGCCGTCCAGCCCCACACCGAGGTCGTTGACCACGACCCGCGCCCCCTGGGCCGCGAACGCCAGCGCGTGGGCGCGGCCGAGTCCCCGTCCCGCGCCGGTGACGACGACGACCCGGCCTTCGCAGATTCGGCTCATCTCACGTCTCCCTGTGGGCAGTCGTCGCAGATTCCGCTCATCTCACGTCTCCCTGTGGGCAGTCGCGGCGTCCAGGAACAGCGGCCGCTCCCCGCCCCCGTGCACCTGGAGCGAGGCCCCGCTGATGTACGCGGCGGCGTCGGAGGCGAGGAACACGGCCGCGGCGCCGACGTCGGACGGCTCGGCCAGGCGCCCGAGCGGAACCGTGCGGGACACCGCGTCGACCGCCTGCGCGTCGCCGTAGTGCAGGTGGGCGAGTTCGGTGCGGACCATGCCGACGACCAGGGTGTTGACCCGGACGTCCGGCGCCCACTCCACCGCCATCGAGCGGGCGAGGTTCTCCAGCCCGGCCTTCGCCGCCCCGTACGCCGCCGATCCGGGCGAGGGGCGGCTGCCGCTGACGCTGCCGACCATGACGACGGAGCCCCTGGCGCGCTTGAGATGGTCGTACGCGGCGAGGGAAACCGCCAGGGGGGCGAGGAGGTTGAGCTCGATCACGCGCGCGTGCCGGGCCACGTCCGCGTCGGCGAGCAGCCGGTAGGGGCCGCCTCCCGCGTTGTTGACGAGCACGTCGACCCGGGGCAGCGCGGCGAAGAAGGCGTGCACGGCGTCGTGGTCGCGGACGTCGAGTGGCATGAACTCCACGCCCTTCAAAGGGACTTCGGGCGGACGGCGGGCGCAGATCACGACCTCGGCGCCCGCCTCCGCGAAGGAGCGTGCCACCCCGGCGCCCACGCCCCGGGTTCCTCCCGTGACGACGGCGACCCTCCCCTTCAGCTCCATTCGCCGCTACCCTCCACCTAACAAACGTTTGGTGGAAAGGTAGCTGATGCTTCCATGGGTGTCTCCACCTCATCCGGGGAAAAAGGGATTCGAGGAGACGGGATCTCCGTCGTCACGGTCGACTTCCCGCCGGTGAACGCCCTTCCGGTGGACGGCTGGTACGCGCTGGCCGACGCCGTGCGCGCCGCCGGCCGTGATCCGGGCACGCGCTGTGTGGTGCTGGCCGCCGAGGGGCGGGGGTTCAACGCGGGCGTCGACATCAAGGAGCTCCAGGCGCGGGGCGCGGACGCGCTGGTCGCGGTCAACCGCGGGTGCTTCGAGGCCTTTTCTGCGGTGTACGAGTGCGAGGTCCCGGTGATCGCGGCCGTGCAGGGCTTCTGTCTGGGCGGCGGGATCGGGCTGGTCGGGAACGCGGACGTGATCGTGGCGAGCGAGGACGCCGCCTTCGGGCTGCCCGAGCTGGACCGGGGCGCCCTGGGCGCCGCCACCCATCTGGCGCGGCTGGTCCCGCAGCACCTCATGCGCGCCCTGTACTTCACCTCGGGCACCGTCACGGCGGCGGAGCTGCACACGCACGGGTCGGTGTGGGCGGTCGTGCCGCGTGACGAACTGCTGGACACATCCCTGGAGTTGGCGCGGGAGATCGCCGCGAAGGACGGGGAGCTGCTGCGTCTCGCCAAGGCCGCCATCAACGGCATCGACCCGGTCGACGTCCGTCGCAGCTACCGCTTCGAGCAGGGGTTCACGTTCGAGGCGAGCGTGAGCGGGATCGCGGACCGGGTGCGGAGCAGGTTCGGGAAGGGTGATTCCTAGGTGACCGACAAGACCATGACCGCCGACGAGGCCGTCTCCCGGCTGGAGAGCGGGATGACCCTGGGCATCGGCGGCTGGGGTTCCCGCCGCAAGCCGATGGAGCTGGTGAGGGCGCTGCTCCGCACCGGGATCACCGACCTCACCGTCGTCTCGTACGGCGGCCCGGACGTCGGTATGCTCGCCGCCGCCGGACGCCTGCGCAGGCTCGTCGCCCCCTTCGTCACCCTCGACTCCATCCCCCTCGAACCGCACTACCGGGCCGCCCGCGAATCCGGCGCCTTCGAACTGACGGAGATCGACGAGGCGATGTTCATGTGGGGACTGCACGCGGCCGCCCACCGGCTGCCGTTCCTGCCGGTGCGGGCCGGCCTCGGTTCGGATGTCATGCGGGTCAACCCCGGTCTGCGGACGGTGACTTCGCCGTACGACGACGGCGAGACGTTCGTCGCCGTGCCCGCCCTGCGGCTCGACGCGGCCCTGGTCCACGTCAACCGCGCCGACCGGCGGGGCAACGGGCAGTACCTGGGCCCGGACCCGTACTTCGACGACCTCTTCTGCGAGGCGGCCGACACGGCGTACGTCTCCTGCGAACGGCTCGTCGGGACGGCCGAGTTCGCGAAGGAGGGACCGCCCCAGTCGCTGCTGCTGAAACGGCACGTGGTGACAGGGGTCGTCGAGGCGCCGGGCGGCGCGCACTTCACGTCCTGCGCACCCGACTACGGCCGCGACGAGGACGCCCAGCGCGCGTACGCGACCACCCCCTGGCCGGAGTTCGCCGCGACCTACCTCGACGGGAGGACGCCATGACCGCGACCCGCGCCGAGTACTGCGTGATCGCCTGCGCCGAGGCCTGGCGCGACGCGGGCGAGATCCTCGCGAGCCCCATGGGCCTGATCCCCTCCGTCGGTGCCCGGCTGGCCTGCCTCACCTTCGCACCGGACCTGCTGCTGACCGACGGCGAGGCGATGCTCGTGGACGCCGAGGGCACGTCGAGGGCTTGTTGCCGTACCGGCAGCATCTGGCCCTGGTCACCGGCGGGCGGCGGCACGTGATGATGGGGGCGAGCCAGATCGACCGGTACGGCAACCAGAACATCTCCTGCATCGGCGACTGGGAGCGCCCGAAACGGCAGCTGCTGGGGGTGCGGGGAGCGCCGGTCAACACCCTCAACAACCCGACGAGTTACTGGGTGCCCAAGCACTCCCGGCGGGTGTTCGTGGAGAAGGTCGACATGGTGTGCGGGGTGGGGTACGACCATGCCGGGTACGACCCCGTCGTAGGCGCCCGCTTCCACCGCATCCCCCGGGTCGTCTCCGATCTCGGCGTCTTCGACTTCGCGACGCCGGACCACTCGATGCGGCTGGCCTCGCTGCATCCCGGGGTGAGTGTCGCGCAGGTGGCGGAGGCGACGGGCTTCCCGCTCGGCATCCCCTCCGAGGTGCCGTACACCCGCGAACCGACCGCTCAGGAACTGAAGTTGATCCGCGAGGTGCTCGACCCGGCCGGCGCCCGCGCCAGGGAGGTCGCCGTCTGATGGACACGGCACTGACCCGGCTCGTCGGGGTCCGGCACCCGGTCGTGCAGACCGGCATGGGCTGGGTCGCGGGCCCCCGTCTGGTGTCGGCCACGGCGAACGCGGGCGCGCTGGGCATCCTGGCCTCCGCGACGATGACCCTCGACCAGCTGCGGGACGCGATACGGGAGGTCAGGTCCCGCACGGACGCACCTTTCGGCGTGAATCTGCGGGCGGACGCGGCGGACGCCGGGGAGCGCGTGTCGATCATGCTCGCCGAGGGCGTCCGGGTGGCGTCGTTCGCGCTGGCCCCCTCCCCCGAACTGATCGCCAGACTCAAGGCGGCGGACGTCGTGGTCATCCCGTCCGTCGGGGCCCGCCGCCATGCCGAGAAGGTCGCGGCATGGGGAGCGGACGCAGTGATCGTGCAGGGCGGCGAGGGCGGCGGGCACACCGGCGACGTGGCGACGACCGTACTGCTCCCCCAGGTCGTCGACGCGGTCGGCATCCCGGTCGTCGCGGCGGGCGGCTTCTTCGACGGACGCGGGCTGGTCGCGGCGCTGGCGTACGGGGCGGCAGGCGTGGCGATGGGGACGCGGTTCCTGCTGACGTCGGACTCGACGGTGCCGGACGCGGTGAAGCGGCGCTATCTCGCGGCCGGCGTCAGGGACGTGACGGTGACCCGCGCGGTGGACGGACTGCCGCACCGCATGCTCCGCACGGAGCTGGTGACCTCTGTGGAGGGTTCCGGCCGCGCGAGGACGCTGTTGCGTGCGGTCCGCCACGCGGCCGGCTTCCGCCGCCTGTCCGGCCTGTCCTGGCGCGAGATGCTGCACGACGGCCTCGCCCTGAAGCACGGCAGGGAGCTCACCTGGAGCCAGGTGCTGCTCGCCGCCAACACGCCGATGCTGCTCAGGTCGGCGATGGTGGACGGCCGGACGGACCTCGGGGTGATGGCCTCGGGGCAGGTCGCCGGGGTGATCGACGACCTGCCGTCGTGCGCGGAACTGGTGGAGCGGATCATGAAGGAGGCCGAGGAGGTGCTGGAGGACCTCAGAGCCTCTCGATGATCGTCACGTTGGCCTGCCCGCCGCCCTCGCACATGGTCTGAAGCCCGAACCGCCCGCCCGTGCGCTCGAGTTCATGCAGCAGGGTCGTCATCAGCTTGACCCCCGTCGCCCCCAGCGGATGCCCCAGCGCGATCGCGCCGCCGTTGACGTTGACCCTCTCCGGGTCGGCGCCCGTCTCCTTCAGCCACGCCAACACCACCGGTGCGAAGGCCTCGTTGATCTCGACGAGGTCGATGGCGTCGATGGACAGGCCGGTCTTCTTCAGGGCGTGGGCGGTGGCCGGGATGGGCGCGGTGAGCATGCGGATGGGGTCCTCGCCGCGCACGGACAGGTGGTGCACACGGGCGCGGGGCCGCAACCCGTGTTCCCGCACCGCCCGTTCGGAGGCCAGCAGCATCGCCGCCGCGCCGTCGGAGACCTGGGAGGAGCAGGCGGCCGTGATGGTGCCGCCGTCGACGACCGGCTTCAGCCCGGCCATCTTCTCCAGCGAGGTGTCCCGGCGCGGCCCCTCGTCGGTGTCGACGTCCCCGTACGCCACGGTCTCCCGCGCGAAGCGCCCCTCGTCGATCGCCCGGACCGCCCGCTGATGGGAGCGCAGGGCGAACTCCTCCTGGTCCTGCCGGCTGATCCCCCACTTCGCGGCGATCATCTCGGCGCCGACGAACTGGTTCACCGGCTTGCCCGCGTACCGCGCCTGCCAGCCCTCGCTGCCCGCGAACGGCCCCTGGGTCAGCCCGAGCGGCTCGGCGGCCTGCCGGGTCGCGAAGGCGATCGGGATCATCGACATGTTCTGCACACCACCGGCGACGACGAGGTCCTGCGTCCCGGACAGCACGCCCTGCGCCGCGAAGTGCACGGCCTGCTGGGAGGAGCCGCACTGCCGGTCCACGGTCACGCCCGGCACCTCCTCGGGCAGCCCGGCCGCCAGCCACGCCGTCCGCGCGATGTCCCCGGCCTGCGGCCCGACCGCGTCCAGACAGCCGAAGACGACGTCCTCGACGGCGGCCGGATCGACCCCGGCCCGTTGCACCAGCGCGCCGAGCACATGCGCTCCCAGGTCGGCCGGGTGGACCGCGCTCAGCCCTCCCCCGCGCCGCCCGACAGGCGTCCGCACCGCTTCGACGATGTAGGCCTCGCCCATGACAACTCCCTTGACCTAAGGGGCATTTGATAGGGGTTATTCGCGTACGGCGATCCCGTCCAGCACCATCGTCAGGTACTGCCGGGCGATCTCCTCCGGGCTGTGCTGTCCGCCGGGCCGGTACCAGGACGCGGCGACCCAGACGGTGTCGCGCACGAAGCGGTACGTCAGCCGCATGTCGAGGTCGGCCCGGAAGACCCGGGCGGCGACCCCGCGCTCCAGCGTGGACAGCCACACCTTCTCGAACCTGCGCTGCGACTCGGCGAGGAAGCCGAACCGCTCCTGTGCGACGAGCTGTTTGCTCTCCTTCTGGTAGATCGCGACGGCGGCGCGGTGCCGGTCGATCTCCCGGAACGACTCGGTGACGAGGGCTTCGAGGGTCTCGCGCGGGCCCGACTCGGCCTCCAGGACGGTGTCGTAGCCCGCCCAGAGCTCGTCGAGGAAGGTCCGCAGGATCTCCTCCAGCATCGATTCCTTGGAGTCGAAGTGGTAGTAGAGGCTGCCCGCGAGCATGCCCGCGTGGTCCGCGATCTTGCGGACGGTGGTGGCGTTGTAGCCCTGCTCGGCGAAGACCTCGGCGGCGGTGTCGAGGAGTTCGCGCCGCCGGGCGGGGGCGGCGGTCACCTGGGGCTTCTTCTTGGTCGGCACGGATCCATTGTCGTCCTACGCGTGCTGAGAGCTGACGGCGACGACCTCGCCCGTCAGGTACGACGAGTAGCCCGACGCCAGGAACACGATCACATTGGCCACCTCCCAGGGCTCGGCGTACCGCCCGAACGCCTCCCGCGCGGTCAGCTCCTCCAGCAGCTCGGCCGACGTCACCTTCACCAGGTGCGGGTGCATGGCGAGGCTGGGCGCCACCGCGTTGACGCGCACGCCGAACCCGGCCGCCTCGATCGCCGCGCACCGGGTCAGCGCCATCACGCCGGCCTTCGCGGCGGCGTAGTGCGCCTGCCCGGCCTGGGCGCGCCAGCCGACGACGGAGGAGTTGTTGACGATGACACCGCTGCGGGTCTCCCGCATGCGCCGGAGCGCTGCCCGCGTGCACCGGAAGGTCCCGTTCAGCGTCACGTCGAGCACCCGTGTCCACTGCTCGTCGCTCATGTCGGCGAGGTCCGAAGTCCCGCCGAGGCCGGCGTTGTTGACGACGACGTCGAGCCGTCCGTGCTCCCGCACCGCGGCCTCGAACAACGCCGTCACCTGCGTCTCGTCGGTGACATCGCACGGTAGGGCCGTCACCGCGCCCGGGAAGTCACGGGCCAGCTCGGCCTCGTACTCCTTGAGCCGGCGCACATGCGCGTCGCTGACCAGCACGCGCGCGCCCTCCTCCAGGAAGCGCCGCGCGGTCGCCCCGCCGATCCCGGCACCGGCCGCGGCGGTGATGACGGCGGTGCGGCCCTTCAGCAGCCCGTGCCCCGGCTCGTACACCGGACTCTCGACGCCTGTCATGGGGGCACGCTAACCTACCAAACACTTGTTAGGGAAGCGTGGTCGAAGGGCTGGAGCCGATGGATCTCGCCTTCACTGAGGAAGAGGTCGCCTTCCGGGCGGAGGCCCGCGCCTGGCTGACGAGCCATGTGCCGTCCGAGCCGCTCCCGTCCCTGGAGACGGCGGAGGGCTTCGCCGCCCACCGCGCGTGGGAGGCCGAACTGGCCGCGGACCGCTGGTCGGTCGTCGACTGGCCGGCGGCGTACGGCGGGCGGGACGCGGGGCTGGTGCGCTGGCTGCTGTTCGAGGAGGAGTACTGGGCGGCGGGCGCGCCGGGCCGGGTCGGGCAGAACGGGATCAGCCTGCTCGCGCCGACCCTCTTCGACCACGGCACGCCGGAGCAGCGGGCGCGGGTGCTGCCGCCGATGGCCCGCGGCGAGGTGGTCTGGGCACAGGCGTGGTCCGAGCCGGAGGCGGGTTCGGATCTGGCGTCGCTGCGCGCCAAGGCGGTGCGCACGGACGGGGGTTGGCTGCTGAGCGGCCAGAAGACGTGGTCGTCCCGGGCCGCGTTCGCGGACCGCGCCTTCGGCCTGTTCCGCAGCGACCCGGACGCCGCGAAGCCCCATCAGGGCCTGACGTACCTGATGTTCGACCTGCGGGCGCCCGGTGTGACGGTCCGTCCGATCGCCCGCCTCGACGGCAAGCCGGCGTTCGCCGAGCTGTTCCTGGACGAGGTGTTCGTGCCGGACGCGGACGTGATCGGGGAGCCGGGTCAGGGCTGGCGGCTCGCGATGGCGGCGACGGGCAACGAACGCGGGCTCACGCTCCGCTCCCCCGGCCGCTATCTGGCGGCGGCGGACCGGCTGCACGCCCTGTGGCGCGACCGGGGCAGCCCGGACGCCACGAGGTCCCGGGTCGCCGACGCCCTGATCGGTGCCCGCGCCTACCAGGTGTTCACGTACGCCGCCGCCTCCCGCTTCCTCGACGGCGCGTCCCTCGGCCCGGAGTCCAGCCTGAACAAGGTCTTCTGGTCCGAGTACGACATCGCGCTCACCGAGACCGCCCTCGATCTGCTGGGAACGGAGGGCGAGCTGGCGGACTCCGAATGGGCGGAGCAGTACGTCTTCGCCCTGGCCGGCCCCATCTACGCGGGGACGAACGAGATCCAGCGGGACATCATCGCCGAGCGCCTGCTGGGCCTGCCGAAGGGGCGACGCTGATGCGGCTCGTGCTCGACGCCGAACAGCGGGCGTTCACCGTTTCGTTGGAGGCGTTGCTGACCGGCGCGGACACCCCGTCCGTCGTACGGGAGTGGAGTCGCGGTGAGCACGGGAGCGGGCGCGCCCTGTGGGGCCGGCTCGCGGCGGCCGGCGTGTTCGCGCTGGCCGCCCCGGAGGAGTACGACGGTGTCGGCGTCCGTCCGGTCGAACTCGCCCTGGCCTTCATGGCGTTGGGGCGCCATGTCGTCCCCGGCCCGCTCGTCGAGACGGTGGCCGCCGCCGTCCTGCTGCCCGCTCCCGACCTCGTCAAGCGGCTCGTGTCGGGAGAGACCCTGGCGACGGTGGCGTACGACGGCCCGTACGCCCTCGACGGCGCCGCCGACCTGCGTCCCGTCCCCACCCCCGACGGCCCGTACGCGCTCGACGGCGACGCGGCCGACCTCCGTCTCGTCCTCACCCCCGACGGCCTGTACGCCGCCGCCGGCCACGGCCCGGTGCGCCCGTCCCTCGACCCGGCCCGGCGTCTGACGACCCTCGCCCCCGGCGACCTCCTCACTGCCGAGCCGCCCCTCGCGAAAGCCCTCCTCCTGGCCCGCCTCGCCACCGCCGCGCAGGCCCTCGGCGTCGGCCTCGCCCTTCTCGACCGGACCGTCGCCTACGTCGGGCAGCGCACCCAGTTCGGCGCCCCCGTCGGCTCGTTCCAGGCCGTCAAGCACCAACTCGCCGACGTGAAGACCGCGTTGGAGTTCGCCCGGCCCCTGGTGCTGGCCGCCGCCGTCACCCTGGACCCGGCCGACGTCGCCGCCGCCAAGGTCACGGCGGGCGAGGCGGCGTACGCCACCGCGCGCACCGCCCTCCAACTGCACGGCGCGATCGGCTACACGGCGGAGTACGACCTGTCCCTGTGGCTGACCAAGGCCCGCGCCCTGCGCACGGCCTGGGGCAGCCCCCAGGAGTGCCGCGACACCGTCCTCAGTGCTGGTGGTCGCCGCTGGTGATCTGCCGGTACTCCTCCACCGTCGGCTTCGGGATCTGCGTCTCCGGCCCGAACATCACGCGCGCCAGCCGCGCCCGCACCCGCATGGAGGCGCTGACCGGGCGGCGCACCCCGTTGGCGTCGACGAGCGGGCCGATCTCGTAGTGGCCGTTCTGCTCGTGCTGGGTGAGGGTGTGCAACTGCGCCTGCCCGAGCGGCTCGTGGACCTCGACGTACTCGCCGTGCGGCAGCCGCTTGATGACGCCGGACTCCCTGCCGTGCAGCACCTTGTCCCGGTCCCGGCGCTGGAGCCCGAGACAGACCCGTTTGGTGACGACGAAGGCGAGCACCGGCACCACGAAGACGGCGATCCGTACGAACCAGGTGATCGCGTTGATGGACAGATGCAGATGCGTGGCCACGACGTCGTTGCCGCCGCCGATCAGCAGCACCGCGTACAGGCTCAGCCAGGCCACACCGAGGCCGGTGCGGACGGGGACGTTGCGCGGCCGGTCCAGGATGTGGTGCTCGCGCTTGTCACCGGTGATCCAGGCCTCGATGAACGGATAGGCGCCGATGGCGGCCAGGATCAGCGGGAAGAGCGAGAAGGGGATGAAGACACCCAACTGGAGGGTGTGGCCCCAGGCGTTGATCTCCCATCCCGGCATCACCCGGATCAGTCCCTCGGAGAAGCCGAGGTACCAGTCGGGCTGGGCACCGGTGGTGACGAGGTCGGGACGGTACGGCCCGAAGGCCCACACGGGGTTGATCTGGGCGATGCCGCCCATGAAGGCCAGCATGCCGAAGACGAGGAAGAAGAACCCGCCGGCCTTCGCGGTGTAGACGGGCATCAGCGGCATGCCGACGACCGTCTTCTCGTCCTTGCCGGGCCCCGGGTACTGGGTGTGCTTGTGGTAGAAGACCAGGATCAGATGCGCGGTCACCAGGCCCAGCATGATCCCGGGCAGCAGCAGGACGTGGATGGGGAACAGCCGCGAGATGATGTCGTGCCCCGGGAACTCCCCGCCGAACAGGAAGAACGACAGATACGTGCCGACGATCGGCACCGACAGGATGGCGCCCTGCGCGAAGCGGATGCCGGTGCCGGACAGCAGGTCGTCGGGGAGCGAGTAGCCGGTGAGGCCGGTGATGATGCCGAGCATCAACAGGGTCCAGCCGAACACCCAGTTGACCTCGCGCGGCTTGCGGAAGGCGCCGGTGAAGAACACCCGCATCATGTGCACGAGCATGCCGGTGACGAAGACCAGCGCCGCCCAGTGGTGGATCTGCCGGATCAGCAGCCCGCCGCGCACCTCGAAGCTGATGTCGAGCGTGGACTCGAACGCCCGGGTCATCACGACCCCGTTGAGGGGCTCGTAGGGGCCGTGGTAGACGACCTCGACGCCGCTCGGCTCGAAGAACAGGGTGAGATAGATGCCGGTCAGGATGATGACGATGAAGCTGTAGAGGCAGATCTCGCCCAGCATGAAGGACGGATGGTCCGGGAACAGCTTGCGCATGTTGGTCTTGGCCAGCCCGTACAGACCGAGCCGCCCGTCCGCCCAGTCGGCGAGCTTCTCGCCGCTGCCGGGCGGCCCCGAACTCCGGGAGCCGGCCCGTCCGTTCACCGATCGCGCGCCGTCCATACGTCGTCGCCTCCCGTCGGATCAACCTCAGGGTGGCACGGTCGTACGGCTAAGCCAACGGGGCGAGCAGCCTCGTGCCCGCGAACACGCCCTCAGGGACGCGTGGTTCGTCCTCCCGCCGGAATGATCCCCTGCGCCCGCGCGGCCACCAGCCACTTCGGGAACTCGCCGACCAGTTGGTCGTACAGCTCGGCGTCGGACACCTTCCGCGGCTCCGAACCGGCATGGAAGAAACCGGCGTTGTCGACCACACGCTTGTCCGGGACGGACAGCTCGTCGAGCTTGCGGAGATAGTCGAACTGCTTGCTCTTGGCGTCCCCGAACCCGATGAACTGCCAGAACAGCGGCAGCCTGGCGGCCTTGCACAAGTACCGTTCCGCGGCGAGCTTGTTGATCGGGCCGCCGTCGGTCTGGAAGACGACGAGGGCCGGTTCCCGGGAACCGCTGTCGAGGTAGTGGTCGATGACCGCGTCCATCGCCAGGTGGTAGCTGGTCTTGCCCATGTGCCCGAGCCCGGCCACGATCCGGTCGATGCGCCCCTCGTGGTCGGCGAGGCGATCTCGGTCTCGGCGTCGACGTCCGTCGAGAAGAAGACGACCGGGACACTGCCGTCGTCGTCGAGGTGCGCGGACAGGCCCAGCACCCGGTCGGCGAGCGCCTGGACGCTGCCGTCCTGGTAGTACGGCTTCATCGAGCCGGAGTAGTCGACGACGAGGTAGACGGCGGCCCGCAGGCCGTCCAGCCCGTGCTTCGTCAGCGAGACCCCGGCGCTCTTGTACAGGCTCACCAGCGCGGGTGCCTTCTCCTCGACCTTGCTGAGGCTGATCGCCGCCATTCGTTCCCCCACCGTCTCTCTCTTCACGGGCATTGGCTATTTTTGTTCGCCGCCGACCCCACCGGCTCACAGATCGTCCCATCTCCCGAGGAGCCGGCCGTGGAACCCGAGGCCACCGAGTCCGCCGTCACCACCTGCTTCCGCCACCCCAAGGTGGAGTCCCATGTCCGCTGCACCCGCTGTGACCGGTACATATGCCCGGACTGCATGCGCGAGGCCGCGGTCGGTCACCACTGCGTGGAGTGCGTGAAGGAAGGCGCCAAGTCGGTCCGGCAGGCCCGCACGGTCGTCGGCGGGCGGGTGTCGGCGGTGCCGCTGGTGACGTACGTACTGATCGGGCTGAACGTGCTCGCGTACGTCGGCGAGGTGGTCCACCCGGCGATCGTCGACCGTTTCGTGATGCTCACCGCGGGCCTCGACGGCTCGGACGGCGGCCACTACGTGTACCAGTCCTCCTACCCGTCCGACTTCCACGCCGTGGGCCTGGTCGCCGGGCAGTGGGAGCGCCTGGTGACCAGCGGCTTCCTGCACGCACAGCCGACCGATCTGCCCTTCGGGCTGCTGCACATCGTGATGAACATGCTCTCGCTGTGGACGCTGGGCCGGGTCGTGGAGCCGGTGCTGGGACGGGTCCGGTATCTCGGGCTGTACCTCCTCGCGACGGTCGGCAGTTCCGTCACCGTGGCATGGCTTGCCGACCCCGGCGCGGAGACGCTGGGCGCTTCGGGCGCGATCTTCGGCCTCGTGGGGGCCTACTACGTGCTGGCCCGCCGCGCGGGCTCGAACATGAGCGGCGTGAACCGCTTCATGGCGTACATGCTGGTCTGGCTGGTCGGCTCGGCCTTCATCACATCCTGGCAGGGCCACCTCGGCGGACTGCTCACCGGCGCCGCGGTGACGCTCGCCTACGCGTACGCCCCCCGCGGACCGCGGCGCGCCCTGATCCAGGCGACCGCCTGCGTGGCGCTGCTGGCGCTGCTCGTGGTCCTGACGCTCGTGCGCGTCTCGGAGCTGACCCGGTGAGACGTATCGGTGTGCCGCTGCTCGCGGCCGTGCCCGTCGCCATCGCGGCGGGGATCTTCTTCCTGTCCCCCTCGGACTCGTCGGAGTCCTCGGAGGAGCCCGGCACCACCTCGCAGTCGGCCGTCGCGAGGACGCCGAGGCGGCCAGGAGCCGCGCCGAGGAGAAACGTTCGGCCGACGACAAGGCGATCGCCGCCCTCCCGCCGGGCCTCGCCGCCCCCGCCAAGAAGGAACTGGCCCAGCAGATCGTGGCCAGCGCCGAGAACTCCACCCTCGACTGGCGCACGGCCTACGCCTACATCGAGGACATCGGCGACGGCCAGGGCTACACGGCCGGCATCATCGGCTTCTGCACCGGCACCCACGACCTGCTCACCCTGGTCGAGCGCTACACGAAGGACCACCCGGACAACGGCCTCGCCCGCTACCTCCCGGCCCTGCGCGAGGTCGACGGCACGGACTCCCACGAAGGCCTGGACCCCGGTTTCACGGAAGCCTGGAAGGCGGAGGCGAAGGTCGAGGCGTTCCGCGAGGCCCAGGACGCCGAGCGCGACCGCGTCTACTTCGACCCCGCCGTCCGCCTCGCCAAGCTCGACGGCCTGGGCGCGCTGGGCCAGTTCATCTACTACGACGCCATGGTCTTCCACGGTCCCGGCGCCAACGCCACCAGCTTCTACGGCCTGCGCGAGAACGCCATGAAGAAGGCCGACCTGCCCTCCGAGGGCGGCTCCGAGGAGGCCTACCTGGACGCCTTCCTCGACGTCCGCAAGGCCGCGATGAGGACCCGCAAGGCGGACATCGACACCACCCGCGTCGATACCGCCCAGCGCCGCTTCCTGCGCGAAGGGAAGCTGGAGCTGGAGACACCGTTGACCTGGGCGGTGTACGGGGAGACGTACAAGGTGAGCTAGCCGCCCCACTCCTCGCGCAGCACCCCCTCCGCCGGCTTCCCGTGCGGCGTGTACGCCAGCTTCGCCGGTGTCTCGCCGCTGTCCGGCCAGTCGTCCCACATCCACCAGCAGACCCCGGCCCACCAGCGGCGCCCGGTGAAGGTCTCCAGCAACGCCCGGTAGGCGGCGGCCTGTTCGGCGTCGCCGGTGCGGTCGCTGAGGTCCCAGGCGTACGGCGCGGTGGTCGCACCGCGCTGGCTGACGTACCCGGCCTCGGTGAACAGCACGCGCCGGTCGTACCGTGCGGCGAACGCGGCGAGTTCCTCGGTGATCGGCCGCCAGGCGCGGCGCAGCCGGCCGACGTCGGTGGTGGGTTTCCCCGCGAGCGGCCAGTAGGCGTCGATGCCGATGAGGTCGAGGCGCTTCCAGAAGCGGACGTTCGTGTACTCGTCG
Source organism: Streptomyces sp. GKU 895 (assembly GCA_002027195.1). Lineage (GTDB taxonomy): Bacteria > Actinomycetota > Actinomycetes > Streptomycetales > Streptomycetaceae > Streptomyces. The sequence continues at coordinate 46,921 of MWJO01000037.1, read as the reverse complement.
TAGTTGGCGGCGTAGGTCAGGGTGCCGTCGTAGCGGTCGCGGACCGCCGCGATGACGCGGGTCCATGCCTCGCGGTCGCCGGAGACCCCGGCGAGTTCGGTGCCGACCGCGAACTGCTCGGCGCCGGTGTCCGCCGCGAGGTCGGCGTAGTGGGTGATGAAGCGGCGGTACGAGGTGAACCAGGCGGCCCGGTCGCGGGGGCGGATCTCGGCGCGGTCGCCGTCGCCGGGCAGGTCCACGTGCGGCTTGATCATCACCTGGAGGCCGAGCCGATGGGCACGGCGCACGATCCGGCGCAGGCTCGCGTCGCTCGCGGTCTCCTCGGTGCGGTGCATCTCCGTGTCGCCGCGCAGCCGTTGGTACCAGGTGGGCGTGAAGGTGACCCAGCGGGCGCCGGTGGCCTTGATGTCCTGGAGGTAGCGGGGGGCGGCGGGGCTGTCGTAGTCGGTGCGGTACCAGGAGGGCAGGGTGATGCCGCGCAGGGGCGGCGTCGGCTTCTTGCCGTCGGAGACGCCGGGGGTGGTGCAGCCGCCGGCGGCGAGGAGGGCCGCCGCCGCTGCCGCGGTGACGACCCTCCTCCTGGCGGTGGTCCGCCTCACAGGCTCGTCGGGCTGACGAAGGTGTAGCCCAGGGCCTTGATGCCGTCGACCGTGTCCTTGAGCGGCTGGGTCGGGTAGTACGGGTGGTAGAAGAAGCTGGCGAACCCGTCCCGGACGGCCAGGTTGGCCTTGGCCGAGGCGATCAGGTCGGCCGGCAGCCTCGGCGGGTGGTTGTTGAAGGGGTCCGGTTCGTAGTTGCCGATGTTCTCGGGCAGCACCTTGGTGCCGTAGACGTCCTTGACGACGTACGGGAAGAACTGGCCGATGAACACGTTGGGTCCGGCGGAGTTGCCGCTGAGCGTTCCGGAGAAGTACAGCGAACGCTCCAGGCGGGCGGCGAAGTTGGCGCTGATGGCCTTGTAGTCGGTGGCCGAACCCGCGTAGTGCGGGGTGGTCCACAGCGTCGGCTTCGGCAGTCCGACAGCGGCGAACGCGGCCAGCGCGCTGGTCACCCTCCCCTGCGCCCAGACGGTGGAGTCCTCGGCGACCGGGCCGTCGTAGACGACGTTGTCCGAGGCGTCGACGTGCGCCCGGTAGAACTCGAAGTCGTCGCCGGTGACGCCGTCGTAGGGGTTGGCGGCGTTGCCGTACTGGTGCGTGTAGCCGTGGTCCATCAGGACCGCGCCCCTGGCCAGCATGTACTTCAGGGCGCTGACCACCTGCGGCCGCTGGGCGAGCGTGAGCGTCTGCGGGACGCCGTTGTTGTAGGTGCCGTTGGGGTCCTTGTAGACCGGGATCACGTTGATGCCGTACGGGATGTTCTGCGACTTCAGGTAGTCGGCCGTCGCGCGCAGCTCGGCCGGGTCCGAGTCGGGGCTGATGTCCTCCAGGCGCAGCAGCGCGCGGTGCCGTTCGGCGGTGGCCGGGGCGAGGGCGTCGAAGAGGAGGTCCTCCAGGGCGATGATCCGGTCGCTCTCGGAGACGTACGCGAACGGGATCTCACCGATGTAGGTGAGGTTGGAGGAGCGGACCGCCCACCCGAAGGTGTGCCCGTTGGAGGTGTCGAGTCCCTCCGCGAGCCGGGTGACGGCGGGGTAGCCGGGGCCGGTGAGGACGTTGGGGCGCAGCACTCCGCCGTCCTGGCCCGCCGGGATCTTCCGGGTCAGGGCCTGGTTCTTGTACGTCACCTGTGTCACGGTGCCGATCGATCCGCCGTCCTCGTAGTACGACGTCGTCGGGTCCCAGCCGTACTTCTGCGTGAACTGGGCTACGCCCACCGAGTTCGCCATGTTCCAGATGTTGGCGCCCATCCACAGCACGGGCTTGGTGGTGGTGGCGGCGTCCTGGTAGAAGGCGGCCGGGATGGCGTCGGGGACGTCGCAGCAGTAGTACGTCGAGCCGATGTAGATGACGGCCGTGTACGAGTCGGCCAGGCCGGCCGTGTACTGCTGGACCGGCTTGGCGGTCACCGTGCCGAAGTGGCCGGCGAGGTTGGCCGCGGCCATGGCGTACAGCTCGCCCAACTGCCCGTAGGGGCCTGCCGTGTCGTAGAGCACGAGGGTGCTCGGGTCGGCCGCGGCGGCGACCTCGGCGTCGGCGGCCCGGAGCAGGGCGGCCTGACGGGTCACGGTGGTGGCGGTGCGGGCCGGGAAGACCGCGGTGGTCGACAGCGTGGTCGCGGAGGTCTTCGCCCGGGCCCTGGCGCGGCGGGCGTCGTCGGCCTTGAGTTGGGCCTTCGCCCAGCCCTTGAGGTCGACGCGATTCAGTCCGGATTTCCCGCCGGTGTTTTCATGGCCATGTCCATGACCTTTTGGCGCGGCCTGCGCGCCGGCGGCCAGGAAAGTGCCGCTCAACAGGGCGGCGATCAGCAGCAGGAGCACGGAAAACTTCGAGATTCCTCGTCGCCGAGGACGGATCAACGGTCTCACGATCTTTCCCCCCACTTTGCCTTTTCTTGGCAAAGGTTTTTCCAATGGGAAGTCACTGATTCTTCGGACCGGCAGGAACGGTGTCAATGGACCGAAGGGTGAATTCCCGAGCGCCAGGAGATCCTACCGGAAGATCGGACTTGTCCTTTTTCCGAATAGTCTTCTGACCCGCCCTCGGCGTCTGCTACGTTCACCTCGGCGCGATGGGGACGCGCTGCGAAATGTGGGGGGAGAATGTACGGACGACCCGCCCTGGGGGCCCTGTTGCCCCTGGCAGGGGCGATGGCCGCGCCAGAAGCTGTACCAGGGCTACCTTTGGCCAAAGCGCTACAGGCGACGGCGGGGGCCGGATTTCTGTTCTATTGCCTGACCGCCTGCCTGATATTGCTGGCCCGGACAAGACTGCGCCGCCAGGCACTGCGGGCACAGGCCGGCGAAAGGACACAGGTCGGCGCCGGGAGCGGCCATGATCACTGAACTGCTCCTGTGGTCGAGCATCACTCTGATCATTATGGCCGGGTGCTACAACACGAGTCTCTTTCTGTTGTCGAGGCGCAGAATTCGCCGCTCCCGGACCGACCGGAGAGACCGGCTCTACGTATTTCTTCTCGCCTGCCTCAACGAGGAGAAAGTGCTTTCTGAAAGCCTGGCGCGGATCACTTCGCTGCCCGCCCGGAATTTCATGGCGCTGGTCATCGACGACGGCTCCGACGACCGCACCTTCCAGATCGCCCGGGCCGCCGATCCGAGCCTGGTCCGCGTGCACCGGCGTACCCCGCCCAACTGCCGCAAGGGCAAGGGGGCCGCCCTCAACGACGGGGTCCGCCATCTGCGCGCGTCCGGCCTGCTCGCCGGCCACGACCCGGCGGACGTGGTCCTGTGCGTGGTCGACGCCGACGGGCGGCTCGATCCGCATGTCGTGCAGTCGGTCGACCCGTACTTCGACGACCCGCGCACCGGCGCGGTCCAGGTCTGCGTCCGGATGTACAACCGGCACCTCGGGCTGCTCGCCCGCATGCAGGACATGGAGTTCGTCGTCTACGGCGACGTCTTCCAGAGCGCCCGCCGCTACATCGGCAGCGTCGGCATGGGCGGCAACGGGCAGTTCATGCGGCTGTCGGCGCTCGACACCCTGGACGGCGACGGCCCGTGGAGCGACAGCCTCACCGAGGACCTCGACCTCGGCGTACGGCTGATCGCCAAGGGCTGGACCAACCAGCACTGCACCACCGCCGCGGTCTCCCAGCAGGCCGTGCTCAGCCTGCGGCGCCTGATCCGCCAGCGATCCCGCTGGTTCCAGGGCCATCTGCAGTCCGCCGGACTCGTCCCGCTCATCCTCAGGGACGTCCCCACGAAAGCCGCGGTCGACCTGCTCTACCACCTCTCCAGCCCGGTGCTGATCCTGCTCACCTCGCTGCTGCCGCTGTCCTTCCTCGTCGCCGTCGGCGCCACCACCGTGGCCTCCCTGCAGGTCGGACACCCGCTGGTCTCGCCCATGTGGCTGTTCGGCCCGTATCTGCTGTCGTTCACGGCCGCCTACGCGTACGGCTACGTGTACGCCAAGCGGGAGCGCGAGCTGGGCCTGGTGCGGTCGGTCCTGCTCGCCCATGTCTTCGTCTTCTACGGCTACATCTGGTTCGCGGCCGGCTGGTGGGGCTTCTGGCGGATGCTCACCGGCCAGCGGGGCTGGCTGAAGACGGCACGCACCTGACGACGTCCGTACCGCTCGACCGAGGACATTCAGGCCGCGCCGGGTCCCGGCGCGGGTCCTCGCCTCACCGCTCATCACCCTCACGTGATCGCTGCGCCGATCACGCATGCCCAAGGGGGGCACCACCCATGTCCACACCTGCGACAACCCTGCCCGTGCACGCCATGCTGGTGCTCGGCACCCGGCCGGAAGCGATCAAACTGGCGCCCGTGGCACGCGCGATGGCCGCCGGCCCGCAGTTCGAGCCGGTCGTCGTCACCACCGGCCAGCACCGCGAGATGCTCCACCAGATGCTCGGCATGCTGGGCGTCGACGTCCGTATCGCCCTCGACGTGATGCGCACCCGGCAGCAGCTCTCCGACCTGACCGCCCGGCTGGTCCGGGAGCTCGGCACGGTGCTGCGGGAGCAGCGGCCGGACCTGGTGGTGGTGCAGGGGGACACCACCACCGCGCTGGCGGGTGCGCTGGCCGCCTTCTACGAGAAGATCCCGGTCGCCCATGTCGAGGCGGGCCTGCGCACCGGCGTCATCGACAACCCGTTCCCGGAGGAGCTCAACCGCAGCCTCATCGGCCGGATCGCCCGCTGGCACTTCGCCCCGACCCCGGCCGCCGCCCGGCACCTCACCGACGAGGGCGTCCCGGACGAGCAGGTGTTCACCACCGGCAACACCGTCATCGACAACCTGCTGTGGGTACTGGCCGAGGGCAACGGCACCTCCGCGTTCCGCACCGACGCCAAGCGCATCCTGGTCACCCTGCACCGCCGGGAGAACCAGGGCGAGCGGATGCGGGGCATGGGGCGGGCGCTGACCCGGCTGGCACGGCGCGGGGACGTGGAGATCGTGCTGCCGCTGCACAAGAGTCCGGCCGTACGGGAGGCGCTGCTGCCCGAACTCGAAGGCCAGCAGGGCGTCGAACTCGTCGAGCCGCTCGGCTACCTGGACTTCGCGGCGACGCTGGCCGAGTGCGACCTCGTGCTCACCGACTCCGGCGGCATCCAGGAGGAGGCCCCGAGCCTCGCCAAGCCCTCGCTGGTGCTGCGGACGACGACCGAGCGGCCCGAGGCGGTGGAGGCCGGCGCGGCCCGGCTCGTCGGCACCGACCCGGACGCCATCGTGACCTGGGCGGAACGGCTCCTGGACGACCCCGCGGAGTACCGGCGGATGGCGACGGCCGGCAATCCCTTCGGCGACGGCGAGGCCGCGCGCCGCATCCTGGGTCAGCTGGCCGAGGACTTCGCCGCCGATGTCCCGGTCGGGCTGACGGCGTCCGGGCCATACTCGACGGCATGACACGCAGGGCCGCCGCGTCACCGGACTGGCACTGGCTCTCACCCTCGCCGCGCTCGTCGCGATCACCGTGAGCCAGTGCCAGAGCGACGACGCCCCGCCCCCCCAAGCCCTGGATCGACGGCACCACCCACGGCCGCTGGCTGTCGGTGTTCAACGGCATGGGCGCCAACCACGGCGACGACTCCTCGCTCACCCTCTCCCCCATGGCCGCCGAGGACCCGGGCACCACCCACGCCGGTCTGGTGGTGAGCACGGCCGTCTACACGGACGTGCGCTACGAGGCCCGGATGCGGACGCTGAAGCAGCTGCGCTCACCGAAGCCGAACCCGTGGGAAGTGCCGTGGCTGGTCTGGGCGTACACCGACCCGGAGCACTTCTACTACATCACCCTCAAGCCGAACGGCTGGGAGCTCGGCAAGCGCGACCCCGCCTACCCGGGCGGCCAGCGCTTCCTGGCGACGGGACGGACGAGGTACCCGGTGGGTCCTTGGTACGACGTGCGGGTCGAGCAGCGCGGGGCGGCGCTGTCGGTGGCGGTCGACGGCACTCCGGTGGTGACGTTCACGGACGCCGAACGCCCGTACGACCAGGGCCGGGTGGGCGCCTACTCGGAGGACGCGACGGTGGAGTTCGAGGGCCTGGAGGCGTCGTCCGGCTGAAAGACCCGCGGGCGTCCTCCCGCTGGAAGGCCGGAAGGCGTCCTCCGGCTGAAAAGGCGACGGCGCCTGCCCATCGTCCGGTCGGGGACGAGATGGGCAGGCGCCGTCAGCGTTCCGTACGCCGTTGTACGGGACGTCTTGTGATGGACCGTCAGACCATCAGGGCGCGGTCCGTCGGGCGGATCGGCGCCGGCAGCTCGCTGCTGCCGGTCAGGAACCGGTCGTGCCGCGGGCGGCCGAGCGGCCCTCCGCGATCGCCCACACGATGAGCGACTGGCCGCGGCCCGCGTCACCGGCGACGAACACACCGGGGACGTTGGTCTGGAAGTCGGCGTCGCGGGCGATGTTGCCGCGCTCGTCGAGCTCGAGACCGAACTGGTCGACCAGGCCGTTCTCCCGGTCGGTGCCGGTGAAGCCCATGGCGAGGGTGACCAGCTGGGCCGGGATCTTGCGCTCCGTGCCCGGCTTCGGGGTCAGCTTGCCGTCGATGAACTCCACCTCGGTGAGGTGCAGCCACTGGACGTTGCCGTCCTCGTCGCCCTCGAAGTGGGTGGTGGAGACGGAGTAGACCCGCTCGCCGCCCTCCTCGTGCGCGCTGGTGACCTTGTAGAGCATCGGGAAGGTCGGCCAGGGCTGGTTGGCGTTCCGCTCGTCGCCCGGGCGGGGCATGATCTCCAGCTGGCGTGACCGAGGCCGCGCCCTGGCGGTGGGCGGTGCCCACGCAGTCGGCGCCGGTGTCGCCGCCGCCGATGACGACGACGTGCTTGCCCTCGGCGGAGATCGGGGCGGTGACGTAGTCGCCCTCCTGCACCTTGTTGGCCAGGGGCAGGTACTCCATGGCCTGGTAGATGCCCTTGAGCTCGCGGCCCGGGACCGGCAGGTCACGCGCGGTGGTCGCACCGGCGGCGATGACGACGGCGTCGTACCGCTTCTTCAGGTCGGTCGCCTTGAGGTCGCGGCCGATCTCGATGCCGGTGCGGAAGCGGGTGCCCTCCGCGCGCATCTGCTCGATGCGGCGGTTGATGTGCCGCTTCTCCATCTTGAACTCGGGGATGCCGTACCGGAGAAGACCACCGATGCGGTCCGCGCGCTCGTACACCGCGACCGTGTGACCGGCCCGGGTGAGCTGCTGCGCGGCGGCGAGGCCGGCCGGCCCTGAGCCGATGACGGCGACGGTCTTGCCGGACAGGCGCTCGGGGATCTGCGGCGCGACGTCACCGGTGTCCCACGCCTTGTCGATGATCGAGACCTCGACGTTCTTGATGGTGACCGGCGGCTGGTTGATGCCGAGCACGCACGCCGACTCGCAGGGCGCGGGGCAGAGGCGACCGGTGAACTCCGGGAAGTTGTTGGTCGCGTGCAGCCGCTCGCTGGCGGCGGCCCAGTCCTCGCGGTAGGCGTAGTCGTTCCACTCGGGGATGAGGTTCCCCAGCGGACAGCCGTTGTGGCAGAACGGGATGCCGCAGTCCATGCAGCGGCTGGCCTGCTTGCTGATGATCGGCAGCAGGGAGCCGGGGACGTAGACCTCGTTCCAGTCCTTCAGCCGGACGTCGACGGGGCGGGACTTGGCGACCTCACGGCCGTGGTTCAGGAAGCCCTTCGGGTCAGCCATTGATCGCCGCCTCCATCATCTTCTCGGTGATCTCGGTCTCGGAGAGACGGCCTGCTCGGCGGCGACCTTGGCGGCGAGCACTGCCTTGTACGTGCTGGGGATGATCTTGCTGAAGCGCTCCACGGACGCGTCCCAGTCGGCGAGCAGCTTCTCGGCGACCGTCGAGCCGGTCTCCTCGGCGTGGCGGCGCACCACGTCGTGCAGCCACTGCTTGTCGGTGTCGTCCAGCGCCTCCACGGCGTCCACGTTGCCCACGTTGACGTTGTCCCGGTCGAGGTCGATGACGTACGCGATGCCACCGGACATGCCGGCCGCGAAGTTGCGGCCCGTCGGGCCGAGCACCACCGCGTGACCGCCGGTCATGTACTCGCAGCCGTGGTCGCCCACGCCCTCCGAGACCACCAGGGCACCGGAGTTGCGGACGCAGAACCGCTCGCCGGTACGGCCGCGCAGGAAGAGCTCGCCGCCGGTCGCGCCGTACGCGATCGTGTTGCCCGCGATCGTCGAGTACTCGGCGAGGTGGTCGGCGCCCCGGTCGGGACGGACGATCACCCGGCCGCCGGAGAGGCCCTTGCCGACGTAGTCGTTGGCGTCGCCCTCCAGGCGCAGCGTGATGCCGCGCGGGAGGAAGGCGCCGAAGGACTGGCCGGCGGAACCGGTGAAGGTGATGTCGATGGTGTCGTCGGGCAGGCCCGCGCCACCGAACTTCTTCGTCACCTCGTGGCCGAGCATGGTGCCGACCGTGCGGTTGATGTTGCGGATGGCGACCTGGGCGCGCACCGGCTGGGCGTCGGTCGCCGAGTCGGCGGCCAGGGCGTCGGCGGCGAGCTTGATGAGCTCGTTGTCGAGCGCCTTCTCCAGGCCGTGGTCCTGCTCGATGACCTGGTGCAGCGTGGCGCCCTCGGGCAGTTCCGGCACGTGGAAGAGCGGGGCCAGGTCCAGGCCCTGCGCCTTCCAGTGGTCGACCGCGCGGGTCACGTCGAGGGTCTCGGCGTGGCCGACGGCCTCCTCGATGGAGCGGAAGCCCAGCTCGGCGAGGATCTCGCGGACCTCCTGCGCGATGAACTGGAAGAAGTTCACCACGTACTCGGCCTTGCCGGTGAACCGGTCGCGCAGCACCGGGTTCTGGGTGGCGATGCCGACCGGGCAGGTGTCCAGGTGGCAGACGCGCATCATGACGCAGCCGGAGACGACGAGCGGCGCGGTCGCGAAACCGAACTCCTCGGCGCCGAGCAGCGCGGCGATGACGACGTCACGGCCGGTCTTGAGCTGGCCGTCGGTCTGCACGACGATGCGGTCGCGCAGGCCGTTGAGCAGCAGGGTCTGCTGGGTCTCGGCGAGACCGAGCTCCCAGGGACCGCCCGCGTGCTTCAGCGAGGTCAGCGGGGAGGCGCCCGTACCGCCGTCGTGGCCCGAGATGAGCACGACGTCCGCGTGTGCCTTCGACACACCGGCCGCGACCGTGCCGACGCCGACCTCCGAGACCAGCTTCACGTGGATCCGCGCCTGCGGGTTCGCGTTCTTCAGGTCGTGGATCAGCTGGGCCAGGTCCTCGATGGAGTAGATGTCGTGGTGCGGCGGCGGGGAGATGAGGCCCACGCCCGGCGTCGAGTGACGCGTCTTCGCGACCCACGGGTAGACCTTGTGGCCGGGCAGCTGACCGCCCTCACCGGGCTTGGCGCCCTGGGCCATCTTGATCTGGATGTCGTCCGCGTTGACCAGGTACTCGGAGGTCACACCGAAGCGGCCGGAGGCGACCTGCTTGATGGCCGAGCGGCGCGCCGGGTCGTACAGGCGGTCCGGGTCCTCGCCGCCCTCACCGGTGTTGGACTTGCCGCCCAGCTGGTTCATGGCGATGGCGAGGGTCTCGTGGGCCTCGCGCGAGATGGAGCCGTAGGACATGGCGCCGGTCGAGAACCGCTTGACGATCTCGCTCACCGGCTCGACCTCGTCGATGGAGATCGACGGACGGTCCGACTTGAAGCCGAACAGCCCGCGGAGCGTCATCAGCCGCTCGGACTGCTCGTTCACGCGGTCCGTGTACTTCTTGAAGATGTCGTAGCGGCCGCTGCGCGTCGAGTGCTGGAGGCGGAAGACCGTCTCCGGGTCGAACAGGTGCGGCTCGCCCTCACGGCGCCACTGGTACTCGCCGCCTATCTCCAGCGCGCGGTGCGCGGGAGCGATGCCGGAGGCGGGGTACGCCTTGGCGTGCCGGGCGGCGACCTCCTTGGCGATGACGTCGATGCCGACGCCGCCGATCTTGGAGGCGGTGCCGTTGAAGTACTTCTCGACGAAGGTCTCCTCCAGGCCGACGGCCTCGAAGACCTGGGCGCCGCGGTAGGAGGCGACGGTCGAGATGCCCATCTTCGACATGACCTTCAGAACGCCCTTGCCCAGGGCGTAGATCAGGTTGCGGATGGCCTGCTCGGGCTCGATGTCCGAGAGGAAGGTGCCCGCGCGGACGAGGTCCTCGACGGACTCCATCGCCAGGTACGGGTTGACGGCCGCGGCGCCGAAGCCGATCAGCAGGGCGACGTGGTGGACCTCGCGGACGTCACCGGCCTCGACCAGCAGGCCCACGTGGGTGCGCTGCTTGGTGCGGATGAGGTGGTGGTGGACGGCGGCGGTGAGCAGCAGCGACGGGATCGGCGCGTGCTCGGCGTCGGAGTGCCGGTCCGACAGGACGATCAGCCGGGCGCCGTTCTCGATGGCCGCGTCGGCCTCGGCGCAGATCTCGTCGATGCGCGCGGCGAGGGCGTCGCCGCCGCCGGAGACCCGGTACAGGCCGGACAGGGTCGCGGCCTTGAAGCCGGGCATGTCGCCGTCGGCGTTGATGTGGATGAGCTTGGCCAGCTCGTCGTTGTCGATCACCGGGAAGGGCAGGGTGACACTGCGGCAGGAAGCGGCCGTCGGCTCCAGCAGGTTGCTCCCGGGGCCGAGCGACGAGCGCAGGCTGGTGACCAGCTCTTCCCGGATCGCGTCCAGCGGCGGGTTGGTGACCTGCGCGAACAGCTGGGTGAAGTAGTCGAAGAGCAGCCGCGGGCGGCTGGAGAGCGCGGCGATCGGCGAGTCGGTGCCCATCGAACCGATCGGCTCGGCACCGGCCTTGGCCATCGGCGCGAGGATGACGCGCAGCTCCTCCTCGGTGTACCCGAAGGTCTGCTGGCGGCGGGTGACCGAGGCGTGCGTGTGCACGATGTGCTCGCGCTCGGGCAGGTCGGACAGCTCGATCTCGCCGGCCTCCAGCCACTCCGCGTACGGCTGCTCGGCGGCGAGGCCGGCCTTGATCTCGTCGTCCTCGATGATGCGGTGCTCGGCGGTGTCGACGAGGAACATCTTGCCGGGCTGGAGGCGGCCCTTGCGGACGACCTTGGCGGGGTCGATGTCGAGGACGCCGACCTCGGAGCCGAGGACGACGAGACCCTCGTCGGTGACCCAGTAGCGGCCGGGACGCAGACCGTTGCGGTCGAGGACCGCGCCGACCTGGGTGCCGTCGGTGAAGGTGACGCAGGCCGGGCCGTCCCAGGGCTCCATCATCGTGGAGTGGAACTGGTAGAAGGCGCGCCGGGCCGGGTCCATGGAGTCGTGGTTCTCCCACGCCTCCGGGATCATCATCAGCACGGAGTGCGGCAGCGAACGCCCGCCCAGGTGCAGGAGTTCGAGCACCTCGTCGAAGGACGCCGAGTCGGAGGCGTCCGGCGTACAGATCGGGAAGACCCGCTCCAGACCCTTGTCCCCGAAGAGGTCGGAGACCAGCTGCGACTCACGCGCGGCCATCCAGTTGCGGTTGCCCTTGACGGTGTTGATCTCACCGTTGTGCGCGACGAAGCGGTACGGGTGCGCGAGCGGCCACGACGGGAAGGTGTTCGTGGAGAAGCGCGAGTGGACGAGCGCGATGGCCGAGGCGAAGCGGCGGTCGGACAGGTCCGGGAAGAAGGGCTCCAGCTGGCCGGTGGTCAGCATGCCCTTGTAGACGATGGTCCGCGCGGACAGCGACGGGAAGTAGACGTCGACCTCGCGCTCGGCGCGCTTGCGCAGCACGAAGGCCTTGCGGTCGAGCTCGATGCCGGAGCCGGCACCGTCGGCGACGAAGATCTCGCGGAAGGCGGGCATGGTCGACCGGGCGGTGGCGCCGAGGAGTTCGGGCGCGACCGGGACCTCGCGCCAGCCGAGGACGGTGAGGCCCTCTTCGGCGGCGATCGTCTCGATCCGCGAGACGGCGTCCTCGGTGCCGTCCTCCGGGAGGAAGGCGATGCCGACGGCGTAGGCGCCGGCCTCGGGCAGCTCGAAGCCGGCCACCTCACGGAAGAAGGCGTCCGGAACCTGGGTCAGGATGCCCGCGCCGTCACCCGAGTCGGGCTCGGAGCCGGTGGCACCTCGGTGCTCCAGGTTGCGCAGAACGGTGAGCGCCTGCTCGACCAGCGCATGGCTCGCCTCGCCGGTGAGGGTGGCCACGAAACCGACGCCACAGGCGTCCTTTTCGTTGCGGGGGTCGTACATACCCTGCGCAGCAGGGCGAGCATCCATGAAGGACCACTTCTGGCCATTCGCGGAATGCTGGGACGGCTGGCGCGGCGTACGCATCGGCTCTCCCGTCGTCGTCTCAAGTGGCATATCTGCGTGCCGAGGGACGACGTTGGCCCTCTGCGTGTGCGCAAAATTTCGTGCAGGTTACATGATGGAGCGGTTCTCGGGAACCGGATACTGCGTTCCAACATGCGGACGCCACGTGGTGGCGACGGGGGTATCGCGCACGTGGCCTGAAGTGTGTGGGGACCGAACGGGACAGATCGATGTCCGTCGCTCCAGGGGCGAGGCGAGCGGCGTCGCTCACCTCGCGGGTGCGCGGCAGGCGTCCTTGCCCACAGCGCTTACGGCTCATGCCCAGTGGTTAAGCATTCGAAACCAGTGAGTAACGGCTACTTATGCGGCCCAACGCATAAGTAGCGGTCGACCTATCCTACGGCCGTTCCGAAGAAGCTGCCCAGGGCGTACGTCACACCGGCCGCCGCGCCACCGAGAGCGAGCTGCCGCAGACCGCTGAACCACCAGGTCCGCGCCGTCACCTTGGCCACGACGGCACCGCACCCGAACAGGCCGACGAGAGCGACGAGCACCGCGGGCCACAGGGCGCTGGCCCCCAGCAGATAAGGCAGCACGGGAAGCAGCGCACCGAGCGCGAAAGCCCCGAAGGAGGAGACGGCGGCGACGAGCGGCGAGGGCAGATCCCCGGGATCGATCCCGAGCTCCTCCCGGGCATGAATCTCCAGCGCCTGCTCAGGGTCACGGGACAACTGCTTGGCGACCTCACGCGCGAGCGCCGGCTCCACCCCCCGAGCCTCGTACAGGGCGGCGAGCTCGGCCTCCTCGTCCTGCGGATGCTTGCGCAGCTCCCGCCGCTCGACGTCCAGCTCGGCCTCGACCAGCTCGCGCTGGGAGGCGACGGAGGTGTACTCACCGGCGGCCATGGAGAAGGCTCCGGCGGCAAGGCCCGCGAGCCCGGTGAGCACGATGGCCTGCTGCCCCACGGCGCCACCGGCGACGCCGGTCATGAGCGCGAGGTTGGAGACCAGCCCGTCCATGGCCCCGAAGACGGCGGGCCGCAGCCACCCCCCGTTCACATCGCGGTGGGTGTGGTTGTCACGGTGCGCCTCGTGCAGCGGCGCCTCGGTCTCGATGATGGCCATCAGGGGTCCCCCAGGGAAGCTAAGCCAAAGCTAACTTTAGACAGATTCTAATTACCGACAACCCGACTGTACGACGAGAAATTCCCGTCCGCCACGAAGGAAAGGCTGGGCTAACCTGCGCCTTTACCTCCGAATGCGCATACGATCGCGAGTCTGCTCAGATGTCGACCGGGTGATGCTGAGGCGAGTGATGCTCTTGTCGTGACCGCCCCGTGGGACACATCCGCAAAGGCCCCGCGCCCTGTGCGGAGCCCCCGGAGGAGAGGCCCGCCGTATGGCATCGCTCGCCTGCATCCCCTCGGTCCCGGCACCCGGGAACGCCGCCGAACTCCGCGAACGAGGCCGCGGCGCGCTGCTGGGCCTGGCGGTGGGAGACGCCCTCGGCGCCCCCGCGGAGAACCTGAAACCGTCGGAGATCCGAGCCCGCTGGGGCAGGATCACGGGGTACGTGGCCGAGCGGCCCGCCGGCACGGACGACACCGAGTACGCGATCTTCTCGGGCCTCCTGCTGGCCCGCCACGGCTCGGCGCTGACCCCGGCCCACGTGGAGGCGGCCTGGCACGAATGGATCGCGGACCGCGAGGAGGGCCCCTTCCGAGGCGCGGGCTTCAGCGAACGAGGCACGCTGGAGAACCTGCGCCGGGGTCTGGCGGCGCCCATCTCCGCCCAGCACCGGCACGCCTGGAGCGACGGCCTGGCGATGCGCGCGGCCCCCTTCGGCGTCTACGCGTCCGGCCGCCCGGCGGAGGCGGCACGCCTGGCGGCGATCGACGGCTCGGTGAGCCACGACGGCGAGGGCATCTACGGCGGTCAGGCGGTAGCCGCAGGAGTGGCGGCGGCGATGGCGGGCGCCCCCACGGTGGCGGTGGTCGCCTCGGCCCTCGCGGTGATCCCGGACGACTCCTGGACGGCCCGCTCCCTGCGCCGCGCGGTGGCGGTGGCCCACCGAGGCGAACGAGCGGTCCGCTCCGCGGTGGTGATCGGCGGCTACCCCTGGACCGACCTGGCCCCGGAAGCGGTGGCCCTCGCCTTCGGCGCGTACGCGGCGGCGGACGGCGACTTCGTGGAGGCGGTCCTGACGGCCGTCAACATGGGCCGCGACGCCGACACGACGGCGGCGGTGGCGGGCGCGCTGGCAGGCGCGACGAGGGGAGCGTCCGCGATCCCGCCGGAGTGGGCGGCGGCAATCGCCCCGGCGCGGGGCAGCTGCCTCCCCTCCATGGCGGGCCACCACGTACTGGACGTGGCGGACCTGCTGACGCCGCCCGACGAGTACGTACTGGCGGCGGACGGGGACGAGGCGGAGGTCGTGGCATGACACTCGATTACGAGCAGACACCTGCCGAGGCCGATCCGCATCCTTCAACGCGTCCGACGTTCGACGACGAACCGGCACCTCTCAACGCCGGCCCGCATCCTTCAGCCCGTCCGGCGTTTGAGGACGAGGCCCTTTCGGGGCCGAAGCGGGGGTCTGGGGGCGGCAGCCCCCAGGACACGGGGTCGAAGGGGCGGCAGCCCCTGGAGAGGGGACGGGCAGGGGCGGCGGGGGCGAAAGAAGCAGCCGCCGACACCCCCACCCCCAAACCCTCCATCGCATCGAAGGCCTCCTGCTCGGCCTGGCCGCAGGCGACGCCGCCGGCTGGCCCGCCGCCCGCCACAGAGCCGCCCGCATGCCCGACTGGACCCGCCGCCTCACCCGCGAACTGGACACCTTCGCCGAGCAGAACGCCACCACCACCCTCCCCGTCCCCATCGCCCTCAACCAACCCCCCGAGCCCCTCCGCCTGGGCCCCTCCGACGACGCGGAATGGGCGGCCTTCACCGCCGAAGCCCTCCTCCGCGCAGGCGACGACACCACCTTCCCCGACCTCAGCCGAGACCGCCGCACCAGAGCCGCGATCGACCTCACCTGGACCACCCTCGCCGGCGAAGTGGCCGCCGCGGCGAACCGCGCCCCCGAGATCGAGTCCGCCGTACTCCCCCTCCGCGCCCGTATCTCGGTCCGCGCCGGCCTCGGCAACCTCGCCACCGGCCTACGCCCACCCGCCACCGGCCACGACAACCCCCACTACTTCGACGACGCGGCCTGCATCAGAGCCTGCGTCCTGGCCGTCACCCACCCCGGCAACCCCCAACTCGCCGCGGACCTCGCCGAGTTCGACGCCCGCTACACCCAGGACGGCGACGGAGTCCACGGCGCCCGGGCCATGGCCGCGGCCCTCTCCCTCGCCCTCACCGGAGCCGACGTCCACACCTGCGTCGACGCCGCCCTCACCGAACTCCCCGCGTCCACGGAGATCGGCCGCAACGCCCGCCACTCCCTGGCCCTCGCCCGCAGCACCCCCACCGCGTTCGCCCTGATCCCCCTCCTGGAACACGAGATCGTCGACCACGTCTACAGCTACGGCATCGCGGCCGCGGAAACGGTCCCGGTCGCCCTCGCCCTGGCGACCGCGGCGAACGGCGACATCTCCGCGGCGTCCCCGCCGCCGCCTGCCTGTCCCGCGTCGCGGACTCGGCCCCCGCCCTGACCGGAGCCCTCACCGGAGCCCTCACCGGCGGCACCGCCCTCCCGACCTCCTGGCGGGACACCTGCCGCACCCTCTCCGGCTGCGCCCTCCCCCGCCTCACCGGCACCGACCTGGTGGAACTCGCCGAACTCCTGGAAGCCACGCAACCGGCCCTGCCAGGAGGATGATTCGGTCCATGCCACCCAAACCATCCCAACAGAACCCTTCTCCGAAGACCCCGAACCTCCCGAACCCCACCCTCGAGGACCGCATCACCGGCGCCCTCGTAGGCGCCGCGGTGGGCGACGCACTGGGCGGCCCGGTGGAGGGCTACTCCCCCGACCAGATCCTGGAACGCCACGCCGGCCGCGTCCACGGCATCGTCGGCCCCTGGAACGGCGACGCCTGGCGCACGGCCCGCCCGATCGCCCCGTACCACAAGGGCGACGGCCACGTCACCGACGACACCTTGATGACCCACGCCCTGATCAGGGTCTACGCCCAGGTCCGCGACCACCTGGACGCCTACGCCGTCGCCGACCACCTGGTCCCCGACCTGATGACGACCGCTCGCTGGATCCCGGAACTGGAACAGGAGGCGCTCCCCCTGCACCGCCTCTTCCTGGCGGAGAAATGGCTGGTCACGCGCCTCCACTACGCCCACGCGGACCCCCGTGAGGCCGGCGTCGGCAACATCGTCAACTGCGGCGCGGCGATGTACATGGCCCCGGTGGGCCTGGTCAACGCGGCGAACCCGAGGGCCGCCTACGCCGAGGCCCTGGACATCGCGGGCGCCCACCAGTCGTCGTACGGCCGCGAGGCGGCGGGCGTCTTCGCGGCGGCCGTGGCGGCGGCCTGCGCACCGGACGCGACGCCGGAGACGGTCGTCTCCCACTGCCTGTCCCTCGCGAAGGACGGCACGAGGACGGCGATCGAGAAGGTCTGCGAAACAGCGGCCCACCACACCACCTTCGAGTCGGCCCTGACCCCGCTCCGCGAGGCGGTGGCCCCCTACGACACGGTGGGCCCCGACTACCGCGCCCCCTCGCTCGGCGCCCGCCGCCCCTCCCGTCTGCACGCCATCGAGGAACTCCCCATCGCCCTGGGCATGTTGCTCGTGGCGAACGGCGACTACCGCGGCGCGGTCCTGGGCGCCGTGAACTACGGCCGCGACTGCGACTCCATCGCGACGATGGCCGGCGCGATCGCGGGCGCCCTGGGTTCCCCGGTCCCGGAGGGCTGGTCCAAGGCGGTCGCGGAGGCCAGCCGCCTGGACCTCTGGGAACCGGCGAGGACGCTCACCGAGGTGACCCGCGAGATCCACGACCGGGACGTCCACCGCCGCCGCGCCCACGAGGCCGCGTTCACGGAGATCGGAGGCCTGAGATGCTCCGACTGACCTGGGTCCAGCCGGAAGACCTCCTGGGCCACGAACTCCACCAGGCGGCACTGGACGGCAGGGAACCCGGCGTGATCGCCGCGAGGTGGAAGGCGGCAGGCGGCACGGAGGCCCCCCTGAGAGCGGGCGCCTCCCCGCGACCGCCGTCCCGCTACCTACGCCGGCTGGCAAAGGACCTGCTGGACGAACTGGCGGACCTCCCCAGCAAGTTGGCAGACCAGGAACCCACAGCCCTGACAGAAATCAAGGCCGGCTGCCCAGAATGGCCCGCCCTGGCTGCGGGCAGTCGTGCCGCTGGGGCGGCACGGGTGGGCGCAGGCGGCGCCCCGCCAGCGCGGGCAAGCGCCACCCCCCCTACGGCAACCCCCACCCCCCGCAGCCTACGAAGCAGCCTGGCTCGGCCGAGCAGTCGGCTGCCTCCTGGGCAAACCGGTGGAGAAACTCCCCCTCGACGCCATCCGCCAACTGGCCAAGTCCACCGGCAACTGGCCCCTCACCACCTACTTCACCGCCCGAGGAGTCCCGGAAACCCTCCTCCGTTCCCACCCCTGGAACCGCCGCTCGGCCCCCACCTCCCTCGCCGAGAACATCGACGGCATGCCCGAGGACGACGACCTCAACTACCCCCTCCTCAACCTCCTCCTGCTCCAACGCCACGGCAGAGGCTTCACGACCACAGACGTGGCCGGGCTCTGGCTGGACGAACTCCCCGCGGGCCGCACGTTCACCGCCGAGCGCATCGCCTACCGCAACCTCCTCCTCGGCCTGGAACCCCCGCACACCGCCCGCCACCGCAACCCCTTCAGGGAATGGATCGGCGCCCTGATCCGCGCCGACGTCCACGGCTGGACCAACCCCGGCGACCCGGTCGCCGCGGCGGAACAGGCCCACCGGGACGCCACCCTCACCCACACCGCCAACGGCGTCTACGCGGCGATGTTCACGGCCGCGACGATCGCCACCGCGGCGACCGGCACCCACGACGTCCACGCGTGCCTGCGCACCGGCCTGGCCGTCGTACCCCCCGCCGTCCCGCCTCGGCGAAGGCGATCACCCACGCGATCCGCCTCGCCGCCGGCACCCCCGACTTCGACACGGTCGTGGACGAACTCCACGCCACCTACTCCCCCACCCACCACTGGGTCCACGCGATCCCCAACACCGCCCTGATCGCCGCCGCCCTCACCCACGCGGACGGCGACTTCACCGCGTCCATCTGCAAAGCGGTGAGCGGCGGTTGGGACACCGACTCCAACGGCGCGACGGCCGGCAGCATCGCCGCCCTCCTCGCCAAAAGCCCCGCCGCCCTCCCCGACCGCTGGACGACCCCGCTGAAGAACCGACTCGCCACGTCCGTCGGCGACTTCGACGGCACCGGCTTCGACGCCCTGGCCCACCTCACCCATTCCCTCGCCCGCACCCCGGACCAAGCCCCCGACCCCGCTCCCGGCGACACCCCAGTGGAGGCACCCCGCCCATGACCCACATCGCCGTACTAGGCAGCACGAACATGGACCTCGTCGCCTACGTCGAGAAGGCCCCGCAGCGCGGAGAGACGGTCACCGGCCGCGCGTTCCGTACGATCCCCGGCGGCAAGGGCGCCAACCAGGCGATCGCCGCCGCCCGCGCCGGCGCCACCGTCTCGATGATCGGCGCGGTCGGCAACGACCCCTACGGCACCCACCTCCGCTCCACCCTCGAACACTCCGGCGTCGACACCGATCACCTCCGCACCGTCGAGGGCCCGTCCGGCACCGCGCACATCGTCGTCGACGACGAGGGCGGCAACGCGATCGTGGTGATCCCCGCCGCGAACGGCACCGTCGACCATCTCGCCCCCGGCGACGAGGGCCTGATCGCCTCCGCCGACGCGCTGCTGCTCCAGCTGGAGATCCCGCTGGCGGCCGTCGTGGCCGGCGCCGAGGCGGCCCGCGCGCACGGCGTCCGGACGATCCTCACGCCCGCCCCCGCGCAGCCCCTCCCGCCCGAACTCCTCGCCATCACCGACCTGTTGCTCCCCAACGAGTACGAGGCGACCACCCTCACCCGGCCTGTCCGACCCGATCGCGGCGGCCCGGGCCCTCCTCGACCAGGTCCCGGCCGGTCGTCGTCACGCTCGGCGCGGCGGGCAGCCTGTACCTGGCCCGCGACGGCGCCGACCCGCTGGCCGTGCCCGCCCCGCCGGTGACCGCCGTGGACTCGACCGGCGCGGGCGACACCTTCGCCGGCACCCTCGCGGTCGCGCTCAGTGAGGAGCGCCCGATCCGCGAGGCGCTGCGCTGGGCGGCAGCGGCGGCTGCCCTGTCGGTGCAGCGGCCGGGCGCGTCGGCGTCGATGCCGTACCGCTCCCGAGATCCGACAAGCCAGTACCACGCATGACCGGCATCCGACCCCTCGGCCCAGCCCCCACCGCCCCGCTCTCCGGCCTGCGCGTCCTCGACCTGGCCACCCTCTTCGCCGGTCCTCTCGCGGCCACCCTGCTCGGTGACTTCGGCGCGGAGGTCGTCAAGGTCGAGCACCCCACCAAGCCCGACCCCTCCCGCGGCCACGGGCCGTCCAAGGACGGCATCGGCCTGTGGTGGAAGGTCCTCGGCCGCAACAAGCGCACGATCACCCTCGACCTCTCCAAGCCGGGCGGCCGGGCCACCCTCCTGCGCCTGGCGGCGACCGCCGACGTGATCATCGAGAACTTCCGCCCCGGCACCCTGGAGAAATGGGACCTGAGTTGGGACGAGCTGTCCGCGGTCAACCCCCGGCTGATCCTCACCCGGGTCACCGCCTTCGGCCAGTTCGGCCCGCACGCGCACCGCCCCGGCTTCGGCACCCTCGCCGAGGCGATGAGCGGCTTCGCCGCGATCACCGGCGAACCGGACGCGCCCCCGACGCTGCCGCCCTTCGGTCTCGCCGACTCCATCGCGGGCCTGGCCACGGCGTACGCCGTCATGACGGCGCTCGCGCCCGCGACAGCACCGGCGCGGGCCAGGTCGTCGACATGGCGATCATCGAGCCGATCCTCACCGTCCTCGGCCCCCAGCCCACCTGGTACGACCAGCTCGGCTACGTCCAGCAGCGCACCGGCAACCGCTCCGCCAACAACGCCCCGCGCAACACCTACCGCACCGCGGACGGCGGTTGGGTCGCCGTCTCCACCTCGGCCCAGTCGATCGCGGAGCGCGTGATGCGGCTGGTGGGCCGCGAGGATCTGATCACCGAACCGTGGTTCGCCACCGGCGCCGACCGCGCCCGCCACGCCGACGTCCTCGACGAGGCGGTCGGTACCTGGATCGCCGCCCGCACCCGTACGGAGGTGCTGGCGGCCTTCGAGAAGGCGGAGGCGGCGGTGGCCCCGATCCAGGACATCCAGGACGTGATGACCGACCCGCAGTACGCGGCCCTGGACTCCATCACCACCCTCCCCGACCCCGAACTCGGCCCCCTCCGCATGCAGAACGTCCTCTTCCGGCTCTCCGCCACACCGGGCGCCATCCACTGGGCGGGCCGTCCGCACGGCGCCGACACGGACACCGTTCTGACCGAACTGGGTCTGACGGAGGTCGAGTTGGCGGCGCTGCGCGCGGAGGGCGCGGTATGACCACACCGCTGACGTGGCTGTACGCCCCCGGCGACCGCCCGCACGTCGTGACGAAGGCGCTGGCGGCCGGCGCCGATGTCGTCGTGGTCGACCTGGAGGACGCGGTCGCCCCGGACCGCAAGGCCTACGCCCGCGACGCCACCGCCGAACTCCTCACCGAACGGCACCCCGTCCCGGTCCACGTCCGCGTCAACGCCCTGGACGGCCCGCTCGCGGCGGCGGACGTGAAGGCGGTGGCCGCCCTTCCGGGTCTGTCCGGCCTCCGGCTGCCCAAGGTGACGGGACCGCGGCAGATCACCGCCATCGCCGAACGCACCGCCCCCGCCGACGGCGGCGCACCCGCCCTTTTCGCCCTCCTGGAGTCGGCCCTCGGCATCGAACACGCCCACGCGATCGCCACGGCCCACCCGTCGCTGCGCGGCATCGCCCTGGGCGAGGCGGACCTGCGGGCGGACCTGGGCGTACGGGAGGACGCGGGCCTCGACTGGTGCCGCTCCCGCGTGATCGTGGCGGCGCGCGCCGCGAGCCTCCCGCCGCCGCCCCAGTCGGTCCATCCCGACATCCGCGACCTGGAGGGTCTGGCCGCCTCCTGCGCCCACGGCCGCACCCTGGGCTTCCTGGGCCGGGCGGCCATCCACCCCCGCCAGCTCCCGATCATCGAACGTGCCTATCTCCCGACCCCGGCGGAGATCGAGAAGGCGGAGAGGATCGTGAAGGCGGCGACGACGGAACAGGGCGCCCAGGCCCTACCGGACGGCAGCTTCATCGACGCGGCGGTGGTCGCGGCGGCCCGACGGACGCTGTCGCTGGCACACGCCGCTGACCCTCGGCACGCGAAGGGCGCCCCGGTGATCACCGGGCGCCCTTCGTCGTCGTACGAACGGCCGTCAGCCCTTCTTGGCCGACTCGGCCTCGTCCTTCACTTCGGTGGAGCCGGCCTCGTCCGCCGTCTCCTCGGACTCGGTCCCGGCTTCCGCCTTCTCCACGTCCTCGGCCTTCTGGGCGTCTTCGGCCTTCTCGGCGTCTTCCGTCTCGCCGTCGGGGGCGCCGGGCTCGACGACCTCTTCGCGGCCCGGGCGCTTCTTCGCCGAGACGACCATGTAGACGACCGCCAGCAGGAACACGATCAGCGCGGTCCAGTTGTTCAGGCGCAGGCCCAGGATGTGGTGGGCGTCGTCGACGCGGAGGTACTCGATCCAGAACCGGCCCACGCAGTACGCGGCGACGTACAGCGCGAACGCCCGCCCGTGCCCGAGCTTGAAGCGGCGGTCGGCCCAGATCACGAGCAGGGCGACGCCGATGCACCACAGGGACTCGTACAGGAACGTCGGGTGGTAGAGGCCCGGAACCCGGCCGTCCGTCGAGGACGTGATCTTCAGGGCCCAGGGGAGGTCGGTCTCCCGGCCGTACAGCTCCTGGTTGAACCAGTTGCCCCAGCGTCCGATGGCCTGTGCCAAGGCGATGCCGGGCGCGATGGCGTCGGCGTAGGCCGGCAGCGGGATGCCCCGGCGGCGGCAGCCGATCCAGGCACCGACCGCACCGAGCGCGATCGCGCCCCAGATACCGAGGCCGCCCTCCCAGATCTTGAAGGAGTCCACCCAGTCACGGCCCTCGCTGAAGTACAGCTCGTAGTCCGTGATCACGTGGTAGAGCCGGCCGCCGAGGAGGCCGAAGGGCACCGCCCAGACCGCGATGTCGGCCACCGTGCCGGCGCGGCCGCCACGGGCGATCCAGCGCTTGTTGCCGAGCCAGACCGCGACGAAGACGCCGATGATGATGCAGAACGCGTAGCCGCGCAGCGGGATGGGACCGAGGTGGTACACCCCGTGCGACGGGCTGGGAATGTAGGCAAGTTCCATGGCAGGACCGACGCTACCCTGCCGGGCGCCGCCGACGGCAGGCAGCCCGGCTACGGCTCCATAACAGGAGGGTCGGAATTCTCTTACCCCCGTTACCCCTTGGCCGCGTCCTGCACCTGCTTCTTCAGCTTCGCCGGGGTCATCGTCTGGTCCTGGTAGATGTTCTTGCCGTTGAGGATGACGGTCGGGGTGCCGCTGAATCCGCCGTTGCGGAAAGCGGCCGCGGACTTCTCGACCCAGCTGCTGTGGGTGCCCTTCTCGACGCACGCCCGGAACGTCGGGGTGTCCAGGCCGTCGACCTTCTTCGCCAGCTCGATGAGCTTGTCGTTCTTGGCGTAGGCGTCGTCCGTCTCCGGGGGCTGGTTCTCGTACAGCACGTCGTGGTACGCGGTGAACTTGGCGGTGTCCTGGGCGCAGGCCGCGGCGTTGGCCGCGTTGCGGGAGCCGGTGCCGCCCATGTTGCCGTCGATGATCGTCGCGAGGTGGTACTCGACCTTCAGCTGGCCGGCGCCGGTCAGCTCATGGATGGTCGAGCGGTAGGCGTCCTCGAAGGACTTGCAGGCCGGGCAGCGGAAGTCCTCCCACACCGTGAGCGTGGACTTGGCGTCGGTCTTGCCCACCGGGATGGCGAGCTGGTCGTCGCCGTTGGCGCCCGAGGGCGCCACGACCGGGCCCGCGGAGTCGCTCCCGTCGTCCTTGCCCGCATTGGCGGCGACGATGCCGATCACCGCCGCGAGCCCCAGGACACAGACGACACTCGCGGCCACGATCAGCGTCCGCCGACGCCTCTCCGCGGCCTTCTGCTTCTCACGCTCGACCGCCAGCCGCTCGCGGGCGGTGCGCTTTCCCTCACGGTTCTTCTCGCTCACACCCCGGAAACGAACCGGGGAGGCGCAGCGCGCCTCCCCGGTCCCAGGTCCACCCGTTCGAGTGACCGATCCGAAACGTCCGGACTTGTTACGCCTGTCCGCGCACGCCCTTCGCCAGGTCACCGGCGAGTTCGCGGACGGCCTCGACGCCGGCCTTGTCGTCCGGCGCGTCCAGCATCCGCTTGACGAAGGCCGAGCCGACGATCACGCCGTCGGCGAAGCCGGCCACCTCGGCGGCCTGCGCCGCGTTGGAGACACCGAGCCCGACACAGACGGGCAGGTCGCCGCCGGCCGCGCGGGTGCGCTCGACCAGATCCTGCGCCTGCGCGCCCACCGACTCCCGGGTGCCGGTGACGCCCATCAGCGAGGCGGCGTACACGAAACCGCTGCCCGCCGCGGTGATCTGCGCGAGCCGCTCGTCCTTGCTGCTCGGCGCCACGACGAAGACGGTCGCGAGGCCGTGCTTCTCCGCGTGCTCCCTCCACAGCGCCGACTCCTGCACGGGCAGGTCGGGCAGGATGCACCCGGCGCCGCCCGCCTCCGCGAGCTCGGCGGTGAAGCGCTCGACGCCGTAGCGGTCGATCGGGTTCCAGTAGGTCATCACGAGCACCGGCTTCCCGGTGGCCTCGTACGCCTCCTTCACCGTGCGCATGACGTCGGCGATCTTGACGCCGCCGCGCAGGGCGATGTCGTCGGCGGTCTGGATGACGGGACCGTCGAGGACCGGGTCGCTGTGCGGCAGCCCGACCTCGACGACGTCGGCACCGCCGTCGAAGGCGGCCTTGATCGCCTCGATGCCGCCGTCCACGGTCGGGAACCCGGCCGGGAGGTAGGCGATGAGCGCGGAGCGGCCCTCGGCCTTGGCACCGGCGAGGGTGTCGGTCAGCAGCTGGATGTTCCCGCTCACTTGGCGTCCCCCTCGATCTCGGCGAGGTCGGCGGCGTCGGCCGCGACCTCGGCGTCGGTGTCGTACAGGCCGAAGTAGCGCGCGGCCGTGTCCATGTCCTTGTCACCGCGGCCGGACAGGTTGACGATGATCAGCCCGTCCTTGCCGAGTTCCTTGCCGACCTCCAGGGCACCGGCCAGCGCGTGGGCGCTCTCGATGGCCGGGATGATGCCCTCGGTGCGGGACAGCAGGCGCAGTGCCTGCATGGCCGCGTCGTCGGTGACCGCGCGGTACTCGCCGCGGCCGGAGTCCTTGAGGTAGGAGTGCTCGGGGCCGATGCCCGGGTAGTCCAGACCGGCCGAGATCGAGTACGGCTCGGTGATCTGGCCCTCCTCGTCCTGGAGGACGTAGGAGCGCGATCCGTGCAGGATGCCGGGCTCGCCCACGGTGAGCGTCGCCGCGTGCTCGCCGGTCTCCACGCCGTGCCCGGCGGGCTCGCAGCCGATGAGGCGTACGGCGGTGTCCGGGATGAAGGCGTGGAAGAGGCCGATGGCGTTGGAGCCGCCGCCGACGCAGGCGATCGCCGCGTCGGGGAGCCGGCCGGCCCGCTCCAGGATCTGGCGGCGGGCCTCGACGCCGATGACGCGGTGGAAGTCGCGGACCATCGCCGGGAAGGGGTGCGGGCCGGCGACCGTGCCGAAGAGGTAGTGGGTGTGGTCGACGTTGGCGACCCAGTCGCGGAACGCCTCGTTGATCGCGTCCTTCAGCGTGCGGCTGCCGGACTTCACGGCGATGACCTCGGCGCCGAGCATGCGCATCCGGGCCACGTTGAGTGCCTGGCGCTGGGTGTCGATCTCGCCCATGTAGATCGTGCAGTCGAGGCCGAAGAGGGCACAGGCGGTGGCCGTCGCGACGCCGTGCTGACCGGCGCCGGTCTCGGCGATGACGCGCGTCTTGCCCATGCGCTTGGTGAGCAGCGCCTGGCCGAGCACGTTGTTGATCTTGTGGGAGCCGGTGTGGTTGAGGTCCTCCCGCTTCAGGAAGATCCGGGCGCCACCGGCGTGCTCGGCGAACCTCGGCACCTCGGTGAGGGAGCTGGGGCGGCCGGTGTAGTGGACCAGCAGGTCGTCGAGTTCGCGGGCGAACTCGGGGTCGTGCTTGGCCTTGTCGTACTCGACGGCGACCTCGTCCACGGCGGCGACGAGGGCCTCCGGGATGAACTTGCCGCCGAAGTCGCCGAAGTAGCCTTCGGTGGTCGGTACTTGACCCTCGGGGTCGGGGATGAAGAACTCGCTGGGCATGCCGAACCTCACGGTGAGTGCGTGGAAAAGACACTAATCGCCGTGGGGGCGGGGATGGTCAGTTGGCTGCGGACCGGATGTGGCTGATCGCGCAGTTCCCCGCGCCCCTGAAAGGCCCTTGCCATCGACGGCCGTTTACCTGCCCGGGTTCGTCACCGATGACGTACCGCACCCGGCGGCCGTGTACCCGGCGGGCCGGGGCGCGGCAGCCGCGCGGGCGGCAACCACGCGCCAGGCGCGCGTGCCGGTCCACGGTCGTCAGAGTGAGAGTCATCGAGCCAAGCCTAGCGGGTGATCATCCGCGGCCGTGGCGCAGGGCGGGATGGGCGCCCGCCGCCACCAGGTCCGCGACCGCCGTCTTCGGGTCCTTGCCCGTCACCAGGGATTCGCCCACCAGGACCGCGTCGGCGCCGGCGTTGGCGTAGGCGATCAGGTCGTGGGGGCCGCGGACGCCGGACTCGGCGACCTTGACGATGTGGCCGGGGATCTCGGGGGCGACGCGCTCGAAGGTGCCGCGGTCGACTTCCAGGGTCTTGAGGTTGCGGGCGTTGACGCCGATGATCTTCGCGCCGGCGTCCACGGCACGCTCGACCTCGTCCTCGTCGTGGACCTCGACGAGCGGGGTGAGTCCGATGGACTCCGCGCGCTCGATGAGGGACTCCAGGGCGGGCTGTTCGAGGGCGGCCACGATCAGCAGGGCGAGGTCGGCGCCGTAGGCCCGGGCCTCCCACAGCTGGTACGACGTGACGATGAAGTCCTTGCGCAGGACCGGGATGTCCACGCGCGCGCGGACGGCCTCCAGGTCGGCCAGCGAGCCGCCGAAGCGGCGCTGTTCGGTGAGGACGGAGATGACGGCGGCGCCGCCCGCCTCGTAGTCGGCGGCGAGGCCCGCCGGGTCGGCGATCGCGGCCAGCGCGCCCTTGGAGGGGCTGGAACGCTTGACCTCGCAGATGACCTTGACGCCGTCGCCGCGCAGTGCGGCCACGCCGTCCTTGGCCGCGGGAGCCTTCGCCACGCGCTCCTTGAGCTCGTCGAGGCTGACGCGCGCCTGCCGCTCCGCGAGGTCGGCACGGACTCCGTCGATGATCTCGTCGAGCACACTCACGCGAGCGGCCCCCTTCCAGACGGTTGACAGTTCCAGCGACCGGTGGGAAAAGGCGGTCACTGCGATGGTATCCGCAGGAGGGCGTAGGCCTCGCATCCGGTTGACGGCGGTCCCACTACCTGGACGTTCACTGATTGATCAAGGATGCAGCCAGCCACCGAACGGCAGGTTCCGGACAACGGTGAAGACCAGCAGCAACGTGCCCAGCGTCCACAGGTGCAACGGGCCGAGATCGACGCGCATCGGCCGCCCGCGCGCGGCGCGGACCACCCAGACGGTCCACAGCACGGCGAACCCCAGATAGCCGAGCACCGCCACGGCGTTGGCGTGCAGCGCCGCCATGACGTCCCCGTGGACGAAGGCGTGCGCGCTGCGCAGTCCGCCGCAGCCGGGGCAGTACAGCCCGGTGTAGCGCAGGAGCGGGCAGACGGGGTAGTGGCCGGGCTCGTTGGGGTCCACCGCGGCCACGTAGGCGAAGGCTCCGGCGACGGCCGCGAGGACGCCGGCGGGCACGCCCAGGCGGCTCAGCACGCGCGTGGGGGTCAGCACCCTCGGGCTGTCGGCGTTCACGCCTCGCATTGTGCCCCGCGGGACCCCGGACGCGCGTGAGGGGCGGCCCCGGCGCTTCCGCCGGTCCGCCCCTCCACGAGGTGGCTGCTGCCGCTCTCAGCCCTTGGCGCTCGCCGGCTCCGGCTGCGCGGCGACGAGGTCCTTGTGGCCGTCCTTCGGCTGGCCCAGGCCCATCGCGCTCATGATCCAGCCGACGATGCCGCCGATGACCACGATCGCCATGCCGGCCCAGAAGCCGGCGGGCTGGGCCATCACCATGAAGGCGCCCGCGACGCAGAAACCGATGAAGGCGATAGTGACACCGGTCCAGGCGGCCGGGGTGTGACCGTGGCTGCTGCCCGCCATGACTTGCTCCTCGTTGCTGTAAACGTGTCTGAGCCGGACGCTCGGCACCTATTGTCCCGCACGGGTACGTGAGCGTTGTGCAGGGGTAGGCCTAGCGGGTCAATGCCGGGAAGTGCAGACGACCTTCAGGGGCGCGGGGAACTGCGCGACCAGCCCCACGGCCGCACGCCGAAAAACAACCCCTAAGCCCCCGTAGGATCCTCGCCCCGATCCAACGCCTTCCACATCTCCTCGGGCCGCTCAGGATCAACGGCCTTCTTCCGCCGAGCCGCCGCAGGCACCCCGTTCCGCTCGTAGCGCCCCGACATCGCCGGCCACATCCGCCCGTACCGCAGCGCCAGCAGCCCGGCCAGCAGGATCAAGGCCCCGCCGGCGACCGCGACGTACGGCCACGCGGTGTGGCTGAGGCCGTCGACCGTGGCGGCCGCGTCGCCGGAGGCGGACGCCGCCTGTTCGTCGAGCGCCGAGCTGTCGGAGACGCCGAGCAGCGCCGCGACGACGATGCCGACGCCCGAGAGGGCGAGCAGCGCGGCGACCGCGAAGCGGCCCACCTTGCGGACGGCGAAGACAGCGACGAGCGCGGCGAGGCCCACTATGGCGAGGGCCGCGGGGACGCCCGTGACGTCGCTGCCCTTGGCGGTCAGCGGGAAGTCGCCGCCGGCCACCGTCGCGGTGCCCGAGGACCACTGCTGACGGGTCGCGAGCAGCGCCACGGCCGCGCCGAGGGCACCGGCCAGCAGGGCTGTGGCGAGGCTGAGGCGGCCGGCCCTGGCGGGTCCTGGCGGCTTCGGAACGGGGGTGAGGAACGGCAGTCACGTACTCCACTATCGCCCGAACCCCGGGCGAACCGTCACCCGGGGTTCCTATGAGAAGCGCCCTATTGCCCGAGCCGGTTCGCCGTGTGCACCGCGCGCAGCACCGCCGCCGCCTTGTTGCGGCACTCGGTGTCCTCGGCGACGGGGTCGGAGTCGGCGACGATCCCCGCGCCCGCCTGGACGTAGGCCGTACCGCCCCTGAGCAGGGCCGTTCGGATGGCGATGGCCGTGTCGGAGTCGCCCGCGAAGTCGAGGTAGCCGACGCAGCCGCCGTACAGACCGCGCCGGGACGGTTCGAGTTCGTCGATGATCTGCATCGCGCGGGGCTTCGGGGCGCCGGAGAGCGTGCCGGCCGGGAAACAGGCCGTGAGGACGTCGAAGGCCGTACGGCCCTCCGCCACCTTTCCGGTGACCGTCGAGACGATGTGCATCACGTGCGAGTACCGCTCGACGGACATGAAGTCGACGACCTCGACCGAGCCCGGTTCGCAGACCCGCCCCAGGTCGTTGCGGCCGAGGTCGACCAGCATCAGGTGCTCGGCGCGCTCCTTGGGGTCGGCGAGCAGTTCGTCGGCGAGGGCCTGGTCCTCCTGCGGGGTGGCCCCGCGCCAGCGGTGCCGGCGATGGGGTGGACCATGGCCGTCCGTCCTCGACCTTCACGAGGGCCTCGGGGGACGAGCCGACGACGTCGAAGCCGTCGAAGCGGAACAGGTACATGTACGGGGACGGGTTGGTGGCCCTGAGGACCCGGTACACGTCCAACGCGCTTGCCGTGCACGGCGTCTCGAAGCGCTGGGAGGGGACGACCTGGAAGGCCTCGCCCGCGCGGATGCGCTCCTTGATGTCCTCGACGGCCGCCTGGAAGTCCTCGCCGCCCCACAGGGCGGTGTACTCGGGCAGTTCGGAGGGCGGGAGGACGGCGGGCGGCTGGGCCACCGGGCGGGACAGGTCCGCCTCCATGGCGTCCAGCCGGGCCACCGCGTCGGCGTAGGCCTCGTCGACACCGGTGTCGAGGTCGTTGTGGTTGATCGCGTTGGCGATCAGCAGGACCGAGCCCTCCCAGTGGTCCATGACGGCGAGGTCGCTGGTGAGGAGCATGGTCAGCTCGGGGAGCTTGAGGTCGTCGCGCTCGCCGGGGCCGATCTTCTCCAGGCGGCGCACGATGTCGTAGCCGAGATAGCCGACCATGCCGCCGGTGAAGGGCGGCAGGCCCTCCTGGTGCGGGGTGTGCAGGGCCTCGATGGTGGCGCGCAGGGCGGCGAGGGGGTCGCCGTCGACGGGGACGCCCACGGGCGGGGAACCGAGCCAGTGGGCCTGGCCGTCGCGCGCGGTGAGGGTCGCCGAGGAGCGGACGCCCACGAAGGAGTAGCGAGACCATCGAAAAGCGGTGCGGCCGTTCTCCGCGGACTCCAGCAGGAAGGTGCCGGGGCGCTCGGCGGCGAGCTTGCGGTAGAGCGCGACCGGGGTGTCGCCGTCGGCGAGGAGCTTGCGCGTGACCGGGATGACCCGTCGGTCGGTGGCGAGCTTGCGGAAGGTCTCGAGGTCCATGGCGGCTGACCTTACTGATCCGCGGCCGGTACGCCGGAACCGGCGCCGTCCTTGAGGAGCACGTCGGCGTCGAAGCAGGTGCGCGCGCCGGTGTGGCAGGCGGCGCCGACCTGGTCGACCTTGACCAGCACGGTGTCGGCGTCGCAGTCCAGCGCGACCGACTTGACCCACTGGAAGTGGCCGGAGGTGTCGCCCTTGACCCAGTACTCCTGGCGGCTGCGCGACCAGTACGTGCAGCGGCCGGTGGTCAGCGTGCGGTGCAGCGCCTCGTCGTCCATCCAGCCGAGCATCAGCACCTCACCGGTGTCGTACTGCTGGGCGATGGCGGGGACGAGCCCGTCGGCGCTGCGCTTGAGGCGCGCGGCGATCTCCGGGTCGAGGCTGCTGGGGGGCGGCGTGCTGGTCATGGGTGCCATTGTGCCGCGCGCCACCGACAGCGAACGCGGGGCGTCCACTGATTGGAAATGGCGGCGCGAGGCGCCTCGGTGAGGGGTGGTGGCCGGGAGACGGGTGGGCGGACCCGCTGCGCGGTCGTAGGCTGACGGCATGTCGACTTTCGCCAAGCGTGAACGACTTCTGCTCGCCGATCTCCTGGAAACCGCCGGTCCCGAGGCGCCCACCCTGTGCGAGGGCTGGCAGACCCGGGATCTCGCCGCGCACGTGGTGGTGCGCGAGCGGCGCCCGGACGCCTCCGCCGGTCTCCTCATCAAGCAGCTCTCCGCCCGCCTGGACAAGGCGATGGAGGAGTTCGCGGCCAAGCCGTACGAGGAGCTCATCCAGCTGATCCGGACGGGCCCGCCGCGTTTCTCGCCGTTCCAGCTCAAGCAGCTCGACGAGGCGTCCAACATCATCGAGTTCTACGTCCACACCGAGGACGTCCGCCGGGCCCAGGAGGACTGGACGCCCCGCGAGCTCGACCCCGTCTTCCAGGACGCCCTGTGGTCCCGCCTGGAGCGCACGGCCCGACTGATGGGCCGCAGCGCCCCGACCGGCCTCGTGCTGCGCCGCCCCGACGGCCAGACGGCGGTCGCCCACCGCGGCACGCCGGTCGTGACGGTGACGGGCGAGCCGTCGGAGCTGCTGCTGTTCCTGTACGGCCGCAAGAGCGCCGCCAAGGTGGACCTGGACGGCGAGAAGGACGCCATCGCGAAGCTGTCCGAGGGCAAGCAGTTGGGGATCTAGCAGCCGTTTCGGAGCCCGGCGCGTCGCACGGCTGCTTCGGGAGCCGCCCCGACGCACGGCTGCTTCGGGAGCCCGCCCCGACACACGGCTGCCTCGGGAGCCCGCCCCGACGCGCGGCTACTTCGGGAGTTCGGCGCGGCGCAGGTCCCGTACCAGCAGGGCGACGACCCCGCCGAGCCCGCACACCGCCGCGCTGACGACGAACACCGGCCCCGTGCCCCACGCCCCGATGGCCGCGGCGGACAGCGGCATGCTCAGCGGCGCGAAGCCCAGGCTGACCAGTCCGGAGACGGCCGTGACCCGGCCCAGGTAGGCGGCGTCGGCCTGGGTCTGGAGCAGCGCCCCGCACATCGCGCCGCTGAGCCCGGCGAGCAGCCCGACCAGCACGGCGGTGCCGACGGCGGCGAGGAGGCTCGGCACGAACGCCAGCGCCCCGATCGCGACGGAGCCCGCGAGGATGGCGTACGCCGCGACCTGCCCGGCGTGCGGCAGCCGCCCGCGCACGGTGAGCAGCAGGGAGGCGGCACCCGCGCCGACCCCGAACCCGGCGAGCACCGCACCCATGCCGGAGGCACCCCAGCCGCGTTCGTCGGCGAGCAGGGTCAGCCCGACGTTGAGGGGCCCGACGAACCCGAGGTCCCCGAGCGCGATGGCCAGCATCAACGGAGCGAGTACGCGGTGCCGGCGGATGTAGCGCAACCCGCTGACCAGATCGCTCCAGGCGGTACCCCGAGCGCTGTCACCAGCCTTGTCATCAGCCGGTACCTCCCCCACCCGTACGGACACGAGCAGCGGCACCGACACCGCGATCAGCAGCCCGGCCAGCCCGAACGCGGCCGCCGCCCCGCCCGCCGCCCACCCCGAGGCCGCCCCAGCGGTCCCCCGACCACGCTCGCGAACCGGATCGCGAGGCCCCGCATGCCCCTGCACGCGCGCGAGCTGGTCCCGTGACGTCACGCGGCGCGGGGAGGGCGCCCACGGCCGGCATGAACACGGCGTCGACGGTGCCGAAGACGAACGCCAGCGCGGCCAGCGGCCACAGCCCGGGGCTGGTGAGGAACAGCAGCGCCGCCACCGCGAGGACGGCCGCGCAGCGCACGACGTCGCTGCCGATGACGACCCGGCGCGGTCCGAGCCGGTCGGCGATGACTCCCCCGCCGAGCATCAGCACCGCCCGCGGCAGCGCGCTCACGGACATCACCAGCCCGGCCTGCGAGGCGCTGCCCGTCTGGACGGCGGCCCAGGACAGGGCGATGTAGTACACGCTGTCGCCGACCATGGAGGAGGTGTAGGCGGCGAGCCAGCGCAGGACGTTGCCGTCGCGGTGGGCGGGGCGGGCGGTGGCGACGTCGGCCGGGGTGGTGAGCGTGGCGGTCACGGGCCAGGTCCTCTCAGGCGCGGAAGGGGAAGGCGTACGTGTGCACCGCGACGTTCTCGCGGCCCTCGGTGTCGCCGGCGGCCTCGGCGGCCCGGCCCAGCTCGTCGTACTTGTGCAGGAGCGCGAGCATCTCCTTGTTCAGGTCGGCCAGTTCGTCCGCGGTGAGGCGGAGCGCCGACTCGGAGGACTCGGCCCTGCGGTTCCAGGCCTCGTCCCAGTGCGCGCGTTCGTCGAGCCAGCGCCGGTACATGTCCATGCGCTGCTCGGCGAAGAGCCTGCTGGCCGCCGTGTGCGCCGCCGCCTCCTCGGGGGCGGCGCTGAAGTCCTCGTGGTGGATGCTGACGCCGTCCGAGGCGAGCTGCCACCACCGCTCCCTGCCGTCCGCGCTCTGCGGCTCGGCCTCCTCGATGAGCCCGAACTCGGCGAGCTTGCGCAGGTGGTAGCTGACCAGCGAGACGGCCTCGTCGACCTGTTCGGCGAGCTGTGAGGCGGTGGCGATCCGCAGGAGCGTGAGGTTCCGGCAGAGCCTCATCCGCAGCGGGTGGGCGAGCGCCTTGAGCGTCCCCACATCCGTGATCCGCCGGTCCCGCTCTTTTCCTGTCATGCCACCCACCGTAGATACGAAAGAAATCTTGCGCAATAGATTTTGCGCAACTTCCCTTTCGCATCTGCCGACAAGTAAGCCCCGCCCACCTGGTGGTCGGGGCTTACTTCAACCCTTGAGGACCGTCACCGCACCGGGTGCCCGGCCCCCCGCAGCGCGTCCTTCACCTCGCCGATCCGCAGATCGCCGAAGTGGAAGACGGACGCCGCCAGGACCGCGTCCGCCCCCGACTCGATCGCCGGGGCGAAGTCGGCGAGCTTGCCGGCGCCGCCGGACGCGATCACCGGAACCGTCACGTGCTTGCGGACGGCGGCGATCATCTCCAGGTCGTAGCCGTCCTTGGTGCCGTCCGCGTCCATCGAGTTGAGCAGGATCTCCCCCGCCCCCAGCTCGGCGGCCCGGTGCGCCCACTCGACGGCGTCGATGCCGGTGCCCTTGCGGCCCCCGTGGGTGGTCACCTCGAAGGAGCCTTCGGGCGTCCGGCGGGCGTCCACCGACAGCACCAGCACCTGCCGCCCGAACCGCTCGGCGATCTCGCGGATCAGGTCGGGACGGGCGATGGCCGCCGTGTTGACGCCCACCTTGTCCGCACCGGCGCGCAGCAGCTTGTCCACGTCCTCGGCGGTCCGCACCCCGCCGCCGACCGTGAGCGGGATGAAGACCTGCTCGGCCGTGCGGCGCACCACGTCGTACGTGGTCTCGCGGTTGCCGGACGACGCGGTGATGTCCAGGAACGTCAGTTCGTCGGCGCCCTCGGCGTCGTACACCTTGGCCATCTCGACGGGGTCGCCCGCGTCGCGCAGGTTCTGGAAGTTGACGCCCTTGACGACCCGGCCGTTGTCCACGTCCAGGCAGGGGATGACTCGGACCGCCAGGGTCATGAGTTCACGGCTCCTCTGAATGCCTCTACTTCGACTTCGACGAGGATGCGCGGGTCGACGAAGCCCTCCACGACGAGGAGGGTCGAGACCGGACGCACCGCGTCGAAGAGCTCCTTGTGCGCGCGGCCGACGTCGTCCACGTCCCGCGCATGGGTCAGATACATCCGCGTACGGATCACGGACCCGGCGTCGAGGCCGAACTCGCCGAGCGCCTCGATCGCCGTACCGAAGGCGGTCCTGGCCTGCTCGTACGGATCGCCCTCGCCGTACAGCACCGACCCCTTGAAGGCCGTCGTGCCCCCGACCAGCACCCGGTCGCCCACCGCGACGGCGCGTGCGAAACCGAAGGACTCTTCCCAGGGACTTCCGCTCTGCACACGCCGTACGGCATCGCTCATGACGACACAGCCTCCAGGGCCTCTTCCAGGGTGAACGCCTTCGCGTACAGGGCCTTCCCGACGATGGAGCCCTCGACACCGAGGGGTACCAGCTCGGCGATGGCCCGCAGGTCGTCCAGCGACGACACGCCGCCGGAGGCCACGACCGGACGGTCCGTCGCCGCGCAGACGTTGCGCAGCAGCTCCAGGTTGGGGCCCTGGAGCGTGCCGTCCTTGGCGATGTCGGTGACGACGTACCGGGCGCAGCCCTCCTTGTCGAGGCGCTCCAGCGCCTCGTAGAGGTCGCCGCCCTCGCTGGTCCAGCCGCGGCCCTTGAGGGTCGTACCGCGGACGTCGAGACCGACCGCGATCTTGTCGCCGTGCTCGGCGATGACCTTGGCGACCCATTCCGGGCTCTCCAGGGCGGCCGTGCCGAGGTTGACGCGGGTGCAGCCGGTGGCGAGCGCGGCGGCCAGGGAGGCGTCGTCGCGGATTCCGCCGGACAGCTCCACCTTGATGTCCATGGCCTCGGTGACCTGGCGGACCAGCTCGCGGTTGTCGCCGGTGCCGAAGGCCGCGTCCAGGTCGACCAGGTGCAGCCACTCGGCGCCCGCCGCCTGCCAGGCGAGGGCGGCCTCCAGGGGGGAGCCGTACGAGGTCTCCGTGCCGGACTCGCCGTGCACGAGGCGGACGGCCTGGCCGTCCCGGACGTCGACGGCGGGGAGGAGTTCGAGCTTGGCGGGCATCAGAGGGTTCCGATCCAGTTGTTCAGCAGCTGCGCTCCGGCGTCGCCGGACTTCTCGGGGTGGAACTGCGTGGCCCACAGGGCGCCGTTCTCCACGGCGGCCACGAAGGGCTTGCCGTGCGTCGACCAGGTGACCTTGGGCGGTGTCAACGCCTCGTTGTGCGTCTCCAGCGACCAGTCGTGGACGGCGTAGGAGTGCACGAAGTAGAAGCGGGCGTCCGCGTCCAGGCCCGCGAACAGCTCGGACCCGGCCGGCGCGTCCACGGTGTTCCAGCCCATGTGGGGCACGATGTCGGCCTGCAGCGGCTCGACCGAGCCGGGCCACTCGTCCAGGCCCTCGGTCTCCACACCGTGCTCGATGCCGCGCGCGAAGAGGATCTGCATGCCGACGCAGATGCCCATGACCGGGCGCCCGCCGGACAGCCGGCGGTCGATGATCCAGTCGCCGCGCGCGTCGCGCAGGCCCTTCATGCAGGCGGCGAAGGCGCCGACGCCCGGCACCAGCAGCCCGTCGGCGTTCATGGCCTGGTCGAAGTCACGCGTTATCTCGACCTCGGCCCCGGTGCGCGCGAGAGCACGCTCGGCCGACCTCACGTTGCCGAAGCCGTAGTCGAAGACCACGACCTTCTTCGAGGATGCGCTCAACTCCACACCTCCAGCCTCATGACACCGGCGACCAGGCACATCGCGGCGCCGATGGAGAGCAGCACGACGAGCTGCTTGGGCATCCCCTGCTTGACGAAGGAGATGATCCCGCCGACCAGGAACAGGCCGAGGACGATCAGGACGGTGGACAGCCCGTTCACAGCGCGCCCTTCGTGGAGGGGAGGATGCCGGCCGCGCGCGGGTCCCGCTCGGAGGCGTAGCGCAGCGCCCGCGCGAGCGCCTTGAACTGGCACTCCACGATGTGGTGCGCGTTGCGCCCGTACGGCACGTGCACGTGCAGGGCGATCTGCGCCTGGGCCACGAAGGACTCCAGGATGTGCCGGGTCATGGTGGTGTCGTACTCGCCGATCATCGGCGCCATGTTCTCGGGCTCGGTGTGCACGAGGTAGGGGCGGCCGGACAGGTCCACCGTCACCTGGGCGAGGGACTCGTCCAGCGGGACCGTGCAGTTGCCGAAGCGGTAGATGCCGACCTTGTCGCCGAGCGCCTGCTTGAAGGCGGCGCCCAGGGCGAGGGCGGTGTCCTCGATGGTGTGGTGCGAGTCGATGTGCAGGTCGCCCTCGGTCTTCACGGTCAGGTCGAACAGACCGTGCCGGCCGAGCTGGTCGAGCATGTGGTCGTAGAACCCGACCCCGGTGGCCACATCGACCTTGCCGCTGCCGTCGAGATCGATCTCGACGAGCACGGAGGTCTCCTTGGTGACCCTTTCCACCCGTCCTACGCGGCTCATGCGCTCTGCTCCTTCGTCAACTCACGGACCGCGTCGAGGAACGCGTCGTTCTCTTCGGGGGTTCCGGCGGAGACCCGCAGCCACCCCGGGATGCCGTTGTCCCGGACCAGGACGCCCCGGTCGAGGATCTTCTGCCAGGCCGCGTGGGAGTCGTCGAACAGCCCGAACTGCACGAAGTTCGCGTCCGACTCCACGACCTGGAAACCGAGCGCGCGCAGCTCGCTCACCAGGCGGTCCCGCTCGGCCTTCAGCTGCTCGACGTACTTCAGCAGCGTGTCGGTGTGCTCCAGGGCGGCCAGGGCGGTCGCCTGGGTGACGGCCGACAGGTGGTAGGGCAGCCGTACGAGCTGTACGGCGTCCACCACCGCCGGGTGCGCGGCCAGGTAGCCGAGGCGCAGGCCCGCCGCGCCGAAGGCCTTCGACATCGTGCGCGAGATGACGAGGTTCGGCCGGCCCTCGATGAGCGGCAGCAGCGAGTCGCCGTGGCTGAACTCGACGTAGGCCTCGTCGACCACGACCATCGACGGCTTCGCCGCCTGCGCGGCCTCGTACAGCGCGAGGACCGTCTCGGGCGGGACCGCGTTGCCCGTGGGGTTGTTGGGGGTGGTGACGAAGACGACGTCCGGCTCGGCCTCGGCGATCGCGCGCACGGCCGCCTCGACGTCGATGGTGAAGTCCGCGTTCCGGGGGCCGGAGATCCAGCCCGTGCCCGTCCCGCGCGCGATCAGGCCGTGCATCGAGTACGACGGCTCGAAGCCGATCGCGGTACGGCCGGGGCCGCCGAAGGTCTGGAGCAGCTGCTGGATGACCTCGTTGGAGCCGTTGGCGGCCCACACGTTGGCCAGGCCGACCTCGTGTCCGGACGTGTCCGTCAGGTACTGGGCGAGCTGGGTGCGCAGTTCGACCGCGTCCCGGTCGGGGTAGCGGTTGAGGTCGCGGGCGGCCTCGCGGACGCGCTCGGCGATGCGCTCGACCAGCGGCTCGGGCAGCGGGTAGGGGTTCTCGTTGGTGTTCAGCCGTACGGGGACGTCCAACTGGGGCGCGCCATAAGGGGACTTGCCGCGCAGTTCGTCCCGTACGGGGAGATCGTCGATTCCGAAGCTCACTTGCTCTCAGGCACCTTCCAACCGAACCTTGCCTTGATCGCCGCGCCATGCGCGGGCAGGTCCTCCGCCTCCGCCAGCGTGACCACGTGGTGCGCCACCTCCGCGAGCGCGTCCTTCGTGTAGTCGACGATGTGGATGCCGCGCAGGAAGGACTGGACGGAGAGCCCGGAGGAGTGGCAGGCGCAGCCGCCGGTGGGCAGGACGTGGTTGGACCCGGCGGCGTAGTCGCCGAGCGAGACCGGCGCCCAGGGGCCGATGAAGATCGCGCCGGCGTTGCGGACCCGCTCGGCGACCGCGCCGGCGTCGGCGGTCTGGATCTCCAGGTGCTCGGCGCCGTAGGCGTTGACGACCCGCAGGCCCTCGGTGATGCCGTCGACGAGGACGATCGCGGACTGCTTGCCCGCGAGGGCCGGGGCGATCCGCTCGTCGATGTGCTTGCTGGCCGCGACCTGCGGCTCCAGCTCCTTCTCGACCGCGTCCGCGAGCGCGACGGAGTCGGTGACCAGCACGGCCGCCGCGAGCGGGTCGTGCTCGGCCTGGCTGATCAGGTCGGCGGCGACGTGCACCGGGTCGGCGGTGTCGTCCGCGAGGATCGCGATCTCGGTCGGGCCCGCCTCGGCGTCGATGCCGATCTTGCCGGTGAAGTAGCGCTTGGCGGCGGCGACCCAGATGTTGCCGGGGCCGGTGACCAGGTTGGCGGGCGCGCAGGACTCGGTGCCGTACGCGAACATCGCGACGGCGGTGGCGCCGCCGGCGGCGTACACCTCGTCGACGCCGAGCAGCGCGCAGGCGGCGAGGATCGTCGGGTGCGGCAGGCCGCCGAATTCGGCCTGCGCCGGGGAGGCGAGGGCGAGGGACTCGACGCCGGCCTCCTGGGCCGGGACCACGTTCATGATCACGGAGGACGGGTAGACGGCCCGGCCGCCAGGCGCGTACAGCCCGACCCGGTCGACGGGGACCCACTTCTCGGTGACGGTGCCGCCGGGGACGACCTGGGTCGTGTGGGTGCTGCGGCGCTGCTCGCGGTGGACGAGCCGGGCACGCCGGATGGACTCCTCCAGGGCCGCGCGGACGGCCGGGGCCAGGTTCTGCAGTGCGTCGCTGATGGCCTGGGCGGGGACCCGTACGGACTCCAGCCGGACCCCGTCGAACTTCTCGGCGAAGTCGATCAGCGCCGCGTCACCCCGATGATGCACGGCCTCGCAGATCGGACGCACCTTCTCCAGGGCGGCCGAGACGTCGAAGTCGGCTCGGGGCAGCAGGTCGCGCAGGGCGGGGCCCTCGGGGAGGGCGTCGCCGCGCAGATCGATTCGGGAGATCACATCCCCAATTCTCTCAGACCACGGTTCGGCGTCGTTCGGGCATTCCAATGGCTGATACGCGGCCTGATACGCAACCTGGAAGATCGCCTTCACGTCTAGCGTTCGGGGCCTCACCGAGCGGGCATGACGCGGGCATGACCGGGGGCGCGCACGGGATGGGAGGAATGGTGACCGAGGGGGACCTGCCGGACGATCTGACGCCTGCCGAGGTCGGCATGTGGCAGGCCTTCCGCAACGGCAGCGTGTACGACCTGAGCAGCGGCGACGCGGTCGTCGACGATCCGCACGGCGGGCACCCGTGGGGCCCGGAGCGGACCGTGCGGGCCCGCATCGTGTGCTGGCTGCTGCTGGACGGGCCGCCCGCGCTGGCCGGCCGGGTGTCGTCGCTGAAGCTGGCAGGCGTGCAGATCAGCGGCGCGCTGGACCTGGCGGGCGGCATCGTGGTGCCGTACGTGGAGATGAAGGGCTGCCGGTTCGAGCGGGACGTCCTGCTGCCGGAGGCCCGCTTCGCCACCCTGCGCCTGGTGGACTGCTCGGTGCCGCGCCTGGAGGCGGCCCGCGTCCACACCGAAGGCGATCTGCACCTCCCCCGCTGCCGGTTCCACAACGGCGTACGGCTCACCGACGCGCACATCGGCACGGACCTGCTGCTCAACCAGGCGATCGTCTACCGGGACCGCAGCGGCCGTTCGATCGCCGCCGACGGCATGAGCGTGGGCCAGGATCTCCAGGCCGAGCTCCTCGAGTCGCACGGCGAGCTGAGCCTGCGCAGCGCCAAGATCGGTGTCTCGCTGAGCCTGCGCGGCGCGAAGCTGGCCAACCCGTACACGCGGCTCGCGCTCAACGCGCCCCAGCTGACCGTCGGGCGCTCGATGTACCTGACGCCGGCGGGCGTCGGCAACGCGCTGCTGAGCGGGGCCACCCCGGCGCAGGGCACCCGCATCCAGCGGTTCACCTGCCGGGGCGGGCTGCGCCTGGACGACGGCAGGTTCGGGGACGCGGTCGACTTCGACAAGGCCCGCTTCACCCTCACCGACGACCAGGAGGTGTCGCTGCGCCGCATCCAGACGCCCGAGCTGCGCTTCCTCGGGCAGGCACCGGCGCGCGGGCGGGTGGTGCTGTCGGGGGCGCGGGTGGTGAACCTGATGGACCGCACCGACAGCTGGCCGGGCCCGGGCCGGCTGCACATGGGCGGCTTCGGCTACGAGAACCTGGTGCCGAGGGGCCCGTTCCCGCTGGAGGAGCGGCTGGCGTGGGTGGCCGCGGCGACCGCCGAGTACAACCCGGAGCCGTACGAGCGGCTGGCGGCGGTGCTGCGGGCCGGCGGCGAGGACGAGGACGCCCGCGAGGTGCTGCTCGCCAAGCAGCGCCGCCGCCGCGAGACGCTGCCGCCCGCCGCGAAGCTGTGGGGGTACGCGCAGGACTGGACGGTCGCCTACGGCTACCGGCCGGGGCGGGCGCTGGTGTGG
The DNA here is from genome assembly GCA_002027195.1 of Streptomyces sp. GKU 895. Taxonomy (GTDB): domain Bacteria; phylum Actinomycetota; class Actinomycetes; order Streptomycetales; family Streptomycetaceae; genus Streptomyces. The sequence continues at coordinate 6,234 of MWJO01000037.1, read as the reverse complement.
GATGGCGGTGCTGTGGGCGGCGGGCTCCCTCGCCTTCGCGCACGCCGACCATCCGCCGCTCAAGGGCAGCGAGGGCCCGCACTGGAACGCCACCCTCTTCGCCCTCGACCTGCTCCTGCCGGTCATCGACCTGGGCCAGGTCGGCTTCTGGCAGCTGCGCGGCGGCTGGCAGTGGCTGGCGGCGGCGATGATCCTGCTGGGCTGGATCCTGGCGACGACGGTGGCGGCGGGGGCGACCAGGCTGCTGAGACGCAATTGACGCCGCCGTTCGGGGGCACAGCGGTCGAACGAATGTTGAACACTAATCATTTTTACGTGCTCTTGACCTTCCGCCGTACAACTTTCCGTACTTTGCCCGGAACCTCTGGCGCTCGCACGACCTGCGGCTTTTCAATGGTCGACACCATGGCTCTGCTGCCCCCGTTCGTCCGCTCCTCCCGGGCGTCCAGGACCGTCGAGCACCCGCCTGTCGCGCTGCCGGCCGACGACGAGGTGCTCCTCGACGCGCCCGACGACCGGCTCGGCCCGGCCCTCGTGGCCGCCGGGCAGGGATCGTACGAGGTGGCGGCCGCCCTGCTCGCCGGCACCCGCGCGGCTGCCGCCTGGGAACACCGCGACCGGTACGTCGTCCGCCTGGCATCCTTCGCGTGCGCGCGCCCCGAGTGGTTCGACTCCTGGCGTACGGCCGCCCCGCGCGACCCGGACATGCTCGTGGTCCGCGCCCAGCTCGCCGTGACCCGCGCCTGGGGGTCGCCCGCGCGGGAGGAACTGCTGCGCGAGGTGAGCCCGCTGATCACGGCCGCCGCGCGCGGTGACGACCGCGATCCGGTGCCGTGGCGGATCGCGCTGGACCACGCGCACGGCTCGCGCGCCGGGCACAAGTACTTCGAGGAGCTGTGGGAGGCGGCGATCCGCCGTGCCCCGCACCACTACGGCTGCCATGCCGCCGCCCTGCGCTGTCTCGCCGAGAGCTGGCACGGCTCGCACCGGGAGTGCTTCGACTTCGCGGAGACGGCCGCGCAGGACGCCCCGGCCGACTCCCTCGTCCAGGCCCTGCCCACCCGGGCCGCGCTCGCCTATCTGACCGACGGCTGCGGCCCGGACGTGCCCCGCGCCCGGCTGGACGCGGCGGTGGACCGGGCGATCGCGCTGTCGGCCCGGTTCCCGGCGGCGGACCCGTGGCCGGCGGAGATGCGGAACAAGCTGACGTACGTCCTCGCGCTGCTGGACCGCCGCGAGGACGCCCTGGAGCAGCTCGGCCGGATCGGCCCGTACGCCACCTCGTTCCCCTGGGAACTGGTCTCCGACGACCCGCTGGGCCGGTTCCTGGAACTGCGGGAGGAGATCCGGCTGCGATCGGCCTCCGGTCTTCCACGGAGTGAGCACCGTGGACGTGCACACTCCCGCGACCATTAGGCTTTTGCGCCGTGACCACCGTCCGGCTCCCGCTCTTCCCCCTGAACTCGGTGCTGTTCCCGGGGTTGGTGCTCCCGTTGAACGTCTTCGAGGAGCGCTATCGCGCCATGATGCGCGAACTGTTGAAGACCCCCGAGGACGAACCGCGCCGCTTCGCCGTCGTCGCCATCCGCGACGGCCAGGAGGTGGCGGCGAGTGAGCCCGGCATGCCCGATCCCACGTCCGTGCCCGAACGCGGCCCCGCGGCGGGCTTCGGCGCCGACCCCGCCAAGGCCTTCCACGGCACCGGCTGCATCGCGGACGCGGCGACGATCAGGGAACGGGCCGACGGCACGTTCGAGGTCCTGGCGACCGGCACGACCCGGGTGAAGCTGCTGTCCGTCGACGCGTCGGGCCCGTATCTCGTCGCGGAACTGGAGGAGCTCCCGGAGGAGCGGGGGGAGGAGGCCGGCGCCCTGGCCGAAGGCGTCCTGAGGGCCTTCCGCGCGTACCAGAAGCGCCTGGCGGGCGCCCGCGAACGCTCCCTGGCCTCCGGCTCCGAACTCCCTGACGAACCGGCGGTGGTCTCCTACCTCGTCGCGGCCGCGATGATGCTCGACACCCCCACCAAGCAGCGCCTCCTCCCAGGCCCCCGACACGGCCTCCCGCCTCCGGGACGAGCTGAAACTCCTTCGCTCGGAGACGGCGATCATCCGTAATCTGCCGTCGTTGCCGGCGTCGGACCTGACGCGCGGCCCGACGAGTCTGAACTGAGTCCGAGGGACGACCGATGGCGAAGAAGTCCAAGAAGCAGGCCCAGCAGACGGGCGGCACCCCCGCGACGGTGGCCCTGACGGCGGCGGGAGCGGAGTACACGGTCCACTCCTACGACCACGACCCCAGCCACCCCTCCTACGGCGAGGAGGCGGCCGAGGCGATGGGCGTCTCCCCCGAGCGGGTCTTCAAGACCCTCGTCGCGGACGTGGACGGCACCCTCACGGTGGCGGTGGTCCCGGTGGCGGGCCAGCTGGACCTGAAGGCGCTGGCGGCGGCGGTGAAGGGCAAGCGGGCGGCGATGGCCGACCCGGCCCTCGCCGAGCGCACGACCGGCTACGTCCGGGGCGGCATCTCCCCCCTGGGCCAGCGCAAGAAGCTCCCCACGGTCCTGGACGCCTCCGCCTCCGCCCACCCCACCATCTGCGTCTCGGCGGGCCGCAGGGGCCTGGAGGTCGAACTCGCCCCGCAGGACCTGGCGAAGCTCACGGACGCGATCCTGGCCCCCATCCGCCGCGCCTGACCTCTCGACGCGGGTCCGTTCCTCGGTTAAGTACGAGGAACATGTCGAAGAAAACGCGAAAGCGGAAATGGCGCACCAAGAAGGGCCGCTCCAACCACGGCAGGCGCCCGGCGTAGGGGGTTTTCAGCGGCACGCGCTCCCCGCGCAGCTGCGGGCAGTCGTGCCGCAGGGCGGCACGGGTGGGCGCAGCGGCACCGCCAGCGGGGGCGAGCGAAACCACCCCGCCCAGCCCCCACCCCGAGCTCCTTACGAGCTACGCCGACGGTTTCGCCCCATACGGCCCGGCCCGCCCCTACCCGGCACCTCAGGATCCGCGGCCCGAACAACCCCGTGAGCCCCAGGTGCACCAGCAGCGCCCCCAACGACCACGCCAGCAACGCCCCCTTCGCCCCGAGCTTCAGCGGCGCCGAGAACGTCACCCCCTTGCCCACGGACTTCGCATGGGCCAGCACGTCCTGCGCGGGCCCGAGCCACACCCCGACCCGCCACGCCAGCAGCGACCCGAGCAGCCCTCCGACCCCGAGCGCCACGACCAGCGGCACCCCGCCACGCCGCCGCAGCAGGAACACGACGACCGCGCTCACCGCCCCGAACGCCAGCCCGAGCAGCGCGAACGTCCCGTCGACGCCGACCGCCTGCTCCCCCTCGGTGTCCTTGACGTAGACGATCCAGCGCTTGTCGACGATGTCTCCCACCAGCGGCACATGCGGCGCCAGCCACCACCACAGCACCCCCAGCAGCAGCCCACCGAGCGCCACCGCCACCGTGATCACGGCGGCTTCCCGCAGTTCGGTCTTCATTCCGGGGCCGTCCTGTTCGTACAGGCTTCCGGGCCCACCGGCACCGTACGGCGGCGGTGCCTGCCAGGCCTGGTGCGGAGAGGGGTCGCTCGGCGGCGGAGGAGGAGTCAGCGGTGCGGTCACCCTGACATCGTGCCAGGCCCGCCTGTGCGGCGCGTCACCGGACGGCCGCTCGACGGTAGGCCCAGGTGGCGACGCCGAGGGAGACGACCCCGACCGCTCCGCAGACGGCCAGGTCACCGAGGACGAACGCCCAGTCGGGATGCGGCCCGAAGGTCCGCGCGAAGGCTTCGACGCCGTACGTCGAGGGCAGCAGGTCCCGCAGGAACCGCACTCCCTCCGGCATCCGGTCGGCCGGCAGGACGCCCAGCAGCAGCGCCGCGGACATGCCCAACTGACCCAGCACGGTCGCCAGTTCCGGCCGCGGCGCGAGCAGCCCGAAGGCCGCCCCGAGCCCGGCGAGCGCGGCCCCGGCGAGCGGGATCACGGCGACGAGCACCCACAGATGCGCCATCGGCAGCCCGAACAGCACACACCCGAACACCGCGGTCACCACGGTCCCGGGCACGGTGAAGGAGGCGTACGCCCCCGCCGCGCCCAGCACCACCGCGGCGGGCGGCACCGGCAGCGTCGCGTAGTGGTCGAGGCCGCCGCTCGCGCGGAGCTGCCCGAAGTACTGGGCGAGCAGGTTCAGCGCGACGAACGCCACGACGAGCACCGCGGAGCCCGCGACCACGGCCTGCGCCTCGGCCCCGCCGTCCACGACCCCGCGCATCAGGATCATGATCCCGACGGACTGGAAGGTCGCGACGAACAGCAGCGGGATGCGCGCGACCCGGGCCCGGGACAGCTGGGCCCGGTACACGGCGACGAGCGCCGGCCACAGCCGCGCACGCGGCCCGAGCTCGGCCGCCCCCCGGTCCGTCTCCTCGACGGCCAGGGCGCCGCCCGGCAGCACCTCGGCGGGTACGACACTCACGTGGCGCTGCTCCCTTTCACCCACGGGGTCACCGATACGTTCGCCCTGTTCCGTCTCCGTACGGATGCTACGGCCCGCTCGCTCAAGCCTGACTCAAGAGCCTTCAAAGCGTTCACGCCTTCACCAGCCCCTGCCGCGCCGCCCCGCCGAGCGCCAGGTACACGTCCTCCAGGCTGGGCGTGGCGAGCGTGAAGTCGTCGAGGGCGGCGAAGGCGGCGCCGCCGGTGACGGTGGCGACGACCGCGCGGGCCTCCTCGGGGGCGAGCCGGAGCGTCCAGCGGCGTCCGGTCTCGACGGCCCGGTCGTGCAGCGCGGCGACCTCCGGGACGTGCAGCGGCGCGGCGTCGCGCCACACCAGGTCGACCCGGACCTCCCCGGCGACCTGCTCCTTGAGCCCGACGGGGGTGTCACAGGCGATCACGCGGCCGCGGTCGAGGACCGCGACCCGGTCGAGGACGGTCTCGGCCTCGATGACGTTGTGGGTGACGAGCAGGACGGTCGTGCCGCGCTCGGCCCGGCGCCGGTCCACTGCCGCCCACACGGCCCGCCGTGCCACCGGGTCCATGCCGGTGGTCGGTTCGTCCAGCACCAGCAGCGGCCGCTCCCCGACCAGCGCGGCGGCGAAGCACGCCAGCCGCCGCTGGCCGCCGGACAGCTTCTTGATCGCCCGCCCGGCGAGCGGCGCGAGCCCGAGTTCGTCGAGTACGGCGTCCCGCTCGGCCCTGGCCGTCCGCGCGTCCAGGCCGCGCAGCCGTCCGGTGGTCTCGGCGGCGAGGGAGACGGTGAGCTCGTCGAGGGCGGTGGACTCCTGGCCGAGGTAGGCGAGGATGCGCGCGGCCCGCTCGGGGTGGCGCACGATGTCGTGCCCGAGGATCTCGACCGTGCCGCTGTCGGGCCGCATCAGGCCGGTCAGCTGGCGTACGAGGGTGGACTTGCCGGCGCCGTTCGGCCCGAGCAGCCCGAAGATCTCACCGCGGCGGATGTCGAGTCGTACGTCGTCGGTGGCCCGTACCTCGGGTGTCGCGGGAACCCCGCGCCTGCCCCGTACCGCGGGATAGGTCTTGGTCAGTCCGCGCACCGCGCACACGACATCGTCGCCATGCCGAAGTGCCTGTCCCGCGCGCGTACTCACAAGGCACGAGACTACGGGGTCGGGAAGCTCCGCTCGCCCCTAGGGGCAGGGTATGTGCCGTTTCACTCCCCGGCGGGCGCGTGCTCCGCGGCCGTGCGGACGTCGATCTCGCGCCAGAACCCGGCCCTGATGGCGTACCGGTCGTGCTCGTCGATCTGGTCGTCCTTGTGCGCGAGCAGTCCGAAGCGGGCGGCGTAGCGCAGCAGCTCCCCGTCGATGCGGTGCGGGATGCGCGGGTACATCCCGGACAGCTTCTGGAGGTGGCTCTGGTCGCCCAGCCGCTCCATCCAGCGTCGGGCGAAGACCTGCCCCACCTCGTAGGGGTCGCCTCCGACGGTCGTGATGTCCTCCTCCCGGTCGGCCCATCGCTGCTCGGCGGTGGTGAGCTGCGCGAGCGTCGGCATCGAGGCGACCTCGGGCGGTTCGGCGGCGCCGCCGGGCCGGTCGACCCAGCCCTTGTCGGAGGACCAGCGCAGGGTGGCGTTGGCGGGCTGCTGCGGCTGGACGCCCGGGGCGCGCAGGGCGGCGAGGTCCTTGGGGGTGGGCACGCCCTTGGGCGCGGGCACCCGCTCCTGGGTGCCGTTCTCGGACGCGGCGGCGGGTGCGTGCTGCGCCCTCGTCGGCGGAGTGC
>MWJO01000036.1 GCA_002027195.1 Streptomyces sp. GKU 895 | reverse complement strand
GTGCCGGAGGGGCTGGTGGAGCGGATCGTGGCGACGGTGGTGCCGCAGTCGTAGACCGGGTCAGTTACGGGGCTCGCGCCACATCGGCCACATCTGCGGGCCGTCAGGGAGGTCGAGCGGGCGGCCCAGGAGGGTGAAGCCGAGGCGTTCGTAGAGGCCGCGGCTGCGGGCGCTGCTGGCCTCCAGATAGGTGGGCAGACCCTCGCGGTCGCAGCGGTCGAGGACCGAGCCGATGAGGGCGGTGCCGAGGCCCTCGCCCTGGCGGTCGGGGCTGACGCCGATCATCCAGAGGTACTCGTGGGCGCGGCCGGCGGGGTGGATGTCCTCCGTGAGCCGGGCGACCAGCTCGATCCGCTCGTTGGCGGGGTCGATGCTCGCGCGCATCTGGGCGGGGCCGTCGCTCTCGTCCTCGCCCTCACCCTCGGTGTGCTCCTGGGCCGGCGTCGGCAGCCACAGTGCGCAGGCCGTGCCGTCCTCGGTGAGGTCGATGCGGCCGTCGGCCAGCACGATGTCGGTGAAGGCGGCCATGAGCTTGTGGTGCGTGGCGCGGAAGTATTCGTCGCCCGGGAAGATCCAACGGCTGACGGGGTCGTCCTGGAAGGCGATGTCCAACAGCCGTACGACCAGATCACGGTCGCTCGCGCCCGCCGCCCGTATCGCCACACCCATGGTCCGCCCCTTGTCATCAACTGGCCGTGATCGTCCGGCTGTTGACTCTATAGGGGCTGGTGTGAGGGGGTGTCGCGGGGGCGGCGCATCGAAGGGGCGGCGCATCGAAAGGGTGGCGCATCGAAGGGGTGGCGTGGAGAGGGCGGCGCGCAAAAGGGCGGTGGGCAAAAGGGCGATGGGCAAGAGGGGCGGTAGGCAAAGGGGTGGTGGGCAAAGGGGGCGGCAGGCAAGAGGCGGCCGTAGGCAAAGGGGTGGTGGACAAAGGGGCGGGGCCCGCACGCCGTGGGGATGTGCGGGACCCGCCGACCGGAGCTCCTCGGGGCGCGCGGGGTCGAGGAGCCGCGCGGCCCCGAGGTTCCGGGGTCTGAGATCCGGGCTCGACTGCGCCCGCGTTCGGGTCGACCCTCTGTTCTCCCAGCGCTCAACCACCGCGGGGCGTCACGTACGCCGCGAAGGCCGGCAGTGCTCCCGCCGCCTCCCGCTCGGGCGCCGCACGGACCAGGTGCCCCGGCGCGCGGGCCATCCGGTCGGCCGTCTGTACCTCTGCCCAGCCGCGTCCGCATATCCCCGTCACGTCGTCGAGGAGGGTGACCTCTCCGGGCTCTGCCTCTCCAGGGCCACGTCGGGCTGAAGCTGTGGACCGGCTCCACCGCGGCGGCCGCTCGAACCGTTCGCGCGGGCCTCGCGGCCGTCGATCGGGGCGGGCCGGTGGGCGATGGGCCGCCGTCTTCCGGGCGCCTCGGAGGGGCGCTGCCGTGTGGCCGTCGTGCACGCATCCATGGGTCACCTCAGACTCCGCGGACGGTGGCGCGGCCGCGGCCGCCGGGCGCGCCCCACCACGGTGCTCCCGCCCTCGCGGGCGGGTGCACGGCGCATCGGGGGCGCGAAGGGTCACCGCCAGCGGCCGATCTCGACGTTCTCCAGGACGCCGAGCGCGTCCGGCACGAGGACCGCCGCGGAGTAGTAGGCGGTCACGAGGTACTTGATGATCGCCTGTTCGTTGATGCCCATGAACCGGACGGACAGGCTCGGCTCGATCTCGTCCGGGATGCCGGTCTGCTGGAGCCCGATGACGCCCTGCTCGGCCTCACCGGTACGCATGGCGATGATCGAGGTCGTCCGGGCCTCGGTGACCGGGATCTTGTTGCACGGGTAGATGGGCACCCCGCGCCAGGTCGGGATGCGGTTGCCGCCCACGTCGATGGTCTCGGGGACCAGTCCGCGCTTGTTGAGCTCGCGGCCGATCGCGGAGATCGCGCGCGGATGGGCGAGCAGCAGCTTGGTGCCGCGCCGGCGGCTGAGCAGTTCGTCCAGGTCGTCGGGGCTGGGCACGCCGTCGTGCGGCTGGAGCCGCTGGTCGTACTCGCAGTTGTGGAGCAGTCCGAACTCGCGGTTGTTGACGAGCTCGTGCTCCTGGCGCTCCTTCAGCGCCTCGACGGTCAGCCGGAGCTGGTGCTCGGTCTGGTTCATCGGCTGGTTGTAGAGGTCGGCGACGCGGGAGTGGATGCGCAGGACGGTCTGGGCGACGCTCAGTTCGTACTCGCGCGGCCGGGCCTCGTAGTCGACGAAGGTGTGCGGGATGTCCGGCTCGCCGCTGTGGCCCGCCGCGAGCGCGATCTCCTTCTCACCGTACTTGTTGGTGCTCTGCTCCGGGATCGAGCGCTGCGCCTGGAGGTGGTCGCGCAGGGTCTCGGTGCGCTCGGCCACCTGCTCGACGTCGTTGCGCGGCAGGACGAGGACCGTGCAGGCGGTGACCGCGCGGGCGGTGAACTCCCAGATGGCGTCGGGGTCGAGCAGCGCCTGGTCGCCGAAGTAGGCGCCGTCGGCGAGGACTCCGAGGACGGCGTCGTCGCCGTAGGGACCCGTGCCGATCTTCTCCACCTTGCCGTGCGCCAGCAGATAGATCTCGTCGGCCTGGCTGCCGAAGGATGTGAGCACGTCACCGGGTGCGAACTCGCGCTGCTGGCAGCGGCGGGCGAGTTCGGTGAGCACCTCCTCGTCCTCGTAGGACCTGAGCGCCGGCAGTTCGCCCAGCTCCGCCGGGATGACCTCGACGCGGTCGCCCGTCTTGACGAAGGTGACCCGGCCGTCCCCCACGGCGTAGGTCAGTCGGCGGTTGACGCGGTACGTACCACCCTGGACGTTCACCCATGGCAGTGTGCGCAGCAGCCAGCGCGAGCTGATCTCCTGCATCTGGGGTGCGGACTTGGTCGTGGTGGCCAGGTTCCGCGCGGCTGCCGTGCCGAGACTCTGCTGCGGACGGCCCTGCTCCGAACGGACCTCTTCGCCTACCGACATATGTGAAACGCCCTCCCAAGACATGCCCGGGCGCCGGTCTGCGCCGGGGCATCTGTACGCGCAAGCCTTCCTCACGGAGCGTGCTCGTGCTATTACCCGAAAGAGCGGGAATGGATCTTTCGGTTGCTGGGCATGGATGGCGTCCTCGTACACGCGTGCCTTTCCGGCCGCCCGCCCCACCTTTGTCCGAAACGGCTCGCACGCCGTACGAACGAGTAGTCCGGGGGGTCGGCTTTCGGTACAAGCACGGTTACGAGGCGGCCGCGAGAGGCGGCCGTCGGCGCGCACACGAAGGAGGCGGCATGGCCCCACCCATGTCCGCGGCGGATTTCCTGGACGCCCTGAAGGACGAGGGCGTCACGGTCGTCGAGGTCGGCGACTGGAGACACCACAACCGCAATCACAAGGGCCCCTGGGGCCCGGTCCACGGCGTGATGATCCACCACACGGTCACCAAGGGCAGCGCGCGCACGGTCGAGCTCTGCCGAGACGGCTACGAGGACCTGCCGGGCCCGCTCTGCCACGGTGTCATCACCAAGGACGGCCGCGTCCACCTGGTCGGTTACGGCCGCGCCAACCACGCGGGCCTCGGCGACGACGACGTCCTGCGGGCGGTGATCGCCGAGAAGGCCCTCCCGCACGACAACGAGGCGAACACCGACGGCAACCGCCACTTCTACGGCTTCGAGTGCGAGAACCTCGGCGACGGTCACGACCCCTGGCCGGAGGCCCAGCTGGCGGCGATCGAACGCGTGGCCGCCGCGATCTGCCGCCGTCACGGCTGGACGGAACGGTCGGTGATCGGCCACCTGGAGTGGCAGCCGGGCAAGGTGGACCCGCGCGGCTTCACCATGGCGTCGATGCGGGAGCGCGTCCGGGACCGCCTCAAGTGACAATGGGGGCGTGACCGGCCCCGACCTCGCCTCCCTGCGCCCCCGGCTCCCGTCGCCGCTGCAGGAGATCGAGGACGACCGCTGCGCCCGCCGGGGCGTCCGCCTGTTCCTCAAGCGCGATGACCTGATCCACGCCGACCTGGTCGGCAACAAGTGGCGCAAACTGGCCCCGAACCTCGCCGCCGCGGGCGGCCGCCCGATCCTCACCTTCGGCGGCGCCTACTCCAACCACCTCCGTGCCACGGCCGCCGCCGGGCGCCTGCTGGGGCTCCCGACGGTGGGGGTGGTGCGCGGCGAGGAACTCGCGGACCGCCCCCTGAACCCGTCCCTGACCCGCTGCGTGGCCGACGGCATGCGCCTGCACTTCGTCGACCGAGCCACGTACCGCCGCAAGGCCGAGCCGCCGGTGCTCGGCGCGATCCTGCGGGCGGCGGGGGCGGAGGACGCGTACGTCGTACCGGAGGGCGGCAGCAACGCCCTTGCGGTACGGGGCTGCCGGGCGCTCGGTGAGGAGCTGCGGGGCCGGGCGGACGTGGTCGCGGTGGCGTGCGGCACCGGGGGCACCTTCGCGGGGCTGGCGGCGGGACTGGGGCCGGGGCAGCGGGCGTTGGGGATACCCGTGCTCAAAGGGGGCTTCCTGACGGCCGGGATACAGGCCCTCCAGGAGGCGGCCTTCGGCGCGCGGCAGGGCGACTGGGCGCTCGACGAACGCTTCCACTTCGGGGGTTACGCCCGTACGGCACCCGAACTCGACACCTTCGCCGAGGACTTCGAGAAGCGGCACGGAGTGGCCGTGGAACGTCTCTATGTCGCCAAGTTGCTGTACGGACTTGTCACCCTGGTCGAGGAAGGGGCCTTCCCGGCCGGGACCCGGGTGGCCGCGGTGATCACCGGGGCTCCGTTCACGGCATGACCGGGGTGCTCACCGGAGCTCCGATCACGGGATGACCGCGGTCCTCACCGGAGCTCCGATCACGGGACGACCCCCGCGGAAGTCCTCACTCCGCCTCGCGGTAGGCCGCCGCTTCCTCCAGGTCCAGCCTCCGCAGCAGCGTCCGCAGCATCTCGTCGTCGATGTAGCGGCCGTCCCTGAGCTTGACGAAGACCGCGCGTTCGGCGCTGATCATCTCCCGGGACAGCCGGCGGTAGGTGTCGTCGACGGTTTCGCCGGTCACCGGATTGACCGCGCCGAGACGTTCCCAGACGGCGTTGCGGCGGCGCTCCAGGACGGTGCGGAGGCGGTCGGCGAGCGGGGGCGGGAGGGTGTTGCGTTCGTCGGACAGGAGCTCGTCCAGACGGCGTTCGGCGGCCCGGGAGGCCTGCGCCTGGGCGTTGGCCTCGGCGAGGGTCTCGGCCTGGGCGTCCGGCCGGGGAGCTTGAGGAAGCGGATGAGCGGGGGCAGGGTGACGCCCTGGACGACGAGCGTGCCGATGACGGTCGTGAAGGTGAGGAAGAGGATCAGGTTGCGGCCGGGGAAGGGCTCGCCGCCGTCCAGCTGCTCGGGGATGGAGAAGGCGATGGCCAGCGAGACCACCCCGCGCATGCCGGCCCAGGCGATCACGAACGGGCCCTTCCAGGTGGGGTTCTCCTCGCGTTCCCTGATCCGCGCGGACAGCACACGCGGGAGGAACGTCGCCGGATACACCCAGATGAACCGGGAGGCGACGACCACGAGGAAGACGGCGAGCGCGTACCAGGCGGCGTCGACCCCCTCGTACTCCCCGAGGCCCTTGAGGACGACCGGCAACTGGAGTCCGATCAGCGCGAACACCGACGATTCGAGGACGAAGGCGACCATTTTCCACACCGCGTCCTCCTGGAGGCGCGTCGCGAAGTCGACCTCCCACGCGCGGTGCCCGAGGAAGAGCGCCACCACGACGACCGCGAGGACACCGGAGGCGTGGAACTGCTCGGCGGCCGCGTACGCGACGAAGGGGATCAGGAGCGAGAGGGTGTTCTGGAGGAGGGGCTCCTTGAGGTGGGTGCGCAGCCAGTGGATCGGCACCATCAGGACCAGGCCGACCGCCACCCCGCCGAGCGCCGCGAGCAGGAACTCGCCGATGCCGCCCGCCCAGGACGCGCCCTCGCCCACCGCCGCCGCGAGGGCGACCCGGTAGGCGGTGATCGCGGTCGCGTCGTTCACCAGGGACTCTCCCTGGAGGATCGTGGTGATCCGGGAGGGCAGACCGACCCGGCGGGCCACCGCCGTCGCGGCGACCGCGTCCGGCGGCGCCACCACCGCGCCCAGCACGAGCGCCCCGGTCAGCGACAGGCCCGGCACGATCCGGTAGGCGGCCCAGCCGACCACGAGGGTCGCGAAGAGCACGTACCCGACGGACAGCAACGCCACCGGTCGCATCTGTGCCCTCAGGTCGAGGTACGAGCTGTCGGTGGCCGCCGTGTGCAGCAGCGGCGGCAGGATCAGGGGCAGCACGACGTCCGGGTCGAGCGTGTATTCAGGGACTCCCGGGACGTACGAGAACACCAGCCCGGCGGCGACCAGCAGCAGCGGCGCCGGCACCGGGGTGCGCCGGGCCGCCGCGGCAATCGCCGCACTGCCCGCCACCAGCAACAGCAGTGGCATCACGTCCATGGCCCTCGCCCGCCCTCGTCCATCGTCGTCCGCCCCGCCGTCGATTTTCCGCGCGGCCGTCCGCACACCCGTCGTAACCTGGCAATCATGAAACAGTGCACGCACGCCGACGCGCTGCCGCACCCGGAACCCGCGCCGCTCGACGACACCTGTCCCGAGTGTCTGCGCGACGGTACCCACCCGGTGCAACTGCGGCTCTGCCTCACCTGCGGTCATGTCGGCTGCTGCGACTCGTCGCCCGGCAGACACGCCACCACGCACTACAAGGAGTCCGGGCACCCGATCATGCGGACATTCGAGCCGGGCGAGGACTGGCGCTGGTGCTTCGAGGACCACGTCCTGGTGTGACCGCGTCCGGGCCCTCGACCAGGCCGGAGCAGACTCCGTTTCCGGACGGTTCGACGGTCTGACGTCTGGGTACGTCAACCCGGCGCGCGTTCTTCCCAATTGGAGCCGCAGACCTCTAGACACGGAGCGTGTCCACAGTTTTACTGTGAGTAACGGCAAGGGGTCGGGGTCCCGGGGACAGGAAAGTTGAGAGCGCGATAGCGTCACCGCTGAACCACACTTCGCGTTACCCCGGGGGGCGACCCTCGGCCCCGAAAAGCTTGTACCACCTTGGAGGTGAGGGTGTCCCAGATCGCAGGCGAGCCCGCGACCCAGGACTTCGTGGAAGTCCGGCTGCCGGCTGCGGGTGCCTACCTGTCGGTGCTGCGTACGGCGACTGCCGGACTCGCGGCCCGTTTGGACTTCACCCTCGACGAGATCGAGGACCTGCGCATCGCGGTGGACGAGGCCTGCGCGATCCTGCTCCAGCAGGCCGTGCCCGGCTCGGTGCTCAGTTGCGTCTTCCGCCTCGTCGACGACTCACTCGAGGTCACCGTCTCGGCGCCGACCACGGACGGTCATGCCCCTTCGCGGGACACCTTCGCCTGGACCGTCCTGTCCGCGCTCGCGGGCAAGGTCTCCTCCGCCGTGGACGAGGACAAAACCGTTTCGATCAGCCTCTACAAACAGCGCGGCGCGGGACCCGGGCCGGCGTGAGGACAGGGGACGGGCCGGTGCGTGACGAAGAGCGCGGCACACGGGAGCTGCCGGCCGAGGGCACAGGCGGGTCCCGACACACGGGGGAATCCATCGACGGCGCTGTCGATGCGGCCGGTGTCTCCGGCATCCCCGAACAGGCCCGGCCGCATCCGGAGGACGACTCCGCCGGGGCCGGCTTCCTGGAGGACGGGCAGCGGGACGAGGAAGGTGCCGTGCGGAGCACGTCTCTGGACGGACGGATCGGGGTCTCCCCTGTCCGAGCGGAGACGACGGCTCGGGGAAGGGCGACGGGCAGGACGATGAGCGAGCACGAGCGAGACGATCAGCAGGGCGAGCAGAGCGGGCAGAGCGGGCACGCCGCGCAGCACGACCCTCAGGACCGCAGCGGAGCGCGCGCGATGTTCATCGAGCTGCGCAAGCTGAAGGACGGCAGCCCGGAGTACGCGGAGCTGCGCAACAAGCTGGTCCGTATGCACCTGCCGCTCGTCGAGCACCTCGCGCGCCGCTTCCGCAACCGCGGCGAGCCGCTCGACGACCTCACCCAGGTCGCCACCATCGGCCTGATCAAGTCGGTCGACCGCTTCGACCCGGAGCGCGGCGTCGAGTTCTCGACGTACGCGACCCCGACGGTCGTCGGCGAGATCAAGCGGCACTTCCGCGACAAGGGCTGGGCGGTCCGCGTCCCGCGCAGGCTGCAGGAGCTGCGCCTGGCCCTGACGACGGCCACCGCCGAGCTCTCCCAGCAGCACGGCCGCTCCCCGACCGTGCACGAGCTGGCCGAGAAGCTGGCCATCTCGGAGGAGGAGGTCCTGGAGGGCCTGGAGTCCGCCAACGCGTACTCCACGCTGTCCCTGGACGTCCCCGACACCGACGACGAGTCCCCGGCGGTCGCCGACACCCTCGGCGCCGAGGACGAGGCCCTTGAGGGCGTCGAGTACCGCGAGTCCCTCAAGCCGCTCCTGGAGGACCTGCCGCCGCGCGAGAAGCGGATCCTGCTGCTGCGCTTCTTCGGCAACATGACCCAGTCGCAGATCGCGCAGGAGGTCGGCATCTCCCAGATGCACGTCTCCCGCCTGCTGGCCCGCACCCTGGCCCAGCTGCGGGAGAAGCTCCTCGTGGAGGAGTGACGGTTCGCTCCGCGGGCGGTCCGGTTTCAGACCTACGCGGATGACGGCGTCGTACGGCCGCCCTAGCGCTCCCCGTCCTGTGCGCGGCCCGGCCCCTTGATCCCGAGGGCCTGGGTCGTCGCCGGGTTGACGAGGAGGACCAGCGCGGCCACCGCGACGACCGCGAGGGCGATGCCCGCCGGGATCGCCACACTGTCCGCCTGGAGCAGGTTGTAGGCCACGGGCAGTGCCAGGATCTGCGTGATCACGGCCGGCCCCCGGCTCCAGCTGCGCTGCGCGAGCAGCCCGCGCGCGGCGAGCAGCGGCAGCAGGGCGAGGACGACGAGCGTGATGCCGCCGGTGACGGCGGTCTGCCGGTCGTTCGGGTCGCCCGCGAGTCCCTCGACGAGCATCCACACTCCGCCGGCGACGAGGGCGAGCCCCTCCAGCGCGGCCAGGGCGGCGGCGTAGGTCAGGCGCCGCGGGCGCGGGCCGGCGGTTTCCTCGGGGGCTGGCGTCTGCTCACTGGTCACCCCTGAAGGGTATCCGTCGCCCCTTCGGCCACCCCGGCCAGGCGGGGGCAACGCACGGCCGCTCGCCGGGGTTGCCCGGCCCGTCCGTGGCAAGATTCACGCCCCGAAGTCTTACGTGATCCCTACCTCGGCCTGTGCCCGGTACCACCCAGTAGGTACGCTGCAACTCATGCGTGCACTTCTCGTGGTCAATCCGGCGGCAACCACCACAAGCGCACGTACGCGCGATGTCCTGATCCATGCGCTGGCGAGCGAGATGAAACTCGAGGCGGTCACGACCGAGTACCGCGGCCACGCCCGCGACCTCGGGCGGCAGGCGGCGGAGAGCGAGGACATCGACCTGGTCGTGGCCCTGGGCGGCGACGGCACGGTCAACGAGGTGGTGAACGGCCTGCTGCACGCCGGCCCGGACCCGGAGCACCTCCCCGGCCTCGCCGTGGTCCCCGGCGGTTCCACCAACGTCTTCGCCCGGGCCCTGGGCCTGCCCAACGACGCCGTGGAGGCGACCGGCGCCCTGCTGGACGCCCTGCGCGAGGGCAGCGAACGCACGGTCGGGCTCGGACTGACCTCCGGCACCCCCGGCACCGAGGACGAGGCCGTCCCGGGCCGCTGGTTCACCTTCAACGCGGGCCTGGGCTTCGACGCCGGCGTCGTCGGCCGGGTCGAGCAGCAGCGCGAGCGCGGCAGGAAGTCGACGCACGCGCTCTACGTCCGCCAGGCCCTGCGCCAGTTCTTCGGCGAGGCCCACCGCCGGCACGGGACGATCACCCTGGAGCGCCCGGACGCGGAGCCGGTGACCGATCTGGTCCTCTCCATAGTCTCGAACACGTCTCCGTGGACGTTCCTGGGCAATCACCCGATGTACGCATCGCCTAAGGCGTCGTTCGATAAGGGACTCGACGTACTCGGCCTCAGCCGTATGACGACGGCCTCGGTTGCCCGGTATGGCACCCAGTTGCTCACTTCGTCCCCTGAGCGTGGACCCCATGGCAAGCATGCGGTGTCCCTGCACGACCTGGACCAGTTCACCTTGCATTCGAAGGTGCCTCTGCCCCTTCAGATGGACGGCGACCACCTCGGGCTGCGCACGAGCGTGACGTTCACAGGCGTACGCCGTGCACTGCGTGTGATTGTGTGAGCAGAAAGGGCTGAAGTCCTTTCACTCGAACGTTTAGGCCAGCATCCACCCCATGGAAGTACGGCTGTGACCTAGTCGACACCGAGGAATCAAAAAAAACTTTCCGGAAGGGGTTGTATCCGCCGCTGAGGTTTGCGAGTCTCTACGTGGCGATCGGGACAGCCCGCAACACCGGCTCCACAGATCACCGGAACCCCTCTTCAACTCACAGGACCTCGTCCAGGGAAACCTGACGGTCGGCCCTTCACTTGTTGAGGGATTCGTGAAAGCGTTCACATTCACAAGCAACTTGCACGTAATACCAAGGAGAGGTAGCAGCCATGGACTGGCGTCACAACGCCGTTTGCCGCGAGGAAGACCCCGAGCTCTTCTTCCCCATCGGCAACACCGGTCCTGCGCTGCTGCAGATCGAGGAAGCCAAGGCCGTCTGCCGTCGCTGCCCCGTTATGGATCAGTGTCTGCAGTGGGCGCTCGAGTCCGGTCAGGACTCCGGTGTCTGGGGTGGTCTCAGCGAGGACGAGCGTCGTGCGATGAAGCGCCGCGCCGCCCGCAACCGGGCCCGTCAGGCTTCTGCCTGACACACCCACCCAGCCTGAGCTTGGCGGCGCGTACAGCGAGTACGCATCTCCCGCCCCCGAGCCGCAGCGCGCAGTACCCCCGGTGCGCAGCACAAGCTGGCAACGAGCATTCGAGCCCCGGACCACTTCTGGTCCGGGGCTTCTTGCTGTGCTCGATTTCTGAACAGGGGGAGCTTGAGACTTACTTGCTGGGTCTTACTTGGTGGCTCTTACTTCTTGGGTCTACTTGGCGGTGCGCTTTACTCGGCTCGCTCGGCGGTGCGCCTCACTTGTTGGCGCGCACCGGGACGTCGAGTATGACGCGGGTGCCGCCCTCCGGAGCCGGGACCATGTCGAACGTGCCGCCCAACTCCCCCTCCACCAGCGTCCGTACGATCTGCAGACCGAGGTTGCCCGCGGTGTGCGGGTCGAATCCCTCGGGCAGGCCGACCCCGTCGTCCTGGACCGTGACGAGCAGGCGGGCCTCCTTCGTCGTACCGCCGCGGACCGCCGAGACCTCGACCGTGCCGGTGTCCCCTTCGCGGAAGCCATGCTCCAGGGCGTTCTGCAGAATCTCGGTGAGCACCATCGACAGAGGCGTGGCGACCTCGGCGTCGAGGATGCCGAAGCGTCCGGTGCGCCGGCCGGTCACCTTGCCCGGTGAGATCTCGGCGACCATCGCGAGGACCCGGTCGGCGATCTCGTCGAACTCCACGCGCTCGTCCAGGTTCTGGGACAGCGTCTCGTGCACGATCGCGATCGACCCGACCCGGCGCACCGCCTCTTCGAGTGCCTCGCGGCCGCGGTCGGAGTCGATGCGGCGGGCCTGGAGGCGCAGGAGGGCGGCGACCGTCTGGAGGTTGTTCTTCACCCGGTGGTGGATCTCCCGGATGGTGGCGTCCTTGGTGATCAACTCGCGCTCGCGGCGCCGCAGTTCGGTGACGTCCCGGAGCAGGACCAGGGAACCGATGCGGGTGCCCTTGGGTTTGAGCGGAATGGCCCTGAACTGGATGACCCCGTCGCCGGACTCGATCTCGAACTCGCGCGGCGCCCAGCCGCTGGCGACCTTGGCGAGCGCCTCGTCCACCGGGCCGCGGGTCGGGGCGAGTTCGGCGGTGGTCTTGCCGAGGTGGTGGCCGACGAGATCGGAGGCGAGACCGAGGCGGTGGTACGCGGACAGCGCGTTCGGCGAGGCGTACTGGACGATGCCGTCCGCGTCGAGCCGGATCAGGCCGTCGCCCACGCGCGGGGCGGCGTCCATGTCCATCTGCTGGTTCGCGAACGGGAAGGCGCCGGCCGCGATCATCTGGGCTAGGTCGGAGGCGCTCTGCAGGTAGGTCAGTTCGAGGCGGCTCGGGGTGCGCACGGTGAGGAGGTTGGTGTTGCGCGCGATGACGCCGAGGACGCGGCCGTCCCGTCGTACGGGGATCGACTCGACCCGCACCGGGACCTCCTCCCGCCACTCCGGGTCGCCCTCGCGCACGATCCGGCCCTCGTCGAGGGCGGCGTCGAGGAGGGGGCGGCGGCCGCGCGGGACGAGGTGGCCGACCATGTCGTCCTGGTAGGAGGTGGGGCCGGTGTTGGGCCGCATCTGGGCCACCGAGACATAGCGGGCGCCGTCGCGCGTGGGGACCCACAGGACGAGGTCGGCGAAGGAGAGGTCGGAGAGCAGCTGCCACTCCGAGACCAGCAGATGGAGCCACTCGAGGTCGGAGTCGTCGAGGGCGGTGTGCTGGCGGACCAGTTCGTTCATGGAGGGCACGTGTGCGAGCGTACCTGGCGGTACGGACCAGGCCGGAAATCAGCCGACCTGGCTGGGACACGGGCTCTGAAAACACCCGCGGGCCGCGGCGCCTGAGAGGGACCCTCAACCCTCTCGGCACCGCAGCCCGGAGCAATATCGGCCACGGGGTGTGCGGTCCCGGACGGCCGAAGGATGAGGATCCGGGGCAGTCAGGGCAGAGAGCACCGGTTCCTCGGTCCGCCTTCCTGTGCGGGGAGGGCGGAAGTACGCGTGTTCTGTTGTCAACTCTCCTTACGCATTGTGGACTAGACCACTCGGTGTGTCCATGCGTTGGAGGCTGTTTGTTGTTGTCAGTTCTCCGAGGGTCCCGCGAACTCCTCGACCCGTGCTGGAGAACTAGTGGGACGCCCTAGCATCCACCACGCAGCCTAACCCGTGTGGGTTCATGTGCGGGGCCAGATGGCCATGGCAATTTCCGCGAGCGCCTCGAGCTCCTCCCGGCTCGCCCCGTCCCGCGCCTGTTGCGACATGCCCTGGATCATCGCTCCCGCGTGCCGGGCGAGGGCCGCGGCGTCGGTGTCCGCCGGCAGCTCCCCCGCGGCGATGTCGGCCCTGATACGACTCTCGAAGGCGGCGATGTTGGCGTTGCGCCGGTCGCGCAGGGACGCCTCCACCTCGGCGCTGGTGCAGTTGGTGGCCGCGTGGATGACGAGGCAGCCGTGCGGGCGGCCCGGGGCGGTGTACTCGTGGGCCGCCTCCCGCAGCATCCGGGCGACGGCGGCCCGGGCGGTGGGCTCCTCGGCGAGAGCCCGCTCACCGAAGGAGCCGTAGCGCCTGCCGTACTCGACGACGACCTCCTCGAACAGGGCCCGCTTGTCGCCGAACGCGGCGTACAGACTCGGGGCTCCGATGCCCATGACCCGGGTGAGGTCGGAGACGGAAGTGGCCTCGTAGCCGTGCTCCCAGAAGGCGAGGATCGCCTTCTCCAGGGCGGTGGCGCGGTCGAAGGAGCGGGGGCGGCCACGCGGTTTGACCTGCTTGACCTGCGGGTTCTTCTCCTCGATGCGCTCCATGGAGTGAATTCTATAGGGGCTGCTAGAGAAATGTCGGCGGGCTGTTGTACGGTCTTTCTGTAGCGACCACTAGGAAAATGCGAAAGGGGGCGCCGACATGGGCGTGCTTGCGGGCAGGACGGCTCTCGTGACGGGGGCGAGCAGGGGCATCGGGCGGGGCATCGCCGAGCGTCTTGGCCGGGACGGGGCGCGGGTGGCCGTGCACTACGGCAGGAACGAGGCGGCGGCGAAGGAGACGGTCGCCGCGATCGAGGAGGCCGGCGGCTCGGCGTTCGCGATCGGGGTGGAGCTGGGGTCGCCCGGGGACACCGAGGCGTTGTGGGAGGAGTTCGACCGGCATGCAGACGGGGTGGACATCCTGGTGAACAACGCGGGGATAGGGGTGTCCCGCCCGATCGAGGAGATAGACGAGGAGGAGTACGACCGTGTCTTCGCCGTGAACGTGAGGGCACCGTTCTTTCTCGTCCGGCACGGCCTGGCCCGCCTGCGGGACGGCGGCCGCGTCATCAACATCTCCTCGGGCCTGGCCCGGACCGCCCTGATGCCGAACAACATGGCGTACGCGATGACGAAGGGCGCACTGGACGTCTTCTCCCGCGACCTGTCCAAGGTGCTGGGCCCCCGGAACATCACGGTGAACTCGGTGGCCCCGGGCATCATCGCGACCGACAACACCTATGAGCTGCTGCACGCGAGCGAGAAGGCATGGGCGCAGGCTGCGGCGTACTCGGCGCTGGGAAGGGTGGGCGAGACCGCGGACGTGGCGGATGTGGTGTCGTTCCTGGCCTCGGACGCGGGCCGTTGGGTCACAGGGAGCTGGGTGGACGCGACGGGAGGTTCGCTGACGTAGGCCCCACTTGCCTCACGGCTCCCGACGCACGGCTCCCGCTCCCGGCCGTCGCCCAGCCCGCGCTCACCGCGTCTCCGTCACCTTCGCCAGCGCGCGGGGCGCGTCCGGGTCCTGGCCGCGGGCGATGGTGACCTCGTAGGCGAGCAGTTGCAGGGGGATGATCTCCAGGACGGGCTGGAGCTCCTCCGCGACGCCCTCGGTCGGCAGGACGAAGCCGGCCGAGGCCTGCTCGACCTGATGGCGGGGTCCGATGACGACCAGGTCGGCGCGCGTCCGCGGAGCCGGTCGAGGACGGGCTGGAGTGCCTCGCCGCCCTTGCCGTCGGTGACGACCGCGATGACCGGGGAAACGTTGTCGACCATGGCGAGGGGGCCGTGCAGCAGGTCGGCGCCGGAGTAGGAGAGGGCAGGGATGTAGCTGGTCTCCATCAGCTTGAGGGCGGCTTCCTTGGCGGTGGGGTAGCCGTAGCCGCGCGAGGTGATGACCATGCGCTCGGCGAAGCGGTAGCGGGAGGCGAGGGCGCGGACCTCGTCCTGGCGGGCGAGGAGCTGCTCGGCGAGGTCGGGCAGAGCCTTGGCGGGGGCGCCGTCGCCGCCGCGCAGTCCCTCGACGAAGAGATAGAGCGCGAGGAGGGAGGCGGTGTAGGTCTTGGTGGCGGGGAGGGCCTTCTCCGGTCCGGCCATGATGTCGAGGTGGTACTCGGAGACGCCGGCCAGCGGGGAGTCGGGGTTGTTGGTGACGGCGAGGGTGATCGCGCCGGCCTCGCGGGCGGCCCGGGTCGAGGCCACGAGGTCCGGGGAGCCGCCGGACTGGCTGACGGTGATGACGAGGACGTCGGTCAGGTCGGGGCGGGCGCCGTACGCGGTGGTCGTGGACATGGAGGTGAGGCCGCAGGGCAGGCCGAGGCGGATTTCCAGGAGGTACTTGGCGTAGAGGGCGGCGTTGTCGGAGGTGCCGCGGGCGGTGAGCAGGACGAAGCGGGGGCGGCGGGCGGCGATCTCCTGGGCGGTCTGCCGGATGCCGGGGGCGCCCTGCTCCAGGATGCGGCGCAGTACGGCGGGTTGCTCGGCCATCTCGCGGGCCATGATCCGGCCGGGGAGGTCGTTCCGGGGAGCCTGGGGTGGAGTCGGGGCGGTCATCGCGGGGGCCTCCCGGGGCCTGAGGTATGGGGGTGCACGAGGAGTCTGCAGCACACGGGCACTGCGTCGGCAGTCCCATTTCACCCCCCGGGACGGAACGGTGCCCGTCCTCCGTGTGACGCACGGTCGGCGCTGGACTGGTGGGGAGGCGGCGTCCGCCCTCGTCACCGGCGGCTTCGCCCCCCTTCTCCCCTTGGGCCCGTTGACCCGATTCTGTTAGATTGGTCTAAACCACATGGCCCTTTTCGGGTCCAGTCGAGCCCTCTCACAGACCGTCTCTCAGATCGGCAGGCCCAACGTGGAAGTTGTCATCGTTCCGGACGCCAAGGCGGGTGGCGAGCTCATCGCCGAGGCCATGGCGCAGCTCCTGCGGCGCAAGCCCGATGCCCTGCTCGGGGTGGCCACCGGCTCGACGCCGCTGCCCATCTACCAGGCGCTGACGGCCAAGGTGCGGTCCGGTGCCGTGGATGCCTCGCGGGCACGGATCGCCCAGCTCGACGAGTACGTGGGACTGCCGGCGGAGCATCCGGAGTCGTACCGTTCGGTGCTGCGCCGTGAGGTGCTCGAGCCGCTCGGGATCGGGATGGACGCGTTCATGGGCCCGGATGGGACGGCCGAGGACATCCCGGGCGCCTGTGCGGCGTACGACGCGGCGCTGGCGGCGGCCGGTGGTGTGGATCTGCAGTTGCTCGGGATCGGGACCGACGGGCACATCGGGTTCAACGAGCCGTGCTCCTCGCTCGCCTCCCGGACCCGGATCAAGACGCTGACGGAGCAGACGCGGGTCGACAACGCGCGGTTCTTCGACGGGGACATCGAGCAGGTCCCGCACCACGTGATCACGCAGGGCATCGGGACGATCCTGGAGGCCCGGCACCTGGTGCTGCTGGCCACCGGTGAGGGCAAGGCGGACGCGGTGGCGGCGACGGTGGAAGGGCCGGTCGCGGCCGTGTGCCCGGCGTCGGCTCTCCAGCTCCACCCGCATGCCACCGTGGTGGTCGACGAGGGCGCCGCGTCCAAGCTGAAGCTGGCGGACTACTTCCGGCACACGTACGTCAACAAGCCGGACTGGCAGGGCATCTGAGGGCCTCGCGGCAACGCTTCAGGCGCCGGTTCCCTGTCAGGAACCGGCGCCTGTGGTCGTCGTGGAGTCCCCTACTCCCCCGCGATGACCTCCGCCGCAGCCCGTCCGCAGACCCTGGCCGCGCCGTGGGTCGCGATGTGGAGGGTGCCTCGGGGCGTGGCCTGGGGGACGCCCATCTCGACCACGATCGTGTCCGGGCGGGTGCGCAGGACCGAGTCGAGGGCCGAGCCCATCCAGGGGTGGCGGTGCTCGTCGCGGACCACGGCGACGATGCGGCGGCGGCCCGCCGCGGCCAGGGCGGCCATGCCGGCGCCGTCCCCGACGAAGCTGCCGGTGTCGGTGCCGGGGAGGAGCCGGGTGAGTTCCGCGGCCACGCCCCACGGGGTCTCGTCGCCGACCGCGATGTTCGCGACCGGGGTGAAGGCGGCGACGAACGGCCCCTCGGTGAGGCGGGTGAAGCCGTCGCGCGGTGAGCGTCAGGGCACGGCGGGCGGCGCGCAGCCGACGTCCGGGTCGC
The DNA here is from genome assembly GCA_002027195.1 of Streptomyces sp. GKU 895. GTDB lineage: Bacteria > Actinomycetota > Actinomycetes > Streptomycetales > Streptomycetaceae > Streptomyces. The sequence goes on along the minus strand of MWJO01000036.1, from coordinate 49,040 downwards.
CGGTGGCCGAGGCGTCCGCCGCTGACGCCGCCGCCGTCCAGCGGGCCAGCGCCCGGACGCGTTCGGCGGCGTCCGCGAGGCGTTCCTCGGGGAGGTCGCCGGAGCGGACCGCCCCGACCAGGGCGTCGCGCAGCCGGCGTACCGTCTCGTCGTCGGCCAGGCCGCCGCCCACGCAGATCGCGTCGGCGCCGGCCGCGATGGCGAGGACGCTGCCGCGTTCGATGCCGTAGGTGGCGGCGATGGCCTGCATCTCCATGCCGTCGGTGACGATGAGGCCGTCGTAGCCGAGTTCGCCGCGCAGGAGGTCGGTCAGGATCTTGCGGGAGAGGGTCGCCGGGTGGTCGGGGTCCAGGGCCGGGACCAGGATGTGGGCGCTCATGACCGCGCGGCTGCCGGCGGCGATCGCGGCCCGGAACGGGGCGAGTTCGCGCTCCGGCAGCACCGAGGCGTCCGCGTCGATGCGGGGCAGGGCGTGGTGGGAGTCGGTCGCGGTGTCGCCGTGGCCCGGGAAGTGCTTGGTGCAGGCGGCCACGCCGGCCGACTGGAGGCCGGTGACGTAGGCGGCGGTGTGGCGGGCTACCAGGTCGGCGGCGGCGCCGAAGGAGCGGACGCCGATCACCGGGTTCGACGGGTTGGAGTTGACGTCGGCCGACGGGGCCCAGTTGAGGTTGACGCCGCAGGCGGCGAGGCGGCGGCCGAGTTCGAAGGCGACCTCGCGGGTGAGGTCGACGTCGTCGACCGCGCCCAGGGCGTGGTTGCCGGGGAAGGACGAGCCCGTCCGCACCTCCAGGCGCGTGACGTCGCCGCCCTCCTCGTCGATCGCGACCAGGACGTCGTCGCGCTCGGCGCGCAACTGGGCGGTCAGGGCGCGGAGCTGGTCCGGTGAGGCGATGTTGCGGCCGAACAGGCCCACCGAGGCCAGGCCCTCGCCCAGGCGGCGCAGCAGCCAGTCGGGGGCGGTGGTGCCGGTGAAGCCGGGCTGGAGGACCGTGAGCGCGTCGCGCGTGAGGGTGTCGGTGCCCTTGGCGAAAGTCGTCATCGGGTGGCGTTATCCCTTCACCGCGCCGGCCGTCAGACCATTGACGGCCCTGCGCTGCAGGAAGACGAAGAGGATCAGGATCGGGACGGCGAAGAGGGAGGACGCCGCCATGGTCGCGCCCCAGTCGTTGCCGAAGGCGGTCTGGAAGCTGGACAGCCACAGCGGCAGGGTCTGGGCCTCCGCCTCCTTGTTCAGGACCAGGACCAGCGGGAACTCGTTCCAGGCGGTGATGAAGCCGAAGAGCGAGGTGGACATCAGACCGGGGGCGAGCAGCGGCAGGATCACCTTGCGGAAGGCCTGCGCGCGGGTGCAGCCGTCGACCATCGCCGCCTCCTCCAGGTCCTTGGGCACCGCGGCGACGAAGCCGCGCAGCGTCAGGATCGTGAAGGGCAGGATCATCATCATGTAGAAGACGGTCAGCGGGACCAGGCTGTTCAGCATGGAGGCGTCCCGCACGATCATGTACATCGCGATGATCATGACCTCCCAGGGCGCCATCTGGGCCAGCATGAACCCGATGATGAAGCCCCGGCGGCCCTTGAACCGCATCCGGGCGAGCGCGAAGGCGCCGGCCAGGGCGACGGCGAGGGACAGGACGACCGCGCAGACCGTGACGATCAGCGAGTTGGTGACGTAGGTCCAGAAGTGGTCGACGCCCGTGGCGGTCCTGAAGTGCTCGAGGGTGATGTGGGTCGGGAACCAGACCGGGTTCTCCGAGATGATGTCACCGGTCGGCTTGAAGGCCGTGGCGAACATCCAGTACACGGGGAAGACGAAGCCGACGAACAGGACGACGGCCGTGGCGTTGGGCCAGATGCGGCTGAACAGCGAGCGCTTCACAGCTCGTCCTCCTCTTGCTTGAGCACGATCCGCAGGTAGTACGCGGTGATGACCAGCAGGATCAGGATGGTCAGGACGGCGATCGCGGCGCCCATGCCGTAGTGCTGGTTGCCGACGCCCTCGATGTAGGCGTAGACGGGCAGGATCTCGGTGAGGCGGTCGGGGCCGCCGCCGTTGATGGTGAAGACCTGCACGAACGCCTTGAAGATCCAGATGACCTCCAGGAAGGTCGTGGCGTAGAGGAAGGGGCGCAGGAACGGCAGCGTCACGGTCGTGAAGCTCTTCCAGGCGCCCGCGCCGTCCAGGGCCGCGGCCTCGTACAGCTCGCCGGGGATCGTGGTCGTGGCGGCGTAGAGGTTGATGGCGACGAACGGGATCGACTGCCAGACGATCAGCACGGTCACGACGAAGAACGTCGACAGCTGGCTGCTGGTCCAGCTGTAGTCGGCCATGGAGTGCCAGCCGAGCTTGTCCAGGACCCAGTTGACGACGCCGAAGCGCTGGGCGAAGAGCCACTGGTAGACGGTGGTCGCGGCGACCACGGGCATCGCCCAGGCCAGCACGAGCCCGATCATCAGCGTGACCCGCATCCGCTGCCCGAGGCGGGCAAGGAGCAGGCCGACCAGGGCGCCGAGGAGCATGGTCAGGACGACGTTGACGGCCGTGAACAGGATCGAGCGGCCGGTGACGCGCCAGAAGTCCTCGCCGGTCAGGGCCTGCTTGTAGTTGTCGATGCCGTTCCACTCGGTGACATGCTGGATCAGCTGTCCCATGTTGAGGTTCTGGAACGACAGCAGGAGGTCCTTCAGCAGCGGCCAGCCGAGCAGCAGCACGGTGGCCGCGCAGGCCGGCAGCAGCAGGAGGTACGGGGCGAGCGCGCCCGCGCGGGAGGCGGGCCGCTGCGCACCGGGCCCCCGCTCGTCCACTTTCGTCACGTCCACCGGACCGGAGGGCGGCCGTTCGGTCTGCACGGTCATGCTCGCGTCTCTCTACTCGACCTACCGGAGCGGGGCGAGGGCCGTTGACCGGCCCCCGCCCCGATGCCCTTACTGCTGCTGGGCGAGGCGCTTGTTGAACTCGCTCTCGACCTGCTTGGCGGCCTCGGCCGGCGACTTGCCGTTGAGGACGGCGGTCATGTACGTCTTGACCGGGTTGGGGGCGTTCTCGACCGCGGCCCACTCGGGGATCAGCGGCGTGGTGCCACCACCGGCGGCGGCCGGAGCGGCGGCCTCGGCGACGGCGTTGCCCGTCAGGTTGCTCTGCAGCGACTCCTTGTTCGGGATGACGCCGTTGAGCTTGGCCAGCTCGCCCTCGTACTTGTCGGACAGCGCGATCTTCAGGAACTCCTTGGCGAGCGCCTGCTTCTTGCTGCCCGCGGCGACCGCGAGGTTGGAACCGCCGAGGAAGACGCCCTCGGGCTTGTCGGCCGTGGCGCCGGGGATGGTGAAGTAGCCGATGTCGACTCGATCTTCTTGTTGGCGGCGATGGCCGTGCCGGCCTCCCAGCCCATGCCGATGAAGGCACCGACGTTGCCCTTGGCGAAGACCTCGGCCTGCTGCGGGGTGGCCTCGTCCTTGTCCTTGGGGGCCTTGGACAGCGCCTGGAACTTCTTGTAGGTCTCCATGGCGGCGGCGACCTTCGGGTCGGCCAGGTTGGAGACGTACTTGTCGCCGTCCTTCTTCACCAGCTCGGCGCCCTCACCGATGGTGAGACCGACGAAGTGGTACCAGTTCTGGCCGGGCAGGTAGATCGGCTCGGCCTTGGTCTTCTCGCCGATCTGCTTGAGGTCGGCGTAGAACTCGTCCCGGGTCTTCGGGGTGTCCTTGATGCCGGCGTCGGCCCAGACCTTCTTGTTGTAGATGACGACGCGGTTGGCGAAGTACCAGGGCGCCGCGTACTGCTTGCCGTCGTAGATCGAGGACTTGTTCAGCGACTCGGTCCAGTCGGCGCCGATCGACGACTTGAGGTCGGCGAGGTCGGCGAGGCCGCCGGTCTTGGCGTAGGCCGGGGTCTGGGTGTTGCCGATCTCGAAGACGTCCGGCGGGTTCTCCTCGGACAGGGCGGTGGTCAGCTTCTGCTGGATGCCGTTCCACTGCTGGATCTCGAACTTGACCTTGGCCTTGGTCTTCTTCTCGAAGGCGGCCTGCACGTCCTTCTGCCACTGGTCCGGCGAGGAGCCGTCCATGACCCAGACGGTGAGGGTCTGGCCGGCGTAACCGTCCGCCCCCGCCTTGTCACCACTGTCGCCGTCGTCGCCCCCACACGCCGCGACGGAGACCAACATGGCCGCGACACCGATCGCGGTAATCAGCTTGCGCTTCACGCCATCCTCCTCAGGATGCCCACACCCCCCGCCCACGAAGCTGGGGCCCTGGACCAATGGTGTAGACCAGTACCGGGAGCTTGGACCAGACCACGGGGCCTGTCAAGAGTGTCCGAACCGCCTCTGACCAGCCGTTATCCGACCTACATATGCAGGAACCTTTAAGTAAGAAGCCAGCGAAAACAGCGCTGCCGGAGTACTGTCTTCCACTAGACCACTTGAGGCTATGGACTAGACCAAAACAGTCGGCGACGGTATACAGAGGGGATCACGATGCGATCCGCATCCGGAGCCGGGAAGGCAGAGGCATGAGCACCGAGGTCAGCAGCGCGGAGAACGAGGGTGGGGCGACCGTCCGAACCGCGCGCGTGCCCAAGTACTACCGCCTGAAGAAGCACCTGCTCGACATGACCGAGACCCAGGCACCCGGCACGCCCGTACCGCCCGAGCGCACGCTCGCGGCCGAGTTCGACACCTCGCGCACCACCGTGCGCCAGGCCCTCCAGGAACTCGTCGTCGAGGGCCGCCTCGAACGCATCCAGGGCAAGGGCACGTTCGTCGCCAAGCCCAAGGTCTCGCAGGCGCTGCAACTCACCTCTTACACCGAGGACATGCGCGCCCAGGGCCTCGAACCCACCTCGCAGCTCCTCGACATCGGCTACATCACCGCCGACGACCGCCTCGCCGAGCTCCTCGACATCACGGCCGGCGGCCGGGTGCTGCGCATCGAGCGGCTGCGCATGGCGAACGGCGAGCCGATGGCCATCGAGACCACGCATCTGTCGGCCAAGCGCTTCCCCGCCCTGCGCCGCTCCCTGGTCAAGTACACCTCCCTCTACACGGCGTTGGCCGAGGTCTACGACGTCCATCTCGCCGAGGCCGAGGAGACCATCGAGACCTCCCTGGCCACCCCGCGCGAGGCCGGCCTGCTCGGCACCGACGTCGGCCTGCCGATGCTGATGCTGTCCCGCCACTCCTTCGACAAGGACGGGGAGCCGGTGGAGTGGGTGCGGTCGGTGTACCGGGGCGACCGGTACAAGTTCGTGGCGCGGCTCAAGCGCCCGGTCGACTAGGCCGTGTCTTTCGGATCAGCCCGACTCGGAGCGACGGTGCCTGATCGATGCCGGTGAGCGGGGCTTGGTGCGTGCAGCTGCAAGGCGGAGGAGGGCGGCGACGCGGAGCGTCGGCAACCGACGACAACGCGGCAGATGTGCGTGCCAAGCCCCGCGGTCCCGGGATGATCCGAAAGACACGGCCTAGTGCACGCGGTGTAGCGCAACTGCCGCTCCTGCTCTACGGTCCTCCCGTCTCCGTATGGACGGGAGGACGCCCTGTGCGTACCGCGAACGTCCGAACCACCGTCATCTGGACCCTCGTCGGGCTGGTCGGAGCCACCGGCTGGGCCGTGCTCGCGCTCTCCCGCGGCGAGGACGTCTCCGCCGCCTGGATGGTCGCCGCCGCCCTCGGCTCGTACGCCATCGCCTATCGCTTCTACGCGAAGTTCATCGCGTACAAGGTCCTCAAGGTCGACCGGACCAGGGCCACCCCGGCCGAGCGCCTGAACAACGGCATCGACTTCCACCCCACCGACCGCCGGGTCCTCCTCGGCCACCACTTCGCCGCGATCGCCGGCGCCGGACCGCTCGTCGGCCCGGTCCTGGCCGCCCAGATGGGCTACTTGCCCGGCACGATCTGGATCATCGCGGGCGTCGTCTTCGCCGGGGCCGTGCAGGACATGGTCGTGCTGTTCTTCTCCACCCGCCGCGACGGACGCTCCCTCGGCCAGATGGCCCGCGAGGAGATCGGCCCGTTCGGCGGCGCGGCGGCCCTCGTCGCCGCCTTCGCCATCATGATCATCCTGCTCGGCGTGCTGGCGCTGGTCATCGTCAACGCCCTCGCCCAGTCCCCCTGGGGCACCTTCTCCATCGCGATGACGATCCCGATCGCCCTGCTCATGGGCTTCTACCTGCGCGTCCTGCGCCCGGGCCGGGTCAGCGAGGTCTCGCTCATCGGCGTGGCCCTGCTGCTCCTCGCGCTGGTCGCCGGGCGCTGGGTGGCGGAGTCGTCCTGGGCCGGAACCTTCACGCTCGCGCCCTCGACGCTGGTCGTCTGGCTGGTGGCGTACGGCTTCATCGCGTCGATCCTGCCGGTGTGGATGCTCCTTGCACCCCGCGACTACCTCTCCACCTTCATGAAGATCGGCACCATCCTCCTGCTGGCGCTGGGCGTCGTGATCGCGCTGCCCACGCTGAAGATGGACGCGGTGACGGACTTCGCCTCGCGCGGCAACGGCCCTGTCTTCGCCGGGTCGTTGTTCCCCTTCGTCTTCATCACCATCGCCTGCGGGGCGCTGTCCGGCTTCCACTCGCTCATCTCGAGCGGCACCACGCCCAAGATGATCCAGAAGGAGACGCAGGTCCGCATGATCGGCTACGGCTCCATGCTGATGGAGTCGTCGGTGGCCGTGATGGCGCTGGTCGCGGCCAGCATCATCGACCCGGGGCTGTACTTCGCGATGAACGCGCCTTCCGGAGCCATCGGCAGCACCGTGCAGGAGGCGTCCCGGGTGGTGACCGGCTGGGGCTACTCCATCTCCCCGGACGACCTGGCCCGCGCTGCCGAACGCGTCGAGGAGTCAAGCCTGTTGTCCCGCACCGGCGGCGCGCCCACGCTCGCCATCGGCGTCTCGGAGATCTTCTCGAAGGTCACCGGCGGGAGCCTGCGCGCCTTCTGGTACCACTTCGCGATCATGTTCGAGGCGCTGTTCATCCTGACCGCGCTCGATGCCGGTACGCGCGTGGGCCGGTTCATGCTCCAGGACATGCTGGGCAATGTCATCAAGCCCTTCAAGAACGTCAGCTGGAAGCCAGGACTCGTCATCACCAGCGCGCTCGTGTGCGGCCTTTGGGGCTACTTCCTCTGGGTGGGCGTCCACGAACCCCTCGGCGGGATCAACCAGCTCTTCCCGGTCTTCGGCATCTCCAACCAGCTGCTCGCCGCCGTCGCGCTGGCCGTCTGCACCACGCTGCTGGTGAAGTCCGGTCGCCTCAAGTGGGCCTGGATCACCGGCGTCCCGCTCGCCTGGGACGCCACGGTCACGCTGACCGCGAGCTGGCAGAAGGTGTTCTCCGGCGACCCCAAGGTGGGCTTCTTCAAGCAGCGGTCGGTCTTCCAGGACGCCATCGACCGGGGTGAGGTCCTGCCGCCCGCCAAGAACATGGACGACATGCACACCGTGGTCACCAACTCCACGGTCGACGGCGTCCTCACCGCGGTCCTCGCCCTGCTGATCGTGGTGGTGATCGCCGACGCGCTGAGGGTCTGTATTCGGCATGTACGACGCCCGGCCCTCTCCACGCTGAGCGAGGCGCCGTACGTAGAGTCCCGGATCGTCGCCCCCGCCGGGCTGTTCCCGACCCGCGAGGAAAAAGAGGAGGAAACACGCCATGAGGTCGGCACTGCGGCGGGGCCTTGAGAACGTGCGCTGGTACGTACGGGAGTTGACCGACGAGTCGGCCTACGACCGCTATGTCGCGCACGTCCGCCGGGACCACCCGCAGGCGGACGTACCGACCCGGCGGGAGTTCGAGCGGATGCGGACGGACCGGCAGGAGGCGGACCCGCGCCAGGGCTTCCGCTGCTGTTGAAGCCCGTTGCCGAAGCCACTGCCCAAGCCGCTGCCGAAGCCACTGTTGACACCGATGTCGGACCTTCACTGAATCGACATACCGATATGCGGACGAGGTCTTCCACTCCTGTCACACCGTGACCTAGATTGCCTGCGCGTTACACGGTGATCAGTGATGAGGGGATCGGAGCCGCCGCATGTCATCAGATTCGCCCGAGGCCAGACCACCGGTGGTGACGCCGGTCCGCGTGGTCATCGCTCTCTGCCTCTTCGCGCCCTTCGTGGCGATGCTGTGGGTGGGGTCGTACGCGAAGGTCGACCCGGCCTTCATCGGCATCCCGTTCTTCTACTGGTACCAGATGCTGTGGGTGCTGATCTCCACCGCGCTGACGATGACCGCGTACAAGCTGTGGCAGCGTGACCAGCGCGCCCGTCGTGGAGGTACCAAGTGAACGACGGCGTGAACGGCGTCGCGCTCGGCGTCTTCATCTTCTTCTTCCTGGCCGTCACGGTCATGGGCTTCCTCGCCGCGCGCTGGCGCAAGGCCGAGAACGAGCACAGCCTCGACGAATGGGGCCTGGGCGGACGGTCGTTCGGCACCTGGGTCACCTGGTTCCTGCTCGGCGGCGACCTCTACACGGCGTACACCTTCGTCGCCGTCCCCGCGGCCATCTACGCGGCGGGCGCGGCCGGCTTCTTCGCCGTGCCGTACACGATCCTCGTCTACCCGCTGATCTTCACCTTCCTGCCCCGCCTCTGGTCGGTCTCGCACAAGCACGGCTATGTGACGACCTCCGACTTCGTGCGCGGCCGCTTCGGCTCCAAGGGCCTGTCGCTCGCGGTCGCCGTCACCGGCATCCTCGCGACGATGCCGTACATCGCCCTCCAACTCGTCGGCATCCAGGCGGTCCTGGACGTCATGGGCGTCGGCGGCGGCGAGGACACCAACTGGTTCGTGAAGGACCTGCCGCTCCTCATCGCCTTCGGTGTGCTGGCGGCGTACACCTACTCGTCCGGCCTGCGCGCCCCCGCGCTGATCGCGTTCGTGAAGGACACGCTGATCTACATCGTCATCGCGGTGGCGATCATCTACATCCCGATCAAGCTGGGCGGCTTCGACGAGATCTTCGCCAAGGCGGGCGAGGCGTACAGCCAGACCAACCCGGCGACGGGCGCGCCGCGCGGTGCGCTGGTGCCGGGCGAGCCGGGCCAGTGGACGTACGCCACGCTGGCGTTGGGCTCCGCGCTCGCGCTCTTCATGTACCCGCACTCGATCACCGCGACGCTCTCCTCCAGGAGCCGTGAGGTGATCCGCCGCAACACCACGATCCTGCCGCTGTATTCGCTGATGCTGGGTCTGCTGGCGCTGCTGGGCTTCATGGCGATCGCGGCCGGAGTCAAGGTCACCAACGGCCAGTTGGCGATCCCGCAGCTGTTCGAGAACATGTTCCCGGCGTGGTTCGCGGGTGTGGCCTTCGCGGCGATCGGCATCGGCGCGCTGGTCCCGGCGGCGATCATGTCCATCGCGGCGGCGAACCTGTTCACCCGCAACATCTACAAGGACTTCATCAAGCCGGACGCGACCGCGGAGCAGGAGACCAAGGTCTCCAAGCTGGTGTCCCTGCTGGTGAAGGTCGGCGCGCTGGTCTTCGTCCTCACCATGGACAAGACGGTCGCCATCAACTTCCAGCTCCTGGGCGGCATCTGGATCCTCCAGACCTTCCCGGCCCTGGTCGGCGGCCTGTTCACCCGCTGGTTCCACCGCTGGGCGCTGCTCGCCGGCTGGGCGGTCGGCATGATCTACGGCACGGTCGCGGCCTACGGCGTCGCCTCGCCGACGCAGAAGCACTTCGGCGGCTCCGCGAAGGAGATCCCCGGCATCGGCGAGATCGGCTACATCGGCCTGACGGCGTTCGTGCTGAACGTGGTGGTCACGGTGGTCCTGACGTTCGTCCTGAGGGCTCTGAAGGCCCCGGAGGGCGTGGACGAAACCAGGCCGGAGGACTACACGGCGGACGCCGGAGACCCCGGTGTCCAGGTGGAACTTCCGCCCGCGACCGCAGGAGCCTCGCACTGACGCCCTAGGGGCGCGGGGAACTGCGCGAGCAACCACGACGAACTCCGCAGCGGGCCGCCGACATCAAGAGCAACGGCGGCCCGCTTTCGTGCACACTCACCTGCATGGACATACAGATCCGGGCAGCGAACCCCCCCGAATACGACGAACTCGGCGAGATCACCGCCCAGGCCTACATCCAGGACGGCCTCCTCGCCTTCGGTGAGAGCGACTGGTACCTCGGTGAACTGAGAGACGTCGGCAAACGGGCGGCCGCAGCCGAGGTCCTCGCCGCCGTCCAGGACGGCGTCCTCCTCGGCACCGTCACCTACGTCCCCTCGACCGGCGGCGCCATGGCCGAACTCTCCCGTCCCGGCGAATCGGAGATCCGCATGCTGGCCGTGGCCCCGGAGGCCCGCGGCAGAGGCGCCGGACAAGCCCTCGTACAGGCCTGCGTCGACCGCGCCAGGGCCGCCGGGGACAGCGGCATGGTCCTGTCGACCCAGCCCGTCATGCGCGCGGCCCACCGCATCTACGAACGCCTCGGCTTCGTCCGCGCCCCCCACCGCGACTGGCAGCCGATCCCGGGCGAGGAGTTCACGCTTCTCACCTATGAGTTGACGCTCTGAAGTCGCCGCGACACAACATCTAGGGGTGCCACTCGAACCCGGCACAAGATGTATGCTCATGCTCGCTGTCGCCGCAGGGGAATCCGGTGCGAATCCGGAACTGTCCCGCAACGGTGTACTTGTGCATGCCTTGTGTGTGTACGGGAGTCAGTCCGAGGACCTGCCGACAGCGTGCCCAGGCCGCCGTGGCCCGGGTGCCATGACGTCCGGGCCTCGCGGAGTGGGCCGGTGGACGCGACGCCCCGTGCGCTCGTGCTGCCTGCTGCCCTCCACCAGGCCCCTGCCGAGCGAGGGAGAGCCCCCACGTGACCATCGCGCCAGCCGATCCGGCTTCAGCGGTCCAGGCGGAGAACGACGGTCCCGGTACCGCCCTGTTGCGGACCCTGACCGAGCTGACCGCCGACCTGCCCGACGCCGACCCCGGACGGGTCGCCGCCGCCGCGCTGCGCGGCCGGTCCGCGAAGGCCGACGAGGCGGAGCTGCGCGAGCTGGCGACGGAGGCCGCCGCCGGACTCATCTCCGAGGACCCCGCCTACTCCCGGCTGGCCGCCCGGCTGCTGACCATCAGCATCGCCGCCGAGGCCGCCTCCCAGGGCGTCACGTCCTTCACCGAGTCCGTCGAGGTCGGCCACCGCGAGGGCCTGGTCGCCGATCGCACGGCGGAGTTCGTACGGGTGCACGCCGCACGGCTCGACGCGCTGATCGACCCGGCCGCCGACGACCGCTTCGGCTACTTCGGTCTGCGTACGCTCCACAGCCGCTATCTCCTCCGGCACCCGATCACCCGCCAGGTCATCGAGACGCCCCAGCACTTCATGCTGCGCGTGGCAGCGGGCCTCGCCGAGGACGACACGACCCGTGCCCTGGACGAAGTCGCCGCGCTCTACGGGCTCATGAGCCGCCTCGACTACCTGCCGTCCTCCCCCACGCTGTTCAACTCCGGCACCCGGCACCCCCAGATGTCGTCCTGCTACCTCCTCGACTCCCCGCTGGACGAGCTGGACTCCATCTACGACCGCTACCACCAGGTCGCCCGCCTCTCCAAGCACGCCGGCGGCATCGGCCTGTCGTACTCCCGCATCCGCAGCCGCGGTTCGCTGATCCGCGGCACCAACGGGCACTCCAACGGCATCGTGCCGTTCCTGAAGACGCTGGACGCCTCGGTGGCCGCGGTGAACCAGGGCGGCCGGCGCAAGGGCGCCGCGGCCGTCTACCTGGAGACCTGGCACTCCGACATCGAGGAGTTCCTGGAGCTGCGCGACAACACCAGTGAGGACGCCCGGCGTACGCACAACCTGAACCTCGCGCACTGGATCCCGGACGAGTTCATGCGCCGCGTGAACGCCGACGCCGAGTGGTCGCTGTTCTCCCCGGCCGACGTGCCCGAGCTGGTGGACCTGTGGGGCGAGGAGTTCGACGCCGCGTACCGCAAGGCCGAGGCGGCCGGCCTCGCCAAGAAGACGATCCCGGCCCGTGACCTGTACGGCCGCATGATGCGCACCCTCGCGCAGACCGGCAACGGCTGGATGACCTTCAAGGACGCCGCCAACCGCACCGCCAACCAGACGGCGCTGCCCGGCCATGTCGTCCACTCCTCCAACCTCTGCACGGAGATCCTGGAGGTCACGGACGACGGCGAGACGGCGGTCTGCAACCTGGGTTCGGTGAACCTGGGCGCGTTCGTCGACGCGGCGACCGGCGACCTGGACTGGGACCGCCTCGACGCCACCGTCCGCACCGCCGTGACCTTCCTCGACCGCGTGGTGGACATCAACTTCTACCCGACCGAGCAGGCGGGGCGCTCCAACGCCAAATGGCGTCCCGTGGGCCTCGGCGCGATGGGGCTCCAGGACGTCTTCTTCAAGCTGCGGCTGCCCTTCGACTCGCCGGAGGCCAAGGCCCTCTCCACGCGGATCGCCGAGCGCATCATGCTCGCCGCGTACGAGGCCTCCACCGACCTCGCCGAGCGCAACGGTCCGCTCCCGGCGTGGGAGAAGACCCGTACCGCCCAGGGCGTCCTGCACCCCGACCACTACGACGTGGAGCTCACCTGGCCGGAGCGCTGGGCGGCGCTGCGCGCGCGGATGGCCACCACGGGCCTGCGCAACTCCCTGCTCCTCGCCATCGCGCCCACCGCCACCATCGCCTCGATCGCCGGCGTGTACGAGTGCATCGAGCCGCAGGTCTCCAACCTCTTCAAGCGCGAGACCCTGTCCGGCGAGTTCCTCCAGGTCAACTCCTACCTGGTGGCCGAGCTGAAGCAGCTCGGCGTGTGGGACGCGCAGACCCGGGAGGCGCTGCGCGAGTCCAACGGCTCGGTGCAGGGCTTCACCTGGGTGCCGCAGGACGTCCGCGACCTGTACCGCACGGCGTGGGAGATCCCGCAGCGCGGCCTGATCGACATGGCCGCCGCCCGTACCCCGTTCCTGGACCAGTCGCAGTCGCTGAACCTGTTCCTGGAGACGCCGACCATCGGCAAGCTCTCCTCGATGTACGCGTACGCCTGGAAGCAGGGCCTGAAGACGACGTACTACCTGCGCTCGCGCCCGGCGACGAGGATCGCCCGCGCGGCACAAGCCACCGTCCCCGTACAGCAGGCCGCCGACCCCGAGGCCGTCGCCTGCTCCCTTGAGAACCCCGAGTCCTGCGAGGCCTGCCAGTAATGACCAGCGAAGCCAAGAACCTTCTCGACCCGGGCTTCGAGCTGACCCTCCGCCCCATGCGCTACCCGGACTTCTACGAGCGCTACCGGGACGCGATCAAGAACACCTGGACCGTCGAGGAGGTCGACCTCCACTCGGACGTCGCCGACCTGGCGAAGCTGTCCCCGGAGGAGCAGCACCTGATCGGCCGGCTGGTCGCGTTCTTCGCGACGGGTGACTCGATCGTGGCGAACAACCTGGTGCTGACGCTCTACAAGCACATCAACTCCCCCGAGGCGCGCCTGTATCTCTCCAGGCAGCTCTTCGAGGAAGCGGTCCACGTCCAGTTCTACTTGACGCTGCTGGACACCTACCTCCCCGACCCGGAGGACCGGGCGGCGGCGTTCGCGGCGGTGGAGAACATCCCGTCCATCCGCGAGAAGGCCGAGTTCTGCTTCAAGTGGATCAACGAGGTCGAGAAGCTGGACCGCCTGGAGTCGCAGGCCGACCGCCGCCGCTTCCTGCTCAACCTGATCTGCTTCGCCGCGTGCATCGAGGGCCTGTTCTTCTACGGTGCCTTCGCGTACGTCTACTGGTTCCGCAGCCGGGGTCTGCTGCACGGTCTCGCCACCGGCACCAACTGGGTGTTCCGCGACGAGACCATGCACATGAGCTTCGCGTTCGACGTGGTCGACACCGTCCGCAAGGAGGAGCCGGAGCTCTTCGACGACCGGCTCCAGCAGCAGGTCACGGACATGATGCGGGAGGCGGTCGAGGCGGAGCTGCAGTTCGGCCGCGACCTGTGCGGTGACGGTCTGCCGGGCATGAACACCGACTCGATGCGCCAGTACCTGGAGTGCGTCGCCGACCAGCGCCTGACCCGCCTGGGCTTCGCCCCGGTGTACGGCTCGGAGAACCCGTTCTCCTTCATGGAGCTCCAGGGCGTCCAGGAGCTGACGAACTTCTTCGAGCGCCGCCCGTCCGCGTACCAGGTCGCCGTGGAGGGCACGGTCGACCTGGACGAGGACTTCTAGCCCCACGCCATGGATCCCTTCTCGCCTCCGGCACGTCAGAGAGGCGAGGAGGGATCCGTCATGCGTCGTAGTATCACTGGCTTCGCCTTCGCGGCCCTGCTGCTGGCGGGATGCGGCACCGGCTCCGGCGGCGACAGCGGGGCGACGGTGTCGCCGTCCGACTGCGCGGCCGTGCCGGAGCTCCACGCCTCGGACAGCGGCCGCACGGTGTGCCTCGCGGTGGGCGGAACCGTCCGGGTCGCGCTGGACGGGACGAAGAGCCGTCCCTGGCGGCCCGTGAAGGCCGACGGAAGCGGGCTGGAAGCCGTCAACAGCGGCTTCGTCCTGCTGCCCGGGGACGCGAACGCCTCGTTCCGCGCGGCCTCCGAGGGCCACGTCCGGCTCAGTTCGTCCCGCCCGCTGTGCGCCACCGAGTCCGGGCGGGTCGCCTGCCAGGGGATTCAGGAGTGGTGGGTCACCGTGGTGGTGAAGTAGCGGCGCCGCGGCTCGGCCGGGGCGTCGCCGCTCTTCGGGCGACGGCCCTGTTCGGCCTCCCTGAGCTCGCGGTCGACGCGCAGGTCGCGGACGATGCCGATCACCGCGGGGGCGACCAGCAGGACGAGGAGTCCGAGAACGAACAGCATTCCGATCAGTCCCTGTGTCTGTGCGGTAGTCATGACACCACTCTCGCGCTGGACACTCCTTACAAACAGTGGCAGTACTGCCGCACACCCTCGAATTACTGCCACGCCTGAGGCACACTGGAACCATGCTGAAGAACGTGGCCGCCGTCCTGCTCGACGGAGTACACCCCTTCGAACTCGGGGTCGTCTGCGAGGTGTTCGGCATCGACCGCAGTGACGAGGGACTCCCGACCTACGACTTCGCCGTCGCCTCCGCCGAGGGGCCGACGCTGGGTACCCATGTCGGCGGACTCAGCGTCTCCACGCCCTACGGCCTGGAGCGGCTGGAGGAGGCCGACCTCATCGCCGTACCTGCGGGCGCGGACTATGTCGTGCGCGACTACCCGCCCGAGCTGCTCGACGCCCTGCGCCGGGCCGCCGACCGGGGCGCCCGCGTCCTCAGCGTCTGTTCCGGGGTCTTCGTGCTCGGGGCCGCCGGGCTGCTCGACGGGCGGCGGTGCAGCGTGCACTGGAAGCAGGCCCGCGAGCTCGCCCTGCGCTGCCCCCGGGCGGTCATCGAGCCCGACGTGCTCTACGTCGACGAGGACCCCGTGATCACCTCCGCCGGCACCGCCGCCGGCATCGACGCCTGTCTGCACATCGTGCGGAAGGAACAGGGCACCGAGGTCGCCAACAAGATCGCCCGCCGGATGGTCGTACCCCCGCACCGGGACGGCGGACAGGCGCAGTACATCGAACGGCCGGTGCCGAAGGACCCCTGCGACACCGTCGGCGAGGTCCTCGTCTGGATGGAGCGGCATCTCGACGAGGAGGTCACCGTCGAGCAGCTCGCCGAGCGCGCGCACATGTCGCCGCGCACCTTCGCCCGACGCTTCCAGCAGGAGACCGGCACCACGCCCTACCGCTGGGTCCTGCGGCAACGCGTGCTGCTCGCCCAGCGGTTGCTGGAAGGGACGGACGAAACGGTGGACGCGGTCGCGGGCCGAACGGGGTTCGGCACCGCGGCCGCACTGCGCCACCAGTTCGTACGGGCGCTCGGGACCACCCCGAACGCCTACCGGCGTACGTTCAGGGGCCCGGAAGCAGCCGCCTGATCACCTCAGGACCGGCCGCAGCAGCAGCTTGTTCGGGCGGAGCGTGATGCCCACCCGGGTCGCGTCGTCGGACCCGGCCACCTGCTCGAAGCGGTACTTCGCCGAGATCGCGGCCGTGATCAGCGACAGCTGCGCCATCGAGAAGTGGTCGCTCGGGCACTTGCGGTTGCCGACGCTGAAGGGGCTCATGGCGTATTTCGGCACCTCCTTGGCCCGTTCCGGAAGCCAGCGGTCGGGGTCGAACTCCAGGCTGCCCTTGTACGACTTCGGGTCGCGCTGCACCGCGTACGGGCTGTAGACGATGTCCGCACCGGCCGGAATGCGATAGCCACCGAGTTCCGTGTCGGTGACCGCGCGGCGCGTCAATATCCACACCGCGGGACGCAAACGCATCGCCTCGACGACGACATTGTTGGTGTGCCGCAGCGAGCGGACGTCGTCGAATGCGACAGGACGGCCGCCGGTTACGGATTCGACCTCGTCGCGCACCCTGTCCGCGTGTTCCGGATGTTCCGCGAGGACTTGGAGCAGCCACATGATCGTGGACGCCACCGTTTCGCTTCCGGGGGTGACTATGGCGACGACCTGGTCGTGGATCTCCTGTTCCCCGATGGGGTCGCCATTGTCGTCCTTCGCCTCCAGCAATGCCGTCAGCAAATCGTCCGGCTTTTGACCAGATGCGCGGCGCTCGGCGATGATCTCGTCGACGAGGAGATGCAAATCGGCCAGGGCCGCGTTGAATTTCCGGTTGGGCGGCAGAGGCAGGTTGTAGAGCGGCCCGAGAGGGACGACCATCCTCCGGTACATCCCGCGGAAGACGGTGGCGAGGGCGACGCAGAGCCGCTCCGCGCGTTCGTCCATGAAGTCGCCGCGCAGCAGACAGCGGGCGGCGATGCGGACGGCGACCCGGAAGGACTCGGTGGTGCAGTCGATGGTCTCGCCGGGCTGCCAGCGCTCGGTGAGCGCGTGCGCCTCCTCCTCCATGATCGGCCCGTACCCGGGGATCGCGTCGAGCCGGAAGGCGGGCTGGATGGTGCGCCGCTGACGCCGGTGCCGCGGGCCGTTGGCGGTGGCCACGCCCTCCTTGCCGAGCAGGGCCTCCAGGGACTCCCACAGCGGTCCGGCGATGACGAAGTCGGGGTTGAGCGCGAGGGCTCCGGTGAGGTCCGGCGTGGTGGGCGCGTACACCTCCTTGGGGCCCAGCTTCAGGCGTACGACGTCGCCGTGGTCGCGCAGCTGGGACATGAACGCCAGCGGGTCGCGCAGCAGCTTCAGGCCGTGCCCCAGGAGTGGGACGCCACCCCCCGCGAGGGGTGCTTCACGCAGCGCGGACTCCGGGGTCGCCGGGGCTTCGGGGCCTACGGACTCGACGGTCATTTCTCACCTGCCGCTTCGTTGTTGACGTACGGGGGCGTGGACCGGTCGTCCCAGCTGTCGACCGTGTAGCGGCCGGACTCGTGGTGGAACCAGTAGACGGTGCTGAACCAGTTGCGCATATTGCCGACGCAGGCCCGCACGGTGTGGCTCAGCTCTTTTCCGCGGATCGTTCCGTCGGCGAGCGAGTCCGCGAACCGTAAGGCGTCGTTCTCCGCGACGAGGAATTGGCCGATGCATTCCTCCACCCGCCGCCTGACTTCCCGGACCGCTTGTTCGAGACTCAGCCCCTCGTGTTTGATGAGGCTTATCCCGAGATTATGGACCTCGTCGCCCGCTATTTCCTTGGGGAGCGAGCAGAGGTCGTTGTACCAGGCGGCGAATTCCTGGCTCAGCAGTGCGGCCCGCCGAAAGGCCGGGTGTTCCCGCACCCGGTCCGGGAGTTCCCGGCCGGCGCTCGGTTCCAGGAGATCCGTCCAGATCCAGTGCGCGAAGGTGAGGCGGCGCAGTGCGAGATATTCCTCGACGGTCGGCACCACGCCTTCGGTGCGGTTGCGGAATTCGCGGTCGTACGCCTCGATCACCTCGTGGAAGTGCCCGGCAAAGCGGGCGTTCCAGGTGCGGGGCAGGAACGAGTAGAGCCGCACCATGCTGTCGGCGAACCCGGCGACCAGCGGATCCTGGTGGTGCAGATGGTCCTCGGGGGAGTCGAGGGCCGCGTGCAGCCGGAGCCTGAGCTGCCGCCAGGCCTCGGTCCGGCCATGGACGATGTCGCGGTCGTGCCGGTCGTCCCAGATGAAGAACCACGCGCTGTAGTCCGCTATCGCCTGGAGGACCTCGTCGGGGGCGCCCAGGTAGTAGCCCGCCATGAGGTCCGTGTAGCAAAGGCCGTCGGCATATTCCTCCACCTTGTCCGCCGGCATGAGCCGCTTTTCCAGCAGCCAGGTGCGTGTCTTCTCCTGGAGCTGGGGCCAATACGGGTGGAGTTGCCGGGGAAACGCCGCCTCGATCACCGGGAGAGAGAGCGACGGTGGAACCGCGACCGCTGTCGGTGTCGATGTGGTGCCGTGTGAGAAAGCATGCACGAACTAACCCCTCTCAGCCGCCAGTTGCGCACGCCCCTCCCGCTGTACCGGGCGTGCGCCGTTGCGTATCCCCGCACTTCCCATTCAGCACCACAACTGACCGATCTGGGAACGGATTTGCACCATTCACTACCCCACAGTGCCGAGAATCTCCCCTTGTGTGACTGGTTCTGGATCAGTAAGGGAGCACAAGCGATCGAACGTGCGACGGACAGACGAACGGCGCCTGGTCAAGGAAGGGGTTCCTGAACAGACGCCGTGCGTACGGGACTTGTGGTGTCCCGAGGGGTCTCAGTCGTTGGCGACCACGGGGTAGCGGGGCTCGTTCTCGGCCATCTGCCGCAGCGCGTCCTTGCGTTCGCGCTTGGAGAGCCGGTCGATGTAGAGGTATCCGTACAGGTGATCGGTCTCGTGCTGCAAACACCGAGCGAAGTACCCGGTACCGCGCACCTTGATCGGGTTGCCCTTCTCGTCCTGCCCGGTCACCTCGGCGTAGTCGGGGCGCGCGAGCGGTGCGTACGCGGTCGGCACCGACAGGCAGCCCTCGTTGCTGTCGTCCAGGCGGCGCTTCTCGGCGGGCAGGTCGACGAGCTTGGGGTTGCAGACGACACCGACGTGCCGGGTGCCCTCGTCGTCCATGCAGTCGTAGACGAAGACCTTCAGATCGACACCGATCTGGTTGGCGGCCAGGCCCACGCCCTCGGCGGTGCGCTGCGAGGCGAACATGTCCGCGACCAGCTGGTCCAGCTCGGCGCCGAACTCGGTGACGTCCTTGCACTCCTTGTGCAGGACGGGGTTCCCGACGACGGTGATGGGCCGCGAGGTGCCGCGCTCACGCCAGCCGTTCTCGCGCTCCTCGGCGTCCTGGGTGTCGATGACGAAACCCTCGTCGTCCACGGGAAGCACGCCCGCGTGCTGCTGATCGGTGTCCTGCTGCGCCATGACCGACGTATGCCTTCCTAAACCAAAACAGAGGTGAAGTTGCTGATACAGGGTACGGCGAGGTTTCAGCAGACCTCTTCCAGATCACGCCAGTCCCGGGAATCAGGGCTGTCGGCAACCCACCCGTCCAGCAGCCCGCGTACCAACGAAGCCGGCGCCGCGACGCCACACTCCCGCTCCGGCACCCACAGCTGCCCGTCCGTCCGATGCCCCAGCGGCCCGGGATGCCCCGGCTCACTGTGGTCGTGCGGGTCGAGATGCTCACCGTCGCCCTCGTCGGACGGCATCCGGGACTCCGAGCACATCCGGCACAGCAGCCGCACCGACGACGACCAGTCCTCCGCCGCGAACCCGGCGTCGGCCGCCAGCTGCTCCAGCGCGTCCCGGTCCGCCTCGGTGGCCGCCTCCAGCAGCACCACCCACGTCGGCACCGGCGAGGGCGCCCACAGCTCGATCTCGTCGAAGACGGGATAGGAGTGCCCGGCAGCGGTGGTCCGCTCCCCGTGCGGCACCCCGTCGTGGAGCACGACCTCGCCCCAGCGCCGTCCGGAGGACGGCAGCGGGATCGACAGCACCTCGATGCGCGCGGGGTCGAGACGGCGGCCCCAGACCACTTCCGCCTCCCCCTCCGGCGACAGCCGTACGGCCGCACTGCCGAGGTCCATGCCGACCGGCTCGCCGGAGTCGGCCGCCCCCGCCCGGCACCCGCAGCCCGTACGCCTGCCAGGCCCGCCGGGCCAGCGGCCAGTCCTGCAGCGCGGTCGCGGCGATGCCGACGTTCCACCAGTCGGGTGCGCCGGCCTCCCGGTCGAGGAGGGCGACGGCACGCAGCCCGGCCGCCCGCGCCTGCTCCCAGTCGTGCCGGAACTTGTGCAGCAGGGCGAGATTGAACCAGGACTCGGACAGCCACGGTTCCAGATCGGCGGCGCGCGTCAGCAGCGCGCCCGCGTCCTCGTACCGGCCGTCGCCGATCAGCGTGAACGCGCGGTCGGTGGCCTGCCGCCAGGAGGCGGAGGGCCGGTGCCGTCCTTTGCCGAAGATCCTCACGATTCCCGCCTGCCAGTTGCCCTCAGTGACCTCGCCACTGCCCCCGGAATCCCTCTCCTTCGCATCCAACCACGTGCGGCTGGAAGGGCGCTCATTACCCATGGGTTACCCAGCCCGGGGCAGGGTCAGACAGTCTCGCGCCAGTACCCTGGCCAGCGCCTCCACCACCTCCGGCGCATGCTCCCCCGCGGTCGCGAGGCGAAGTTCCTCCAGTGCGGTGAGAGGCCCGCCGGGCCCGGCGTCCCGCGCCTTCTCCTCGTACGCGTTCACCGTCCGTACGATCCGGGCGGCGACCGGCTGCTGCCGGTACGGGTCGGCCTGCCGCTCCACGACCACGGCGACCGCCCCGTCCACCCCGGTCTGGCGTACGACGGCGCCGCCCAGCAGCGCGATGCGCCGCTGCTCCTCGGCGGGCAGCGGGGCGGTGGCCCCGGCCGGTACCGGATCGACGAGGCTGAGCTGTCCGATGTCGTGCATCAGGGCGGCGTACTCCAGGACGGTGAGATCGCGCCCGGACAGCCCCAGGTCCCGGCCGACGGCCCGGCTGAGGGCGGCGACGCGGCGGGCGTGCCCGGCGGGGGTGTATCCGGCGATCTCGGTGGCGCGGGCGAGGGAGGCGATGGTCTGCCGGTAGGTGGCCCGGACGGCGGCGTAGCGGCGGAAGGACAGCTGGGTGAGCAGCAGCGGCACGCAGAACACCGGCAGCGCCCAGAGGCCGACGACGGCGACCGCGAGGGCCATGACGGCGCCGGTCGCGCAGACGGCGGAGCCGATGCCGAGCAGCGCCCGCAGCTCGTCGCGGAGCAGCGGGCCGAAGGGCCAGCGGGTGCGGGAGTGCCGCAGGGCCGCGGCGAGCACGGCGTCGCACAGCGCGGTGAGGGCGAGCAGCGCGAGCAGCAGCAGCGCGTACGCCGGTCCGCCCCAGGCGGTGAACACGCCCTGGTTGTAGAGGGGTTGGAAGCAGACGGCGGCGAAGCCGGTGCTGAGCACGCGCCGCGCGAGATGGTCCGGTGTCCGTCCGTCGCCCCGCCAGATGTGCGGCACGCTGCCCAGCAGCCCGGCCGCGACGACGACGGCGACGACCTGGGCGACCCCGTGCTGCGTGGCCCGCCCGGCGTCCGCCCCGAGCAGCGCGTACGACAGCGCCCCCGCGGCCCCGAGCGGCGCCGCCTCCCTGACCTGGGCGCCGGTCCACCGGGTCAGCTCACCGACGGCGATGAGCACTCCGAAGGCGACCGCGACGCCCCGATCCGCCAGGCCGGTCCAGAAGGTGGCGGCGAGGGAGGCGGCGACGACGAGGGCGGCGCAGCCGTGGACGAGGGTCAGCAGGACCGGTGGGCGCCGCGCGGTCATGGCCGTATCCCGGACCGTGGTCGGCACAACCGGTGAGCGCCCCGGCGTCATGGCCGTACCCCGGGCCGGTTCCCCACCGGACGCCGCGGCCCCGGCACCCGCGTGGCCTCGTCCGCGGTCACCGCGGGATGCCAGCCGTGCCGCCCCAGCGCCCGGACGAGGGCGGTCACCATCCGCGGGTCGAACTGCGTCCCCGCACACCGCTCCAGCTCCTCCAGCGCGGTGCCCACGGGCCGGGCCCTGCTGTAGGACCGGGTGGACGTCATCGCGTCGAAGGCGTCGGCGACCGCCACCACCCGCGCCGACTCGGGGATCTGCGCCCCGACCAGCCCGTACGGGTACCCGCTGCCGTCCAGCCGTTCGTGATGGTGCAGTACGGCGGCCCGCGCCTCCCCCAGGAAGGAGATGCCCCGCACCATCTCGTGCCCGTACTCGGGGTGGAGCTCGATGACCCGGCGTTCCTCGGGCGTCAGCGGCCCGTCCTTGCGCAGCAGCCGGGTCGGGACGCCCAGCTTGCCCACGTCGTGCAGGATGCCGGCGAAGCGGAGGACCTCGATGCGGCCCTCGTCCATGCCGAGCTCGCGGGCGATCATCATCGAGGCCTGGCCGACGCGTTCGCTGTGCCCGCGCGTGTACTCGTCCTTGATGTCGACGGCCTGGACCAGCGCCCGGATGGTGGCCTGGTGGGCGGCCCGCTCCCGGTGGTACTGCGCGAACGCCCACCAGGACACGCACATCGGCAGCAGCACGAGCAGCGCGGCGACGGGCCCGTACGGGCTGCGCCACAGGACGGCCATCATGAGCCCGGCGAGCCCGTGCACGGCGATCGGCGCGAGGGAACGTACGAACAGGCCCCGCCAGGCGAGACGGGCCGGGACGCCTTCCGCGAGCGCCAGGATGCCGCCGTCCAGGACGGTCAGCAGCAGGCAGAAGACGCCGACCGCCGCCCCCGCCGGGAGGAGCGCGTAGGGAAAGTCGGAGTCGACGACGGCGTCACGCCGCCCAGCGCCCAGTGCACGCGGGACGCGGCCCAGGCGGCGACAGCGAGTTGGGAGGCCCGCCAGATCCGCCGCACAAGGCGGGGCCGGCGCGCGACCGGGGCCAGCAGCGCCCCCGGCACCGCGACGAGCGCGGCGGCGGGCGGCGGCAGCAGGAAGGCGCCGGCGAGCAGCACGGGATAGAACGAGCCGGAGAGCCGCTCGCCGCCGGCGTAGAGGACGGCGAGCAGGGCTATGACCCACCACGGGGCGCGTACCGACGGCAGCAGATGCAGGCAGTACAGGGCCGCGAGGACCACGCCGCCGACGTACACACGTGCCCGTGTGGGTACCGCCTCCATACACCCCTCCCCGGGCACGCGCTTCCAGCAGGCGAGCCTAGGGCGGTGAGGGGGAGGTCCGCGGGCTTATGACCCGCGGATTAGCACGTTCGAGTGACGACCGTGCGTTCAGGATTCCTGCGGCGCGGCCGGTGCGGCGGCGACGTCGTGGTCCGGCACGGCCTGCCCGGTACGGATCAGGTCGAGCCGCCCGAGCACCTTGGCGCGCAGGTCGGTGGGGACGTCGTCATGGCCGCAGCAGCGCTTGACGAGCTTCTTCACGGCCTCTTCGAGCCCGTACTTCTCCAGGCACGGCGAGCACTCCGTGAAGTGCTGCTTGAACTTGTCGCGGTCGACGTCCGGCATCTCGCTGTCGAGGAACTCGTAGAGATGGTCGAGTACCTCACTGCAGTCCGTCTCGTGCGGCTCTCCGCAGCTCATGAGCCCGAACCTTTCGCTTCGTCCGACTCTCCGGCGCCGGCCGGGACCAGTCCGCGCTCACGCGCGTAGTCCTCGAGCATGCCGCGCAGTTGCCGGCGGCCCCGGTGCAGCCGGGACATCACCGTACCGATGGGTGTCCCCATGATGTCCGCGATCTCCTTGTAGGCAAAGCCCTCAACGTCCGCCAGATAGACGGCGATGCGGAATTCCTCGGGGATCGCCTGGAGTGCTTCCTTCACGTCCGAGTCGGGCAGGTGGTCCAGCGCCTGCGACTCGGCGGAGCGCAGACCCGTCGACATGTGCGACTCGGCACGCGCCAGCTGCCAGTCCTCGATCTCCTCGGCCGCGGAGCGCTGGGGTTCACGCTGCTTCTTGCGGTACGAGTTGATGAACGTGTTGGTCAGGATCCGGTACAGCCAGGCCTTCAGGTTGGTGCCCTCGCGGAACTGGTGGAAGGACGCGTACGCCTTGGCGTAGGTCTCCTGCACCAGGTCCTCGGCGTCGGCCGGGTTGCGCGTCATACGCAGGGCGGCCGAGTACATCTGGTCGAGGAATTCGAGCGCGTCCCGCTCGAAGCGCGCGCTGCGCTCGGCGGTGGATTCCTTGCCGGTCTCCACGCTCGTGCCCTGGCCCTCGGGCTGCTCCGCCTGGCCGTGTTCGGTCCCTGCGTCGGTACCGGGAACCGGACCCACCTCCTCAAGTTTCTGGGCAGCACCGAAGCCGATGCCACCAGAATCGGAGGATAGACGACTACCCGTGCCCGCCGCGCCTCGAATAGGCGTGGTCTTGCCCGCGTGCAGCACCGTCCAGTCCAGGTCAGCGCGGCTGCTGCGGGTCGGGCAGAAGGTCGAACCCATGCGGCGGACTTCCTCTCCTCAGACGTGTGAGCACTTCTGTCCGGCTCAACAGAGGTCCGCCGCCCAACATTCCCGGCTCTTTACCCGAGTGACTGGGCCCACTTCAAGACCGCGTCCGTGATGACCGTCACGGCCTCGTCCTGACCGATCTCCGCCCGCTTCGGCACGGCGAACCCGTGATCGCCGTACGGCACCTCGACCAGCTCGTAACCGCCACCGGCCGGGAACTCGTCCGGCTTCCCGAAGGGGTCGTTCCCTCCTTGTACGACGAGTGTGGGCACCCCGGCCCCGAGCAGCTCCCCGGCACGCGACTTCTCCGGCTTGCCCGGCGGATGCAGCGGGAAGCTGAGGGCGAGCACCGCGGCTGCGCCCAGCTCCACGGCCGTACGACAGGCGACCCGGGCCCCGGCGCTGCGTCCGCCGGAGACGACCGGGAGCCCCGGCTTCGCGACCGCGGGCCAGATCCCGCGCCAGCCCATGTCGAGGGTCCTGGGCGCGGGGGCGAGCTTCTTGCCCGCCACCCGCCAGGGCTGCTCGACGAGAGCGACGGTCACGCCGTGGCCGGGAAGGGTGTGCGCGAGGGCCTGGAGGTCCCGCGCCTCGATGCCACCGCCCGCCCCGTGGCTGACGGCGAGCACGAGCCGCGCCTTCTTCGTGGCCCTGTGCCAGGTGATCCGGGCGTCCCCGGCGTCGGTGCTGACGATCTCAGTGGTGGTCACGTCAGAAGAGTGTGCCCTCCTCGGGCCCCTCCAGCTCCTTCAGCAGCTCCGGCCCGTTGTTGCGGACGTTGCTGACGGCGGTGGAGACGGGGTAGGCGCGCATCAGGCCGGGCGGGGGCGGCGCGAGCAGGGAGCGCAGGTCCTCGACATCGGTACGGGACGGGTCCAGCCAGGAGTCCCAGCGGTCCGGGGTGAGCATCAGCGGCATCCGCGGGTGGATGTCGGCGAGGGCGCGCGGCCCCTCGGCGGGCGCCACCGCGAGCGGGCTCGTCTCGGCCTCGGTCGTGATCACCGAGCAGGTCACCCACCAGGCCTGCGGATGGTCGTCGGGCAGGGTCTTGTCCCGCCAGAACTCGTACAGCCCGGCCATCGCGAACACCGACCCGTCGGCCGGCAGCACGAAGTACGGCTGCTTGCGCGGCCGCTTCTTCTTCCCCTCGACCTCCAACTCCCGCTCGGCGGCGGCGGTGACCCACTCGTAGTAGCCGTCGGCGGGGATGATGCAGCGGCGCGAGGAGAAGGCCCGCTTGTAGGACGGCTTCTCATGCACGGTCTCCGCCCGGGCGTTGATCATCCGGGCGCCGCCCTCGGGGGTCTTGGACCAGCTCGGCACCAGTCCCCACTTCAGCTTCCGCAACTGCCGAACCGGCTTCGGATCGTCGGCGTCCTTAAGAGGACGGTCGAGGACGGCGTAGACCTCCTTGGTCGGGGCCACGTTGTAGTCGGGGGCGAGAGTCTCCTCGGGTTCCCACTGCTCGATCTCAAAGATTCCTGCGAGATCCTCGGGCCTACGACTTGCTGCATACCGTCCGCACATACGTGCCACACTGCCAGACTCCGTACGAGGAGAGGGAGCCACCGCCGAACATGGACACCAGTACCGCGTCCTCTCTCTGGGACGAGCTCGTCGGCACCCAGCCCGATCCCGATCTGTGGGTGGTTCTGGCCACCCTGGTCGCGGCGCTCGCCATAGTCGTCCCGCACGCCCTGTGGCGTATCTCCCGCAACGCCATCACCATCGCCCACGAGGGCGGCCACGGCCTGGTAGCCCTGCTGACGGGCCGCACGCTGACCGGCATACGGCTGCACTCCGACACCAGCGGCCTGACCGTCAGCAAGGGCAAGCCGTACGGCATCGGCATGATCCTCACCGCCTCCGCCGGCTACACCGCTCCCCCGCTGCTGGGCCTCGGCGGCGCCGCCCTTCTCGCGGCGGGCCGCATCACCCTCCTGCTGTGGGTGGCGACCGCCCTCCTGGTGGCGATGCTGGTGATGATCCGCAACGCGTACGGCGCCCTGACGGTGATCCTCACGGGCGGCACGTTCGTGGTGGTGTCGTGGCTGGCGGGCCCTCAGGTGCAGGCGGCGTTCGCGTACGCGGTGGTGTGGTTCCTGCTGCTGGGCGGGGTCCGTCCCGCTTTCGAGTTGCAGGCGAAGCGGGCGAGGGGCGGCGCGGGCGACTCGGACGCGGACCAGCTGTCGCGGCTGACGCATGTACCCGGGGGGTTGTGGTTGTTCCTGTTCCACGCGGTGAGTCTGTGTTCGCTGATAGGGGGCGGCAGGTGGCTACTGGAGGTGTGATGCAGCCCCGAAGGGGCGCATCACAGGGGCGCGGGGAACTGCGCGACCAGCCCCCACGGCGCAGCACCCGAACCACAGCCCCCCACTAAAGTGGACCTCATGGCTTTGAACCCCTCAGAAACCGCCCTCTGGCCCGCCCCCTATGCGAGCGGAGCCGTCGACGCGACAGTCCATGTCCCGGGGTCGAAGTCCGTCACCAACCGCGCCCTGGTCCTCGCGGCCCTCGCCTCAGAACCCGGCTGGCTGCGCCGCCCCCTCCGCTCCCGCGACACCCTCCTCATGGCAGCCGCCCTCCGAGAAATGGGCGTGGGCATCGAGGAGGGCGTGGGCCCCGACGGTACCGGTGAGACCTGGCGCGTACTCCCCGCCGGCCTCCGAGGCCCCGCCACCGTGAACGTCGGCAACGCCGGCACCGTCATGCGCTTCCTGCCCCCGGTCGCCGCCCTCGCCGCACGGCCCCGTCCGCTTCGACGGCGACCCCCGGTCGTACGAGCGCCCCCTGAACGGCGTCATCGACGCCCTCCGTGTCCTCGGCGCCCGGATCGACGACGACGGCCGTGGCGCGCTGCCGCTGACGGTCCACGGCTCAGGCGCGCTGGACGGCGGCCCGGTGGAGATCGACGCGTCGAGCTCGTCCCAGTTCGTGAGCGCGCTGCTGCTGTCCGGCCCGCGCTTCAACCAGGGCGTCGAGGTCCGCCACATCGGCGCCAGCCTCCCCTCCCTCCCCCACATCCGCATGACCGTCGACATGCTGCGCGCGGTCGGTGCCCAGGTGGACACCCCGGAGTCGGGCGGGGAGCCGAACGTCTGGCGGGTGACGCCGGGCGCGCTGCTCGGCCGCGATCTGACCATCGAGCCGGACCTCTCCAACGCCCAGCCGTTCCTGGCGGCGGCCCTGGTGACCGGTGGCAAGGTGGTGATCCCGGACTGGCCGGCCCGCACCACGCAGCCCGGTGACAAGCTGCGGGAGATCTTCACCGAGATGGGCGGTTCCTGCGAACTCACCGAGTACGGGCTGGTGTTCACCGGTTCGGGTGGGATTCACGGCATCGACGTCGACCTCAGCGAGGTCGGCGAGCTGACCCCGGGCATCGCGGCGGTCGCCGCCCTGGCCGACTCCCCCTCGACCCTGCGCGGCGTCGCGCATCTGCGCCTGCACGAGACGGACCGGCTGGCCGCGCTCACCAAGGAGATCAACGAACTCGGCGGTGACGTCACCGAGACCGCCGACGGCCTCCACATCCGCCCGCGCACCCTGCACGGCGGCACCTTCCACACCTACGAGGACCACCGCATGGCGACGGCCGGCGCGATCATCGGCCTCGCGGTCGAGGGCGTCCAGATCGAGAACGTGGCGACGACGGCCAAGACGCTGCCGGACTTCCCGGAGTTGTGGACCGGGATGCTCGGGGCATAGGGACCACCGCCATGCGCCGCTACGGCAAGCACACCGACGAGGACGACATCCGCTCCCGCCCCAACCGCAAGGGCAACCGGCCGCGTACGAACATCCGCCCCAAGCACGAGGAAGCGGTCGAGGGCATGGTCCTCACCGTCGACCGGGGCCGGCTGACCTGTCTGGTCGAGGACCGGATCGTGATGGCGATGAAGGCCCGCGAACTGGGCCGCAAGGCCGCGATCGTAGGTGACCGGGTCGCCATCGTCGGTGATCTCTCCGGTCAGAAGGACACCCTGGCCCGGATCGTGCGCATCGAGCCGCGCAGCTCGGTGCTGCGCCGCACGGCGGACGACGACGACCCGTACGAGCGGGTGGTCGTCGCCAACGCCGACCAGCTGGCCATCGTCACCGCCCTCGCCGACCCCGAGCCGCGCCCGCGGCTCATCGACCGCTGCCTGGTCGCGGCGTACGACGGCGGTCTGGAACCGCTCCTGGTCCTGACGAAGTCGGATCTCGCCCCGCCCGACAAGCTGCTGGAGCTGTACGGCGACCTCGACATCCCCTACGTCGTCACCAGCCGCGAGGAGCTGGAGAACGGCGACGCGGCGGCCCGGGTGCGCGAGCAGCTCGACGGCAAGATCACGGCGTTCGTCGGGCACTCCGGCGTCGGCAAGACGACCCTGGTGAACGCGCTGGTGCCGGCGGACCGTCGCCGTCTGACGGGCCACGTCAACGCGGTGACCGGCCGCGGCCGGCACACCACGACCTCGGCGCTGGCGCTGCCCCTGGACGGCGACGACGGCTGGGTCATCGACACCCCGGGCGTCCGGTCGTTCGGCCTGCACCATGTGGACCCGTCCCGGGTGATCCACGCGTTCCCCGACCTGGAACCGGGAACCGAGGGCTGCCCGCGCGCGTGCAGTCATGACGAGCCGGACTGCGCGCTCGACCAGTGGGTGGCGGACGGCCACGCGGACCCCGCCCGCCTCTACTCACTGCGCCGGCTGCTGGCCACGCGTGAGCGGAAGGAAGGCGACTGACCTCCGCGTTGTTTGTGAGTCCACGAGTCCGGTAAGTGCATAATCGCACCGAGCCGGACCGGCCGGACCTACGGGAGGACAGCACATGGCGTGGCTGCTGGTGGTGGTGGCCGGGTTGCTCGAGACCGGATTCGCCGTGTGTCTGAAGCTCTCCCACGGTTTCACCCGGCTCTGGCCCACGATCGCGTTCTGCATCTTCGCCCTCGGCAGCTTCGGTCTGCTGACGCTGTCCCTGAAGAAGCTCGACGTGGGCCCGGCGTACGCGGTGTGGACGGGCATCGGCGCGGCGGGCACCGCCATCTACGGCATGATCTTCCTCGGCGACCTGGTCTCGACGCTGAAGCTCGTCTCGATCAGCTTCGTCATCGTCGGCGTGATCGGCCTGCAGCTGTCGGGCTCGGCGCACTGATCACGGCTTCTCAGACCGGCTGCCGGTACAGCGCGGCGCGCACCAGGTCGGTGACGCCTCCCTCCCCCGGTGGCGCAGACACGCAGGAGATGGCGAGCCGTACGGCGAGTTCGCAGGAGCGGGCCAGCTCGGCGGTGTCCGGCTTGGCCTTTCCGGGTCCGCCCAGCACCGCGACGGCACGGTCGCGCACGAGCGCCACGAAGTCGCCGGGTGAGGGCAGCGGGCCGTCGGCGCGGCGCTGTGCCGGTACCGCGGAGGAGGACGGGACCGCGGTGAGCGTCGGCGCGGGCAGCCGCTCGCTCCAGCAGCCGGTGAGCATGGCCCGTACGAGCGCGTTCTCACGGGCTGTGGCGGCCGTCCACTCGGCGGTGGCGGTCAGCCGCTCGCGGGGGTCGGTGTGGGCGGCGAGGGCGCGTTCGACGCCGGCGAGGTAGCCGTCGGCCTCCCTTCTGACGAGCGCGCGGGCCAGGCCTTCCTTGCTGCCGAACTCGTTGTACAGCGTCTGCCGGGACACTCCGGCCGCCGCGGCGACGTCCACCATCCGCACGGCGGACCACGGCCGGCGCGCCAGCGCCGTGTAAGCGGCGTCCAGAAGGGATTCCCTCGCTGCAGGCATCATCGCCTCCTAGGGGCGAGCGGCTCTGCGCCCAGATTTGACGCGCGTGGGGGCACTGTCAAGGGTTCGCGGACGCGCCGGGGGGCGCGCACACCGTCACCTGCCCACCCGGCTGTCCACACTCCGGCCCCTGTAGCCCCGTACCACCCCCGGCAGATACCGTTCGTCACATGCCGGACTACCTCGACGACCTCCGCTTCGCCCACGTCCTCGCGGACGCGGCCGACGCCGCCACCATGGCCCGCTTCAAGGCCCTCGACCTCAAGGTCGAGACGAAGCCGGACATGACCCCGGTGAGCGAGGCGGACAAGGCGGCGGAGGACCTGATCCGCACCCAGTTGCAGCGCGCGCGTCCGCGCGACGCGATCCTGGGCGAGGAGTACGGGGTCCAGGGCACCGGCCCCCGCCGCTGGGTCGTCGACCCGATCGACGGCACCAAGAACTACGTCCGCGGCGTCCCCGTCTGGGCCACCCTGATCTCCCTGATGGAGGCGGGCGAAGGCGGCTTCCAGCCGGTGGTCGGCGTGGTCTCCGCCCCCGCGCTGGG
This sequence comes from Streptomyces sp. GKU 895, assembly GCA_002027195.1. GTDB lineage: Bacteria > Actinomycetota > Actinomycetes > Streptomycetales > Streptomycetaceae > Streptomyces. The sequence goes on along the minus strand of MWJO01000036.1, from coordinate 18,404 downwards.
CCGCCGCTGGTGGGCCGCGAAGGGCCACGGCGCCTTCACCGGCCGCAGCCTCTCCTCCGCCTCCCGGCTGCGTGTCTCCCAGGTCGGCAAGCTCTCCGACGCCTCCTTCGCGTACTCCTCGCTGACCGGTTGGGAGGAGCAGGGCCGGCTGGACGGCTTCCTGGACCTGACCCGCGAGGTGTGGCGCACGCGCGCGTACGGCGACTTCTGGCCCTACATGCTGGTCGCCGAGGGTGCCGTCGACATCTGCGCCGAGCCCGAGCTCTCCCTGTGGGACATGGCCGCCAACGCGATCATCGTCACCGAGGCCGGCGGGAGCTTCACCGGCCTGGACGGCCGCCCTGGCCCGCACAGCGGCAACGCGGCCGCGTCGAACGGGCTGCTCCACGACGAGCTGCTGGGTTATCTGAACGAGCGGTACTGATCGTTCCTCGCCGCCGCACCGAAAAGCGCAGATGAGCGCGTGCGCCCTCAATTGGCCGCACGCGCCCCCTTGTTGACCCGCGCTTTACCTGCGACTCTGAGGGGACCCTCATTTGTGAACTTGTGAACCATCGAACAAATCCGATGGTTCCTCAGGAGGTGACTCCGCACCCATGCTCGTCCGCGACGCCATGAGCACAGTCGTCCTCACCATCGGCCCCACCCACACCCTCCGCCAGGCAGCCGCCCTGATGTCCGCCCGCCGCGTCGGCGCGGCCGTGGTCCTCGACCCCGACGGCACCGGCATCGGCATCCTCACCGAACGCGACGTCCTCAACTCCGTGGGCCTGGGCCAGAACCCGGACACCGAGCCCACCCACGCGCACACCACCACCGACGTCGTCTTCGCGGCGCCGTCCTGGACCCTGGAGGAGGCGGCGCGGGCGATGGCCCACGGCGGCTTCCGCCACCTCATCGTCCTGGACCGGGGCGAGCCCGCCGGCATCGTCTCGGTGCGCGACATCATCCGCTGCTGGGCACCTGCGCGAGAGCAGATGACCCTGTCCCGCTGAGTCAGATTAGACGAAGTCTAAAATCACACCCATTCGCGACCTGGTCCCCTTCTGTTAGGCTTTCGCGTATGAGTGACCTACTGGAACGGCTGCGCGGACGTGGATGGCGGATGACCGCGCAGCGGCGCGTCGTGGCCGAGGTCCTCGACGGCGAACACGTCCACCTGACGGCCGACGAGGTCCACTCCCGGGCCGTCGCCAAGCTGCCCGAGATCTCCCGGGCCACCGTCTACAACACGCTGGGCGAGCTGGTCTCGCTCGGCGAGGTCCTCGAGGTCGCCACCGACAAGCGCGCCAAGCGCTACGACCCCAACGCGCACCGTCCGCACCACCACCTGGTCTGCGCCCGGTGCGGCGCGATCAAGGACGTCCACCCCAGCGGCAACCCGCTGGCCGACCTGCCCGACTCCGAGCGCTTCGGCTTCCAGGTCTCGGACGTCGAGGTGACGTACCGCGGCATCTGCCCCAACTGCGCGGCGGCGTAAGCAAGCCCGTCCGAAGCCCCGGCGCCCCTGTGGCACCGGGGCTTTGTGCTGCCTACAGGCTTCCCGAATCTGACGGTCCGTCATATCGTCGTGCGACGCCCCCCACTTCGTACCGGACACTCCGCAAGGAGCAACCGTGGGAGAACCGCACCCAGACCCCACCGTCGCCGATCCGCATCCGAAACTCCACGCCACCGCCCTCACCCGAACCTTCGGCCGCCCGCCGCGCACGGTCGACGCCCTCGGTCCCCTGGACCTCACCGTCGCCCCCGGCGAGTTCGTCTGCCTGGTCGGCCCCTCAGGCTGCGGCAAGTCGACCCTGCTGCGGATCGCCGCCGGCCTGCTGCGCCCCAGCACGGGCACCCTGGAGATCCGCGCCGCCACACCCCGCCCGGCCGCCATGATCTTCCAGGACTACGGCATCTACGACTGGAAGACGGTCCGCGCCAACGTCCGCTTCGGCCTCGACGTCCAACGGGTCCCCCGCCGGGAGGCGAACGTCCGCGCCGACTCCTGGCTGGCCCGCCTCGGCCTGGCCGACTTCGCCGACGCCTACCCGGCCGCCCTGTCGGGCGGCATGCGGCAACGCGTGGCGATCGCCAGGGCGCTGGCCGTGGAACCCGAACTGCTGCTGATGGACGAGCCGTTCGCGGCGCTGGACGCCCAACTCCGGGTGATCCTGCAGGACGAGCTGCTGGAGCTCACCCAAGCCCTGCGCACGACCACCCTGTTCATCACGCACAGCCTGGAGGAGGCGATCGTCCTCGGCGACCGGGTCCTGGTCATGTCCGCCCGCCCGGGCCGCGTCATCGCCGAGCACCGCCCGCCGTTCCCCCGCCCGCGCACCGGCGACATCCGCGACACCCCCGCATTCACGTCCCTGAAGAGCGAGTTGTGGGACCTGCTGCGCAAGGAGGCGGTACCGGCATGACGACACTCGCCCCCGACCGGGAGTCGGTACTCGTCCGCGCCCCGGGCCCGCGGGAACTCCATCCCGTACGAACCCACCGCCGCCGCAGGGCCGTGGAGCTGTCCCTCGCGGCGGCCGTCCCCCTCGCCCTGGTCCTGCTGTGGCAACTGGCCGCGGACCGGGCCTGGATCGACGCCCGCGTCTACCCGGCCCCGTCCACGATCTTCGCGGACGGCTGGGACCGGGCGGCGGCGGGCGATCTGTGGCCGGACGTGTGGGCCACGCTGAGACGCGTCCTCGCCGGCTACGCGCTGGGCACGGCGGCGGGCTATCTGCTGGGCCTCCTGATGGGCTCCCTCTCCCTGGTCCGGGCGGCCCTCGAACCTCTCCTGGACGCCCTGTACGTGGTCCCGAAACTCGCCCTGCTCCCGGTCTTCCTGAACATGTTCGGCCTCGGCGAGGGTCCGCAGGTCGCCCTGGTGGCGACGACCGTCTTCTTCTTCGTGTGGATCTCGACGATGTCCGCGGTCATGGCGATCCCCTCCGGCCACCTCGACGCCGGCCAGGTCTTCGGCGCCTCGCCCTGGCAGATGTTCCGCCATGTCCTGCTCCCGGCCTCGCTCCCGGCCGTCCTGGTGGGCGCGCGGATCGCGGCGGGCGTGGCGGTCCTGGTGATCGTCGCCTCGGAGCAGATCGCGGCGACGGACGGCCTGGGCCATCTGATCTTCGATTCGCGGGCGCTGTTCCAGAACGACGTGATGTTCGTGGGCATCGTGTGCGTCGCCGTGCTCGGTGTCGTCTTCTCCGAACTGGTGCGGGTGGTGGGCCGGTTGCTCACCCCCTGGGCGCCACGTGACCGAGGGCGGGGGCAGTCGTGAGAGCCACGGGGAAGCACACCTGCGCGCTGGCCGCCGCGACGGCCGTACTCCTGACCACATCCGCCTGCGGCGGGTCGCCGTACGACTCGGACACGCGGCCGAAGACCAACGTGGGCCACCGCACGATCCGCCCGGTGGAGGGCTGCGGGGACACGGCGTGGACGGACCCCGCCGACCTCTCCCCGACCCGGGAACCCGCCCGCTGCCAGCAGGGCGCGCCGCCCGCGCGGCCTCTCGCCGAGCCCCGCGAGGTGACCATCGCGACGGGGACGCTGAGCGCTGAGTACGTGGCGCCGCTGCAAGTGGCCCTCGACAAGGGCGAGTTCACGAAGGAGGGCCTGGACGTCACCCTCAAGGTCCTGCCCACGCCGGACGCGCTGCCCCTCCTCGCCAAGGGCGACATCGACGCGGTCTGGGCGGCGCCGGAGGCGGCCGTCATGAACGGCATCCGGGGCGGCTTCGACATCAAGTGGGTCGCGGGGAACTTCTCACCCGACCCGGAGTCCAAGAGCGGCCTGTGGGTGCGGCTGAAGGACGGCGAGACCGCGGACAGCGTGTCGATGGCCGACCGCAGGCTCGGCACGATGATCGGCAAGGGTTCCGTCATCGCGTACCCCATGGAGAAGGCCCTGGAGCGGCACGGCGGCGCCCTCGACGAGATCACCTACCAGCAGCTCGGCTCCGCCGACGTCCTCACCGCCCTCCAGAACGGCGGCGTGGACTCCGCCTGGCTCCTCGACCCGGTGTGGCGCGAGGTCGACGACAAGCCGGGCTACGCCTTCCTGGGCGGCCAGCCGGCCGGTGAGCCGCTGGGCGGCCTGCTGTACGGCCGCAGTCTGCTCCAGGACGACGTGGACGCCGGGGTGGCGGTGCTGCGGGCGTACATCCGCACGGTGAACTCGTACTTCGCCACGGACTACAAGCACGACGAGGCGTTCGTCACGTACCTGGCGAAGCTCCTCAAGGCGGACCGGAAGATCCTCCGGTCCACTCCGCCGCTGCGCATGGACTGGGAGATCCGCAAGGGCACGACGGACCGTCTCCAGGCGGCGTACCGGGCCCAGGGGGTGACGGAGGGCGAGGCACTGCCCGAGTCGAGGACGGTGGACCGCTCCCTGTACGCAGAAGCCGTGGGCCACACCCCATGAACACACCGAGGGCCGGAACCCTTTCGGATTCCGGCCCTCGGCCTTCAGTAGCGGGGACAGGATTTGAACCTGCGACCTCTGGGTTATGAGCCCAGCGAGCTACCGAGCTGCTCCACCCCGCGTCGGTGAACTGAACATTACGTCAAGGATGAGAGCAGAGGCAAATCGATACTCATGGCCGGCCCCAGCTGCGGCGCCCGCACCTCCGCCGTAGCTGCGGGCGTCGTGCCGCTGCGGCGGCACGGGTGGGCGCAGCGGCACCCGCTCGCGCGGGCAAGCGAAACGGCCCTACAGCAACCCCCACCCAGCCGCACCCTCAAGCCGACAGCTCCTCCCGCAAGGCGTCCCGCAATCGGGCCGCCCGCTCCGCAACCTCCCCCGGCCCCAGCGACACGGCCCGATCAGCCCACCGCTGCCCCTCCGCCAGCTCGCCCCGACGCGCGTAGACCAGGGCCAACCGCAACGCCGCCCGCCCGTGCCCCGCGTCAGCCGGCCCGCGTCCACCACACGGCGGCCTCGGGCTCGCTCCCCTCCCGAGCCAGCAGCAGCCCGAGATTGAACGCGCCGTTCCGAGACCCGGCCTCCGCCGCCTCCCGGTACCACCGAGCCGCCTCCACGACATCGCCCCGGGCCGCCGCGAGCATCCCCACCCGCACCTGAGCCCGCCGATGCCCCTGAGAGGCCGCCCGCTCGTACCACTCCTCGCACTCGCTCTTGGTCAGATGCACGGACTCGCCCAGCTCGTGCGCCGGCGCGGGCGGCCGCCGCGCGTCCAGCACGGTCGCCAGCCGGTACGCCGCCTCCGGGCTCCCCCCGCCCGCGGCGCAGCGCAGATGCCGCTCGGCCTCCGGCTCGTCCCCGTCCCGCAGCCGCGCGATCCCGACCTGGAGCGCGGCCTCGGTGTGCCCGGCGGCGGCGGCCCGCTCGTACCACCGCAGCGCCACCGCCTCCTCGCCCCGCCCGGCGAAGAGGATGCCGAGGTTGAACGCGGCGTCCACGCTCCCGGCCTCGGCCGCCTTGGAGAACCACGGCTCGGCGCCGGTCGCGTCCCCGACCTGGAGCAGCAGGATCGCCAGCGCGTTCGCCGCCTCGCGGTGCCCGGCGTACGCGGCCCGCCGGTACCACTGCTCGGCCTGCGCGGTCCGCCCCTGCTCGGCGCAGAGCAGCCCGAGGTTGTAGGCGCCGTTCACGTCCCCGGCGTCCATCGCGGCCCGGTACCAGCGCTCGGCGGTCTGGGTCTCGCCCCGCTCGGCGTGCAGCGCGCCCAGCGCGTTGGCGGCGTTGCCGTCGCCGTCCTGGGCGGCCCGCAGCCACCACACGGCGGCGCTCTCGGTGTCCCCGGCGTCGCGCAGCAAAAACCCGAGCGCGCAGGCGGCCCGGGCCTCGCCGTCCTTGGCGGAGGTCAGGTACCAGCGCCCGGCCTCCTTGAGCTCGCCGCGCTTCTCCAGGATCGCGCCGAGGTAGAGCGCGGCCCGCTGATGTCCGCGCGCGGCGGCCTGCCGGTACCACTGCTCGGCCTCCGCGGCCTGCGCGACACCGTTGTCGGCCCCGTCGTCCCCCTCGTCGGCGGCCTGTCGATCGAGCGCGCGCGCGAGCCGGTACGCCGCCTCGCGGTGCCCCCGCTCGGCCGCGGCCCGCATCCACCGGCCGGCCGCGGCGTCCCCGCGGTGCTCCAGCAGGTCGGCGAGCGCGTACGCGCCCAGCGCGTGGCCCTGTTCGGCGGACTGCCTGAGCCAGTACTCGGCGGCGGGTTCGTCGCCCCGCTCGCGGTGGTGGCGGCCGAGCGCGTGCGCGGCCGCGGCGGAGCCGGCGACGGCGGCGATCCGCCACCAGCCGGCCGCTTCGTCGGCGTAACCGCGCTGGTGGAGAAGGACACCCAGGTTGTTGGCGGCGGCGCGGTCACCGGCGGCGGTGGCGGCACGCAGTTGGGGTTCGGCTCCGTCGAGATCACCGCGGCGCAGCAGCATGGCCCCGAGGACGCTCATCGCCTCGACGTCGCCGGCTTCGGCGGCGAGTCGCTGACGTACTTCCTCAGCAGCCTCTTCGGCGCCCTCCACCGCCTCGTCACGGTCGGAGGGCTGCACAAATCGCCCTGTCTCGTACAGAGTTGCCTTGTCCCCCATAACATCCATCGTCGCACCACCTGCAACCTGGGTACACCTGGTATACCGCAGCCAGTGAGGTCACTTCAGCGTTTTGTCGACATGCCCACAGAGAGACAAGTCAAACACAGTTCCCCCAACTCCCCACGGCGGCACGTCCATCACTTCCTCCGGCACACGCGTTCGTAGACCGTTCGCACATCACGAAGGCCCGGATCCTTGATCAGGATCCGGGCCTTCGTTGCAGTAGCGGGGACAGGATTTGAACCTGCGACCTCTGGGTTATGAGCCCAGCGAGCTACCGAGCTGCTCCACCCCGCGCCGTTGTTTGCAACCGTATCACGGCGCGGGGACGGTCATTCGATCAGCTGCTGATCAGCCGCTGGGACTGCTGCTCGGACTCGGACTGGAGCTCGGCTTGGAACTCGGGCCGGAACTCGGACTCGCGCTGGGCTTCGGCGTGGTCTTGTCCGCCTTGGACTGCGCGTCCTCGGCCCGCTGGAGTGCGTCCTCCAAGTCCTTCTGCGCGACGCCGTACGCCTCCCAGTCGCCCTTCTTGAGGGCTTCCTGGCCGTCCTCGAAGGCCTTCTGGGCGTCGTCCAGGGCCTGTTGGACCGTCGGGTTGTCGGAGGTGGGCGGCTTCGTGGTGCCCCCGCCCTCGTCCTCGGGCGGTGGGGTGGTGTTGCCCTCCGCTCCGAAGACCTTGTTGAGCGCCTGGTCGAGGGTGTCCTCGAAGGCGGTGTTGCCTCCGTAGGTCACCAACACCTTGCGCAGCAGCGGGTACTTCAGTCCACCACCGCGTACGTAGACCGGCTCCACGTAGAGCAGTCCTCCGTCGAGCGGCACCGTCAGCAGGTTGCCGTACTCCACCTTGGAATCGCCTCTGTTGAGAAGGCTGATGGTCTCGGCGATGTTCTGCTCGGAGTTGAACTGGCTCTGGACCTGTTTGGGTCCCTGGACGGTGGTGTTCGTCGGCAGTTTCAGGATTCTGATCTTGCCGTAGTCGCTGGTGCCCGCCTCCGCGTCGACCGCCATGAACGCGCTGAGGTTGTCCCGGCCGTTGGGCGTGAACGTCGTCGTGAGCGAGAACGCCTGCGCCTTCTGGTCGGGCATCTTCATGCTCAGGTAGTACGGCGGCACCGCGTCGCCCGAGGTGTTGGTCGGGTCGTCCGGCACCTGCCAGACCTCGGAGCCGGACAGGAACGTCGTCGCGTCCTTCACGTGGTACCGGCTGAGCAGCTCGCGCTGGACCTTGAACAGGTCCTGCGGGTAGCGCAGATGGGCCATGAGCGACTGCGAGATCTCGCTCTTGTCCTTCACCGTGCCCGGGAACGCCTTCATCCAGGTCTTCAGGACCGGGTCCTCGGTGTCCCACTGGTAGAGCTTGACCTGGCCGGTGTATGCGTCGACGGTCGCCTTCACCGAGTTGCGGATGTAGTTGACCTGGTTCTGCTGGGCCACCACCGCGCGCGAGTTGTTCGTCGCGGTCAGCGAGTCGGCCGTGGTGTCACCGAGAGTCGTACGCGAGGAGTACGGGTAGCCGTTCGTCGTCGTGTACGCGTCGACGATCCACTGGATCCTGCCGTCGACGACCGCCGGGTAGGCGTCGCCGTCGATGGTCAGCCAGGGGGCGACCGCCTCGACGCGCTCCTTGGGCGTGCGGTTGTACAGGATCCGCGAGCCCTCGCCGATCGCGCCGGAGTAGAGGATCTGCGGCTCGCTGAACGCCACCGCGTACGCGGCCCGGTTGATCGGGTTGGAGAGGTTGACCCCGCTCTTGCCGGTGTAGCTGAAGGTCTTCTCGCCGTTGTCGTCGGAGTAGTCGATCTCCTTCTGGGGACCGCCGACGATCGAGTACTCCGTGGTCTTCTCGCCGTAGTACACGCGCTGCTCGTACGTGCCGAGATCGCCCTGCGAGGGCAGGTTGGACTCGGTGAAGACCGGGCGGCCCTCGGAGTCGGCGTCGGTGCCCTTGGCGGCGACCACGCCGTAGCCGTGGGTGTAGCGGAAGTGGTCGTTGATCCAGTTGTTCTTCGGGATGCCGTTGAGGTTCAGCTCACGCAGACCGATGACCGTGTCCTGGTCCTTGCCGTCCTTGCTGTAGCGGTCGACGTCCAGATTGGTCGGGAACGCGTAGTAGTTCCGGATCTGCTGGAGCTGCTGGAACGTCGGGGAGACGACGTTCGGGTCAATGACACGGATGCTGGCCGCGTCCGCGACGTCGTCGCGCAGCTTGGTCTTGTCCTGCGTCTTCGACGTGCCCTCGTACTCGTTGACCTGGGCGTCGTCGATGCCGTACGCCTCACGGGTCGCCTTGAGGTTCTTCGTGACGTACGGCGCTTCCTTGGCCTGCTCGTTCGGCTGGACCTGGAACTTCTGGACGATGGCCGGGTACAGGCCGCCGATGAGGATCGCGGAGAGCACCATCAGGCCGAAGCCGATGACCGGCAGCTGCCAGGTGCGCCGCCACAGGGTGGCGAAGAACAGCAGGGCGCAGATGACGGCGATGCAGAACAGGATCGTCTTGGCCGGCAGATAGGCGTTGGCGTCGACGTACCGCAGGCCGGTCCAGTTGTCGGTCGCCTTGAAGTCGCTGGACTTCACCGCGAGGCCGTACCGGTCCAGCCAGTAGGCCACCGCCTTCAGGGCGACGAAGATGCCGAGCAGCACCGACAGGTGCCCGGTGGCGGCGGCCGTGGCGCGCGCGCCCGGGGAGGTGATCCGCAGCCCGCCGTACAGGTAGTGGGTCAGGGCGGCGGCGATCACGGACAGGATCGCGGCGGCGAAGCCGAAGCCCAGCAGGAACCGGTACCAGGGCAGGTCGAAGGTGTAGAAGGAGATGTCGAGCTTGAACTGCGGGTCCTTCTCGTGGAAGGACACGCCGTTGACCCACATCAGCCAGGTCCGCCACTGGCTGGACGCCGAGGCGCCGGCGATGAGGCCGACCAGGGCCGTGATCCCCAGCAGCAGCCACCTCTTGTACGGCGCGATGCCCATGCGGTAGCGGTCGAGGTTCTGCTGCTCCATCGACATGGCGCTCAGCGGCGGCCGCAGCCGGTGCGCCAGCCAGATGTTGAACCCGACCGCCAGGGCCATGAGCAGACCGAAGACGAAGAACAGCCCGATCTTGGTCCACAGGGTGGTCGTGAACACGGACGAGTAGTTCACCGACCGATACCAGAGCCAGTCGGTCCAGAACCCCGCGAACATGGTGAACGCCATGCCGAGGACGGCAAGGACGCCCAGCGTCATGAGCAGGGTCCGGACACGCCGGGACGGGCGGCCCACTCTCATCCGCGGCCCCGTGGGGCCTCCGCCGCGGTCCGGCATCTGGAAAGCCAAGGTGCGCACCTCGAAGTTCGCTGTTGGTCCGTCAGGCCCGCGAGTTCACGGGCCGTCCATGGGCCACGTGATCGTAGGCCCTCACCTATGCAACTTACTCACGCTTTACTCGGTTCCCGATTCCGGCCATGAACGAGGCAGGATTGTGACCATGTCCAACACCCCCATGGCAGCGAGCCCCCTGACCCGGGCCGTGCTCGAGATCGACGAGTACGTCTCCGGCCTCGGCTGGGACCAGCCCGCTCGCCTCTTCGCCCTCGTAGACACCGCGCGACTGCGAGCCCAGGAACCCGCCCTCGCGGCCCAGCTCGGCCTGGAGGACGAGCAGGAGTCCTCCGGTCTCACCCCGATCGAGCAGGAGGAGATCCCGGCGGGCAAGCCGCTCGACGAGTTCCTCGGCACCATCGCCTGGCCCGACGCGGTGGCCGGCTGCGCCCTGACGGTGGAACGCCTGATGCTGCCGCCGTCCGCCGAGGCCCAGGTCCCGGAGGACCTCAGCGGCAAGAAGCTCACCCAGTGGGTCGCGAAGCACCCCGACCGCCAGGAGGTCCGGATGACGGTCGCGGTCCTGCGCGACGGCACCCGCGACTCGGCCCTGCGGCTGCGCGAGAAGGACTCCCCGACGGAGGTCCTCACCGGCGGCGCCCTGGTACCGGGCCTGGCGGAGGCCCTGTCGGCGACGTTCGAGGACTGAAGCCCTCCGGTACTCCAGTACTCCGGTCCTCCGGTACTCCGGTACTCCGGTCCTCCAGTACTCCGGTACCCGGTCCTCCGGTCCTCCGGTACGACGACGAGGGCGCCCCCAGCCGCGGGGGCGCCCTCGTTCACGTACGCGCGCGTGCCGGTGCCGTCAGCCCTTGGTGGTGCACTTGGGGAGGCCGGCGGTGTCTCCGGTGCGGATGTCCTTCAGGGCGCCGAGGGCGTCCTCGATGGTGTGCACCTTCACCAGGGTGAGCCCGCTGGGGGTGTCCTTGGCGGCGGAGGCGCAGTTCTCCGCGGGCGTCAGGAAGTACTGCGCGCCCTTGTCGCGGGCGCCGACCGTCTTCATCTCGATGCCGCCGATCGGGCCGACCTTGCCCTCGTCGTCGATGGTCCCGGTACCGGCCACGAACTTGCCGCCGGTGAGGCTGCCCGGGGTGAGCTTGTCGTAGATGCCGAGGGAGAACATCAGACCGGCGCTCGGGCCGCCGACGTCGGCGAGCTTGATGTCGATGGTGAACGGGAAGGTGTGGTCGGTCCCGGCGGTGATGCCGACGATGGCGCGCTTCGGGAGCTCGTCGTGGGACTCCTTGGTCGTGATGGTCACGTCCTGGGTCTCCGTCGCCGTCTTGTTCTCCTTCTCCGCGGCGGCCTGCTCCTTGGCGGGCACGATCGTGAAGGTGACCTTCTCCCCGGGCTTGTGCTTGGTGACCAGGTCGGCGACGTCCGTGGGCTGCTTGACGGCGGTTCCGTCGACGGCCTTGATGACGTCACCGGCGTGCAGGACCCCCTCGGACGGGGAGTCCTTGGCGACCGTGGCGACGATCACGAAGGACTTCACCGGGATGTCCAGCTCCTTCAGGGCGGCGACCTTGGCGCTCTCCTGGGACTGGCTGAACTCCTCGGCGTTCTCCTGGGTGGACTGCTCCTCGGTCTTGCCGTCCGGGTAGAGGGTGTCGTGCGGCACGACCTTGTTGTCGTGCGCCAGCCAGCCGTAGACGGCCTCGACGAGGTTCATCTTGTAGTCGGCGCTGGTGACCCGGACGGTGGTCATGTTGAGGTGCCCGCTCGTGGCGTACGTCTTGCGTCCGGAGATCTGCAGCACCGGCTCACCGTCGTGCTCGCCCAGGGTGTTCACCGTCGGGCCCGGGGACATCTCCGAGTACGGGACCGGAATGAAGACTCCCGCGCAGAGAAGCGCGATCAGCATCAGGGTGGAGGCGAGCATCGTCGCGGTGCGGCGTGGCATGGAACGACAGTACGGGACGCCCCTGTCAGCGTCCCGTCAGGGCTGCTTCTCCATGGCCCTGCGGAACCGGGCATACCCGTCCAGCTCGGGCCCGTCGCTGCGCACCTTGCGGGTGCGGTTGGCCCAGCTGCCCCACACACCGGCACCGATCGCAGCCACAAGCGGAATCAGCAACCAGGCGAGCGCCGCCATGCCGACCTCCCAACCCCAGATGAGCGACCGCAACTGACTGATCAGCAGATTAACCATCCGCACTGACAACGCTCACGTGCGGGGGGCGGTTACGCAACTGGAGGGAGTGGCAGGTGGGATGAGCGAGACGTCGACAGGTCAGCAGGCGCCGACCCACTCCTCGGTCCCGTCGGAGAACTTCTGGTGCTTCCAGATCGGCACCTCGTGCTTGAGGTCGTCGATCAGCTTCCGGCAGGCCTCGAAGGCCTCGCCGCGGTGCGGACAGGAGACCGCGACGACGACCGCGAGGTCTCCGACCGCGAGGTCGCCCACGCGATGCACGGCCGCCAGCGCTCGCACGGGGTACTCCGCGACGACCTTCTCGGCGATCCGCCGCATCTCGGCCTCGGCGCTGGGGTGGCACGAGTACCCGAGCTGATCGACGTCCGCTCCCCCGTCGTGATTGCGCACGGTCCCCACGAACAGCGCCGTGCCCCCGGCCGCGTCGTCCCCGACGGCCTTGAAGACCTCGTCCAGGGAGAGCGGGGTCTCGCGGATGGCGATGAGCTTGATCGGCTCGTCGGCGGCCTGCTCACCGGGGTGGTCGTAGGTGGTTCCCATGACCCCATCGTGCCTCACGCACCGGACAACACGGAATAGAGCTTTCACCAGGTACGCGCGCGTGGACCTTGGATTCTCCTACGTAGCTGCGGGCAGTCGTGCCGCTGGGGCGGCGCCCGGCCCAAAGATGCGGCACCCCGCAAGCGCGGGCGAGCGAAACCCCGCCCAGCCCCCACCCCGGGCACCTCGCTCAGATCCGCCGACGCGCCTTGCGAGCCCTCCGCACCACCGCAGCTGCACCCAGCAGAGCCACCGTCGCCCCAGCCGCACCCGCGGCCGTCGCGTCCTTCCGTCCCAGCCGTCGCCCGGCCACCGTGTGCCGACCGGAGACCTCCTCCAGCAGCTCCGCGAGGACCTCCTCGTTGGTCCACTGCGGCCGCCACCCGGCGTCGTGCAGCCGGCTCCCGCTGACCACCCACGGGTACATCGTGTAGGCGAGGTCCCCGGCCGGGGACGGCGTCAGCCCGATCCGGTGCAGCCGGGCCGCCGCCCCCAGCGCGACCGCCGACGGCAGCTCCATCCGCCGGATCCCGCTGAGCTCCTCGACCTCCTCCTGCTCCAGCCACCCGTCACACCCGACGGCGAGCTCCCCCTCGACCTTCTCGAGGACGGCGTACTCCAGAGCGCTGCACAGATCCTCGACATGGCAGAACTGCCAGGCCGGCCGCGACCCGGCCACGACGAGCAGCCGCGGCGACTCGAAATACCTGGTCAGCGCGGTGTCGGTGCCTCCCACCAGCACGGCGGGCCGCACCACGGTGACATTGAGGCCGGGGTGCGCCCGAGGCGCCCTCCGCGCGAGCCGCTCGATCTCCAGCAGGTCCCCGACGCCGGTCGCCTCCGCGGTCGCCCGCAGCTCCGCGTCCTCCGACAGGGGCAGCTCGTTGTCGTCCAGCGCCCCGTAGACCATGGCGGACGTGCACAGCACGACCCGGTGCACCCCGGCCGCTGCGGCGGCGGTCAGCACGGTCTGCGTCCCCCGCACGTTGTACGCCGTACGCGCGGCCGCGTCCGTCTCCAGGTCCAGATCCAGCGCCAGATGCACGACCACGTCCGCGCCCCGCAGCTTGTCCGCGATCGCCGGGTCCCGCACGTCGAGGATGTGCCACTGCGCCGCGGCACACTCGCCGCGCCGCTCGTCGATGGCGATGACCTGCTTGATCTCGTCCGAGGCGGCGAGCCGCTCGGTGAGCAGCGCGCCGATGCCGGCCGCGGCGCCGGTCACGGCGACGACGGGCCCGCGCACACCGGAATGGGTTGACTGGTTTCGCGCTGCGCGAACCTGTGGATCAGGGGAACTCACCGGGCGTCTCCAGCGGTTGTCTTCAGTACGAGCGCGAGTGACGCGTACGTACCAGGTGGCATCCATCCTGCCGCAGGCCGCGAGTCGGCGGAGCACCGAGGCCCGAACGCCGGCGGTGTCTACGCTGGGTGGTGTTATCGGGCAGTCGCGCCGCCGGGACACCGGTGGCCTTACCAGCCGAGGAATCCCGTGAGTGACACCCCATTCGGATTCGGCCTTCCGCCGGAGGAGCCGGACGACGGCGACGAGGGCAAGAAGAAGGACCAGCAGAGCGGTGGTGGTCAGGGCCCGGCCAACCCGTTCGGTTTCGGCGGGCTGCCCGGAGCCGGTGGCTTCGGTGGCCCCGGCGGCCCTGGTGCCGACAACCCGTTCGCTGCCATGTTCGGTTCCCTGAACCCCAACGACCTGGGCGCCGCGTTCCAGCAGCTGGGCCAGATGCTCTCGTACGAGGGCGGCCCGGTGAACTGGGACATGGCCAAGCAGATCGCCCGCCAGACGGTCGCCCAGGGCACCGCTGACGGCACCAAGGACGCGAGCGTCGGCCCCGCCGAGCGCACCGCGGTCCAGGAGGCCGTCCGCCTGGCCGACCTGTGGCTCGACGACGCCACGTCCCTGCCGTCCGGCGCGGGCTCCGCCGTGGCCTGGTCCCGCGCGGAGTGGGTCGAGGCGACGCTGCCGGCGTGGAAGGAGCTGGTCGACCCGGTCGCCGAGCGTGTCGGCAACGCCATGGGCGACGTCCTGCCGGAGGAGATGCAGGCCATGGCCGGCCCGCTGATCGGCATGATGCGCTCGATGGGCGGCGCCATGTTCGGCACGCAGATCGGGCAGGCCGTCGGCGTGCTCGCGGGTGAGGTCGTCGGCTCGACCGACATCGGCCTGCCGCTCGGCCCGGCCGGCAAGGCCGCGCTGCTGCCGGTGAACGTGGCGGCGTTCGGCAAGGACCTGGGCGTGCCGAAGGACGAGGTGCGGCTGTATCTCGCCCTGCGCGAGGCCGCCCACCAGCGCCTGTTCGCGCATGTGCCGTGGCTGCGTTCGCATCTGTTCGGCGCGGTCGACGGCTACGCGCGCGGGATCAAGGTCGACACCGCCAAGCTGGAGGACGTGGTCGGCCAGTTCGACCCGCAGAACCCCGAGCAGCTGCAGGACGCGTTGCAGCAGGGCATGTTCCAGCCGGAGGACACCCCGGAGCAGAAGGCGGCCCTGGCCCGCCTGGAGACGGCCCTGGCCCTCGTGGAGGGCTGGGTCGACGCGGTGGTCCACGCGGCCGCGAAGCCGCGCCTGTCGTCCGCGGACGCGCTGCGCGAGACGCTGCGCCGCCGTCGCGCCTCGGGCGGCCCGGCCGAGCAGACGTTCGCCACGCTGATCGGCCTGGAGTTGCGCCCGCGCCGTCTGCGGGACGCCTCCCGCCTGTGGGCCTCGCTCACGGACGCGCGCGGTGTCGACGGCCGGGACGGCCTGTGGGCCCACCCGGACATGCTGCCGACCGCCTCGGACCTGGACGACCCGGACGGCTTCGTGCACCGCGAGCAGCTGGACTTCTCCGAGCTGGACAAGATGCTCGGCGAGGCCGCGGAGAAGCCCGACCTGAAGAAGAAGGACGAGGACAAGGGCGACGGCACCGAGTGAGCCTGTACGACGACGCGGTCCTCGTGCTGAAGGGCTACGAGGACCAGGAGGACCTGCGCCAGACGTACCTCGACCACCTGTCGGCCCACCCGGACGGCATGTGGAAGTCCTGCGGGGACGGGCACATCACGGCGAGCGCGCTGGTGATCGACCCGTCACGCGGGCGCGTGCTGCTCACCCTTCACAAGAAGTTGCGGATGTGGCTCCAGATGGGCGGCCACTGCGAGCCGGGGGACGCGACGGTGGCCGCCGCGGCGCTGCGCGAGGCGACCGAGGAGTCCGGGATCGCGGGCCTGACCCTGCTGCCGGGCGGCCCGGTCGGCCTGGACCGGCACCCCATCCCGGCGCCCTGCCACTGGCACTTCGACGTCCAGTACGCGGCACTGGCCCCGGCCGGCACCGTGGAGGTGATCAGCGACGAGTCCCTGGACCTGCGCTGGTTCGCCTACGACGAGGTGGCGGACGTGGCGGACGAGTCGGTCGTACGACTGCTGGAAGGGACGCGCGCAAGGCTGTGACGCCGGAGCATGTGTAAGGGGCGCAATGGCGGGCGCCCCTTACACATGGTGTCCGGGGGGTCAGCTCCAGACGTTGCCCTGGTTCTGAGCGCGTACCCCCTGCTGTCCCATCCCGTACTGGGCGGCGAGGCCGGACCCGATCTGGGCGTTCTGCGGCGGCAGCAGCTCGCTGGGCTGGACGATCGCGTAACCACTGCCCATGAAGCTGAGCTCCCAGCCCTCACCGGTGTTGCCGCGGCGCCGCCAGACGCCGGAGGAATGCGTCTGGGCCTGCATCTGGACGCGCAGCGAGGTCGACCAGGCGACGATCGCGTCGGCGTCGCAGTTGACGTACTTGTCCGGGGTGACCTGCATCATCAGCGGCATGCCGGAGGTCATGAGGGCGACCTTGCCGCGGCCGGTGATGTTGAGCTGGTACTTCCCGGAGCCGGAGATGCCGTAGAGGCTGTCGACGGCGATGACCTCGTGGTGCAGCGAGGAGTCCATGGCGAGGACATAGGAGCTGTCGACGGTGAGGCCGTCCTGCTCCACGTCCACCAGGTGCACGTGCTGCTTGAGGTTGGCGAGGTAGACCGTGCCCTGTCCGTGACAGCGCATGAGGTCCAGGCCCTCGCCGGTGTGCGCACGCGCGCGTCCCTGCTGGTTGGACTGGTACTCGGCGTCGAACTCCATCAGCCCCTGGTAGGCGACCATCGTGCCCTTGCGGGCGAGGATGTCGTCGTGGCCCTCCAGGGTGACCCGGAGCATCTGCTTGTTCTGCAGGCTCCAGCGGTCCTGGCTCTGCTGGTCGTTGTAGGCGAAAATCGGGCTCTGCATGGCGTTTCTGGCTCCCCCTCAGCCCCGGACCCGGAGACGGTCGGTGCTGTCCTCGCTGGGCTGGACGACGACGATGCCCTGGCCGGAGAAGGCCATCTGGTAGGCCTCGCCGCTGCCCCGGCCGATGAGCGACTGGGCCTTGAAGCTGCGCTTGCCCTTGACCTTGAGGTTCGGCGACCAGGCGACGAGCGCGTCCGGGTCGACGTACGTCTCGTCCTCGCCCCCGCCGCAGTCGACGACGATCGGCTTGCCCCGGGAGGTCAGCGCGACCCAGCCCTGCCCGGAGATCTTGGTGTTCCACAGGCCCTGGCCGGCGAACTTGGCCAGCCCCTTGACCCGCTCCACGCCCCACTGGAGGTGCGCGTCGAAGGCGAGCAGGTTGGTGGCGTTGACGGAGATGCCGTCGCCGTTGAGGTTGA
Source organism: Streptomyces sp. GKU 895 (assembly GCA_002027195.1). Lineage (GTDB taxonomy): Bacteria > Actinomycetota > Actinomycetes > Streptomycetales > Streptomycetaceae > Streptomyces. Next base: position 1,122 of record MWJO01000036.1, on the reverse strand, counting down.
TGACGACGACGTTGGCGCCGTAGTCGGCGAGGTAGAGCAGTCCGTCGCCGGAGCACTTCATCAGGGGTGCGCCCTCGCCGGTCAGCCAGTCCTTGGCGATCTGGCGGACGGCGGGCGGGTTGGGCTCGTACTGGACGAAGCCCTCGTAGGCGACCATCGAGCCCACGCGCGCGAAGAGGTCGTTGCCGGTCTGCATGGCGACCTTCAGCATGTGGTTGCCGTGGTTCTCCATGCGGGCGGTGACGGGTGCGGGGGCGTAGCCCGCGAGCGGCTGGTTCATGACGGGCTCCCTCAGATCTCGTACGGCTGGACGACGATGAAGTTGCCGGGAGCGGCCCGGAACTGGAGGTTGACGCTCTCTCCGGTGTCGCCGGGGTAGGCGTTGCGGCGCATCCGCACCTGGCTGGAGACGACCACCTGGGCGGCGGACGACCAGGCGACCACGGCGTTGGCGTCGGCGAACGTCGTCGGCGTGACCGGGAGGACCACGGGCGTGCCGTGGGTCTTCACGACGATCGTGCCGGTGCCGGTGAACTGCATCGTGAACAGCGCGCCGCCGGGGATGCCGTGGCCCTCGATGCGGCGGACCTCGTACTGCAGGCCCTCGTCGAAGGCGAGGACGTTCTCGGCGGAGACGCAGATGCCGTCGCCCTGGAGTTCGATCGGGTGGAGCATCGTGGAGTTCTCGGCGAGGAACACCTGGCCCTGGCCGGTGCAGCGCATCAGCTGCATCTCCTGGCCGGTCGCGTTGCCCGTGATCCGGCCGGCGAAGCCCGCGCCCTTGTAGCTGAAGTCGACCTTGCCCTGGTAGAGCACCATGCTGCCCTGCCGGGCGAGCACGGGCTGGCCGCCGATGCCGAGGTCGACGCGGACCATCTTCTTGTTCTGCTGCGTCCAGCGCTGCCCGGTCGGCGTCTCCTTGAACTGCTGGAGCGCGGCGGCGACTCCGGGCGCGTGAGGCGCGCCCTGCGGGACGCCCTGAGGTGCGCCGTAGGGGGCCTGCTGGCCCGGGACCTGGCCGTACGGGGGCTGCTGGCCGTAGCCGGGAGGCGGGGTCGGCTGTCCGTAGCGGGCGGCGGGCCGGGCGTGCGGGGCCATCGGGGCCTGGGGCTGGCCGCCGTA
>MWJO01000035.1 GCA_002027195.1 Streptomyces sp. GKU 895 | reverse complement strand
GCAGCGCGTGGTGACCGCCTGGCCGCGGACGGTGGCGTCGGTGACGGTGAACAGGGCGAGCAGCGCGGCGAGCCGCCGGTGACGGCGCGACGAGGGAGTGCCCGGCGAGCCCGCACACCACGACCGCGAGCCCGATGCCGACGACGGCCCGCGCCGCGAAGCGCAGCCGCACCCGGCCCGGGTCCGGAGCCACGAACACCCTCTTCAGCACTGTTTCCCGCCCCCTGCGTCATTCGGCACACCGGCATGAAAAAGGCGCCGCGGGGGTCCGCAGCGCCATCGACGGGTTCATTGCAGCATCAGCCCCGCTACTGGCTCAAGTGGCCTCGATTAGGATGGGCCATTGGCACAGTCAAAAGGGACCCAGCCCATCCACTGGCGGGCCAACGGACCATGAACGAGGGAGACCGGGCGCGATGGCCGTGGACGAGCTCGACACCCGCATCCTGCGGCTGCTGCTGGAGCAGCCGCGCACCAGCGTGCGCGAGTACGCCCGCATCCTCGGGGTCGCCCGGGGCACCCTCCAGGCCCGCCTGGACCGGCTGGAACGCAACGGGGTGATCACCGGCACGGGGCCCTCGCTCTCCCCCGCCGCCCTCGGCCACCCGGTGCTGGCGTTCGTGCACATCGAAGTCACCCAGGGGCGGCTCGACGACGTGGGCGACGCGCTGGCCGCCGTACCGGAGATCGTCGAGGCGTTCTCGATCGCGGGCGGCGGTGACCTGCTGACGCGGGTGGTGGCGCGGGACAACGCGCATCTGGAGGACGTGATCCAGAAGGTGATCAGCCTGCCGGGCGTGGTCCGCACCCGCACCGAGGTGGCCCTGCGCGAGCGGGTGCCGTACCGGCTGCTGCCGCTGGTGGAGTCGATCGGCCGCGCAGCCCGGAACTGACCTCTGGCCTCCGCCATGCCGGCTGACCTTTGACATCCTGGACGCCATGAGCAGTCTCGGCCCGACCTCGGTCATCTTCGATCTCGACGGAACGCTCGTGGACAGCGAGCCGAACTACTACGAAGCCGGCCGTCAGGTCCTCGCCGAGTACGGCGTCCCCGGCTACAGCTGGGCGGACCACGAGCGGTACGTCGGCATCAGCACCCTGGAGACGGCCGGGATCTGGAAGCGGGAGTACGGACTCGCGGCCTCCGTGACGGAGTTGTTCGAGGCGAAGAACCGCCGCTATCTGGAGCTGGCCCGCGCCGCCACGCGCGCGTACCCGGAGATGCGCAAGTTCGTCGAGCTGCTGGCGGGCGAGGGCGTCCCGATGGCCGTGGCGTCGGGATCGTCGCCGGAGGCCATCGAGGCGATCCTGGCGGGCACCGGTCTGGACGCCTTCCTGCACACCGTCGTCTCCGCCGACGAGGTCGAGCGCGGGAAGCCCGCCCCCGACGTCTTCCTGGAGGCGGCCCGCCGGCTCGGCGCGGCCCCGGCCGACTGCGTGGTCCTGGAGGACGCGGCCCCGGGCGTGGCCGCCGCGCACGCGGCCGGGATGCGCTGCGTCGCGATCCCGTACGTCGCCGCCCAGGCCGACGCCCCGGAGTTCGCCACCGCCGACCTGCTGCTGCGCGGCGGTCAGGAGGAGTTCACGGCGCGTGCCGCATACGACTGGCTGGCGGCCTCGGCCCGCCCGTCCTGACCGGCTCCTGTTCGGATCCTGACCGGCCGGCGGTCGCCGCGGTGCCCCGCCCCGCAGCCGGGGCACCGCTCGCCCGACGCGCACGGACTACGGTCGTGCCCCGTGCGTCGGCTTCGGCGCCGGCTGGATGTTCTGGTTGAGGCGGAAGACGTTGTCCGGGTCGCGGTCGGCCTTGATGCGGGCCAGGCGGGCGTAGTTGTCGCGGTAGCTGGCCCGGACCCGTTCCTGCCCCTCGTCCATCATCATGTTCACGTAGGCACCGCCCGCCGAGTACGGGTGCAGGGCGTCGAAGTAGTCGACCGTCCAGCGTGTGATCAGCTCGGCGTTGGCGGGGTCGGGGTCGACTCCGGCGTACACGGACGCCCAGTTGGCGTGGCGGTAGGCCCAGGGCGTGGCGTCCTGGCCGACGTCGTGGGCGGCGCCGTCGATCGGGTAGAGGTGCATGGTCGACTGCATGGTGGGGACCTCGGCACCGAACTTCGCGTGCAGGGAGACGGCGTCGTCGGGGATGGTCTCGACGAAGTCGGCGCGCCAGTACCACTGGTGGCCCGGCGGGTAGAGCCCGTCGAACATCGTCTGGAGTTCGGGGTGTTGCAGCACCATGGGCGCGTGCAGCAGCGGCGCGGGCAGCGCGTCGAGCAGCGGGGCCATCTCCCGGGCGGCGGCCTCGGCGTCGGCGCCGGTCCAGCACCAGACGATGCCGGCGGTCTTGCGGAGCTGGATCTCCTCGGGGAACGGCGGGGCGGGCGCACGGTGCCGTGCAGGAAGAAGCCGTTGAGCTCGCGCGGCGCGTTCAGGATGAAGTCCCGGTAGGCGGCGAGGACTTCGGCGCTGTCCTCCACCGCCCAGAAGGTGGGCCCGGCGACGACCGTGCTGATCTCGTGGAGCCGGAACAGGAACGAGGTGACGACCCCGAAGTTGCCTCCGCCGCCACGGACCGCCCAGAACAGGTCGCTGTTCTCGTAGCCGCTGGCGGTCACCTTCCTGCCGTCGGCGAGGACGACCTCGGCCTCCAGCAGGTTGTCGATGGTCAGCCCGCACTTGCGGGTCAGGTGGCCGAGCCCGCCGCCGGTGGCGAGGCCGCCGACGCCGGTGGTGGAGATGATGCCGCTGGGCGTGGCGAGGCCGTGGGCGTTGGTGGCGCGGTCGACCTCGCCCCAGACGCAACCGCCGCCGACCCGGACGGTGCGGGAGTCGGGGTCGACCTCGATGTCCTTGAGCGGGGACAGGTCGAGGACGACGCCGTCGTCCACGGTGCCGAGGCCGGCGCCGTGATGGCCGCCGCCCCGTACGGCGAGGGGCAGGTCGTGGGGCGCGGGGCGAAGGCGATGACGCGGGGCGACGGCGTCCGCGTCGGCGCAGCGGGCGACGAGGGCGGGGTGGCGGTCGATCATCGCGTTGTAGACGCCTCGGGCCTGCTCGTGGGCGGTGTCGTCGGGGCCGATCAACTCACCGTTGAAGGCGCTGAGTTCGGTGCGTGCCGCGTGGGCGATGGTGCTGGACATGCGGTCCCCCGTTTCGGAGATTCGTGTCGATTCGCCCGTTCTACTCGCGTCGCCACCGACCGGACATCCGTGTGGGTCACCCAGCTCGGGGCCGCCGGGTACCTACGTTTCGGCGTGCGGAAGCGGCCCCTCGGGCTCCGGAGGCGGGCTTTCGCCGTCCGCCAGCAGTCCGAGGCGTGCCGCGCGGTCGGCCGCGTGCCGTCGGGTGGGGGCGTCCAGTTTGTCGAGGACGGCCCGTACGTGGTTGTCGACCGTCCGTACCGACACCACGAGCCGGGCGGCGATCTCCGCGTTGGTCAGTCCGTCCGCGAGCAGCCGCATGACCTGGAGCTGGCGCCGGGTGAGGCCGGCGGGGTTCTCCCGGGTCGCGGCGACCGGGCCGCGCGGGATGTGCTGTACGCCGATCCGGCGCAGCTCGGTGCGGAGCAGCCGGGCCCGTGGTCCGGCGCCGAGGGCGTCGAGGGTGGTGAGCGCGGTGAGTTTGTCGGCGGGGTCGGGGCTCTCGGCGAGGGCGCCGGCGTGTTCGTAGGGGCAGCCCGCCTCCAGCCACCGCGTGGCGGCCTGCCTCCAGAGGCCGCGGGCCTGGAGGGCGTACGGGTGGTCCGAGTCGTCGAGCCGGACGGGGTGGCCGGCCTTGGTGAGCCAGTAGCCGAGCTCGCGCGGTAGGGGACACCGGGCAGCCGGTCGGCCTGGGCGTGGACGGGCCCTGCGGCGGCGGTGACGGCGGCGAGGTCGCCGCGCAGCCAGGCCGCCTCGGCGAGGGCCGCCGCGACGGGCCCGGTGCGCTGGAGTTCCCTGGTGCGTACGGCGATCCGGCGGGCCTCGGCGAGGAGTTCACCGGCGCCGGGGCGGCCGCAGCGGACGCGGACCCGGGCGAGCACGGTGAGCGCGGGGCAGCGGGCGGGGACGAAGTCGTGCATGCCGTACTCGGCGTGTTTCTCGGCCGCCTCCCAGTCGGCGGCGGCGAGACACCGTACCGCCAGCTCCACATGGAGGTAGTTCAGGAAGCCGAGGTGTTCGGCGCGGTCGGCGAGGTCCATCGCCGGGGGCAGGAACACGTCGGCCTCGGCGTACCGGAGGTTGTCGAGGAGGGTCCAGATGAGGTTGGCGTAGGCGCGGCAGGCGTGTTCGACCTCCCCTGCGGCGAGCGCCACCTCCAGGCTCTCCTCCAGCTGGAGCCGCCCGCCGGGGTCGCCGCCGCGCCAGCGGGCCGTGCCGACATTGTTGAGGGCGTGGGAGAGGATCGCCGCGTCGTCGGCCTTGCGGGCCAGGGCGATGGCGCGTTCGCCGAGTTCGACGGCCTCGGCGTAGCGGTCGGAGAGCATGCGCAGTTGGGCGGTGTTGCTGACGGCGAGGGCGAGGAGCCGGTCGTCGCCGGCGTGTTCCAGGACGGCGACGGCTTCACGGGCGGCCTCCTGGGCCTGGTCGGCGTCGCCGGCCCACCAGTGGATGCGGGACAGCCAGCGCAGGTCGGCGCCGAGCCCCGGGGTGTCGCCGAGGGAGCGGCGCAGGGCGACAGCCTCGCGCTGGGCGGTGACGGCGGCGGCCGAGTCGGCGATGGTGTAGCTCTCCACGGCGTAGCGTTCGAGCAGGTCGGCGAGGTCGGCGGGCCCGTAGCGGTGCCGCCCGCGCAGGACGAGCCGGAGTTGGGCGGCGGCCTCGCGGTGGGCGCCGGCACACGCGGCGTCCTTGGCGGCGTCGGGTCCGTACCGGGCGATGGCGTCCTGGTCGCCTGCCTGGTCGGCGTGGTGGACGATGCGGGCGGCGTCGCAGCCGGGCCGGGCGACGAGCGCGGCGAGGACCTCGCGGTTGAGGGCGATGCGGCGGGCGGCGGGCAGGGAGTCGGCGACGGCCCGCCGGATCAGCTCGTGCCGGAACGTCACCCGGTCCGGCTCCACCGTGAGCAGGCCGCGCTGCTCGGCGTCGGCGAGCACGGTCACGCCGTCCGTGAACAGCGCGTCGACCAACGGCCGTTCGACGGCGGAGGGCACGACCGCGAGCTGCTCCAGCGCGTCCACCGTCGCCGGGTCCAGGCCCCGCAGCCGGGCCAGGACGGCGTCCACGACCGTCGGGGGCACTCCCCCGGTGCCGCCCGCGGCCACGATCTCGGCGACGAAGAACGGGTTGCCGGACGTCACCTCGTACACCTGGGCGGCATCGAGCCGGCGGGAGGCGCTCAGCGCCCGCACCGCGTCGAGGGAGAGGCGGGCGAGGGGCAGCCGGTGCACCCGGGACGTGCGGGAGACCTGGCCCAGCAGATGGCGCAGAGGGTGTTCGCGGCTCAACTCGTCGTCGCGGTAGGTGAGGACGAGCAGCGCGGGCAGCCCTTCCATCCGGCGGACCAGGAAGCGCAGGGCGTCCAGGGAGGCCTCGTCGGCCCAGTGGACGTCCTCGACGACGAGGACCACCGGGTGCGGGGTGCCGGCGAGTTCGGCGTGCAGGGCCTCGTAGACGCGGTGGCGGTCGCCGCCCTCCATGACGGCGCGGGCGAGGTCGGCGCCGACGCTGCCGACGAGGTCGCGGAACGGGCCGAGGGGGCGGCGGGTGGCGAGGTCGTCGCACTGGCCGACGAGGACGCGCGCCTGCGCGGGCAGCCGCTCCGGCATGGCCTTCACCAGGCTGGACTTGCCGATGCCCGCCTCGCCGAAGACGAGCGCCACCGAACCGGCACCGGCTGCCGCCTCCTGGGCGGCCGCGGCCAGTCGCGTCAGCTCGCGCTCGCGTTCGAGGATCCACCGATCCACGGGCCGATTCTGCCAGAGCACACCGCCGCGGAGCGGGGCCAGGAAGGCGCCGGATGCGGCCATTCTGCCGGTCGCGTCAGCGCCGGGACCGGTTGCGGTGGCGTCGGGACCGGTCGCACGGGGGTCCGCACCGGAGACGCCCATCAGCCGGAGACGGCAGCGCCAAAACCCGTCGCACGGGTCAGCACCGGACGCGGCAGCGTCGGACGGGTCGCGCGGGGGCAGCACCGGAACGCCCATCCGCCGGACACGGCAGCACCAAAACCCGTCGCACGGGGTCGGCACCGGACGCGGCAGCGTAGGGACCGGTCGCACGGGGTCGGCACCGGACGCGGCGGCGTCGGGACCGGTCGCGCCCACGTCAATGCACGGAGAGGCCGCCGTCGACGAAGATCGACTGGCCGGTGATGTACGCGGAGGCGCGGCTCGCGAGGAAGACCGCCGCGCCTTCGAAGTCCTCGGCGAGGCCGTTGCGGCCGACCATCGTGCGGGCGGCGAGCGCCTGGACCTTCTCCGGGTCGTTCGCGAGGCGGGCGTTGAGGGGCGTCATCACGAAGCCCGGCACGAGCGTGTTGCAGGTGACGCCGTGGGGTGACCAGGCCTCCGCCTGTGACCGGGCGAGCGATTCGAGGCCGCCCTTGGAGACGCCGTAGGCACCGCTCTGCACGAAGGCGCGGTGGGCCTGCTGGGAGCTGATGTGGATGATCCGTCCGAAGCCGCGCTCGGCCATGCCCGGGCCGAAACGCTGCCCCAGCAGGAAGGGGGCTTCCAGGTTGACGGCCAGGGTGGTGTCCCACACGTCCTCGGTCAGCTCGCTCATCGGGGGCCGCAGGTTGATGCCGGCGGAGTTGACGAGGATGTCGGGCTCCCCGAAGGCCCGCACCGCCTCCTCGGCCGCCGCGCGCACGCCGTCGCGGGTGCCGAGGTCGGCGCCGACCCACGCGGCACGACAGCCGTCGGCGGTCAACTCATCGACGGTGGCGGCCAGTTCCGCCTCCTTGCGGGCCACGACGACGACACTCGCTCCGGCGCGGGCCAGGGCTCCGGCGACGGCCCGGCCGATGCCCGAGCTGCCGCCGGTGACGAGGGCGACGCGGTTCTCGAGGGAGAACAGTTCCGAGAGATAGGCCTGCGAGATCATGCCCGCACCCTATGTGGGTCGGCACGGCCGACGGCCGGAACTAGGACCTGCGCTTGGGCTTGCCCCGCTTGGCGGCGGGCGGCTTGCGGCGTCCTCCGGCCGGGGCCGCCCGCTTCTGCTGGGGCTTCCTGGGCTGACCGGACGCCTTGGCCCTCGCAGGCTTCGCCTCGGGCTGCTCCTTGGCACGGCCCCGCGTGCTGTTGACCGTGCGCCCGCGGACGATGCCGATGAAGTCCTCGACCAGGTCCGTGGTCGCCTCCTCCGGCCACGACAGGGCGACGGAGGACTCGGGGGCGTCCGTGACCGGCCGGTAGGTGAGGTCCTTGCGGTGGTGCAGACGGGCCAGGGACTGCGGGACGACGAGCACGCCGATGCCGGCGGCGACCAGCTCGATCGCGTCCTCGGTCGTCGCGGGCCGCTCGAAGGCGGGCTCCCCCGGCGGCCGCTCCCAGTCGAAGACGTCGTCGAGGGGGTGCAGCACCGTCTCGTCGGCCAGGTCCTCCAGGGTGATCTCCTCGACCGCGGCGATGACGTGGTCCTTCGGGACGACGACGACCGTGGTCTCGGTGTAGAGGGGGATGGCGCTGAAGAACGTACGGTCGACCGGCAGCCGTACCAGACCGGCGTCCGCGGAGCCGTCCCGCAGCGCGGCCACCGCCTCGGCGCCGGACAGCTGCAGGAGGGTCAGCGGGATGTCCGGCAGCCGCTCCTGCCAGATCCGCACCCACTTCGCGGGGGTCGCTCCCGGGACGTAGGCGAGCCGGAACGCGGGGGGTGCCGCCGGGCCTGTCTTCGGGGGTTCGTCCACGCCTGTCACCTGGCCAGGTTACCCGCCGTGGTCGGCGAAGGTTCACCCAGTCGATACCCTGGACACCATGACGCAGCACCAGAGCACCCAGACGATGAAGCCCGCGACCGCGGCGAAGAAGCTGGGTGTGTACCTCGAGGCCACCCCCGCCGAGTTCCGTGAGGGTGTCGTCTCGCGGGCCGAGCTCAACCAGCTCCAGGCCGATCCGCCCCAGTGGCTCCAGGACCTGCGCGCCCACGGCCCGCACCCCCGTCCGGTGGTCGCGGCCAAGCTCGGCGTGTCCATCGCCGGTCTGGCGCGCGGCGGCGTGACCGAGCCGCTCACCACGGAGCAGATCGAGGCGCTCAAGCAGCAGCAGCCCGAGTGGCTGGTCAAGGAGCGCGCCACGCAGGCCGAGGTCCGCAAGGAAGGCGCCCGCGTGAAGAAGCTGCACGCCGAGAAGGCGGCCCGCGCCGAGCGGGACTGACACAGCACGCTCGGTTCCGCACATCACCGGCACATCTGGTGAACCAGCTCGTGGTCGACACGCCAGTACGTCGTCCGGCATGAGCGAGAGCACGACCCGGCTGGCCGGGAAGGCCGTTGTCGTCACGGGCGTGGCCCGTGGTCAGGGTGCCGCGCAGGCGGCCGCCCTGGCCCGGGCCGGAGCCCAGGTGGTCGCCACCGACGTACGTCCCGAGGGCGACGGCTGCCGTCGCCTCGACGTGAGCGACGAGAGCGACTGGGCCGAACTGGCCGCCGAGCTGAAGGAGACGTACGGGCACGTCCACGGCCTGGTCAACAACGCGGGGATCATCCAGCGCGGCCGCATCGGGGAGGTGAGCGCCGCGGACATGGCACGGGTGCAGGCGGTCAACACCACCGGTCCGCTGCTCGGCATCCAGTACCTCGCCCCGCTGATGCCGGCGGGTTCCTCCGTCGTGAACGTCGGTTCGTCCGCCGCCCTGACCGGCTACTACCCGGTCGCCTACACCGCCAGCAAGTGGGGGCTGCGCGCCGTGTCGAAGATCGCGGCGACGGAGCTCGGGCCGCGCGGCATCCGGGTCAACACGATCCACCCGGGGTACATCGACACGGAGATGACAGCCGCCTCCACGGAGGCCTTCCGCGAGGCGATCCTGCGGGAGACGCCGCTGGGGCGCGGCGGGAGCGTCGACGACATCGCCCCGCTCGTGGTGTTCCTGATCTCCGACGAGTCGTCGTTCATCACCGGCGCGGACATTCCGGTGGACGGCGGCCTCACAGCCCACGGAGGGGTCAAGTCCCTCTCGGACGCGACGCGGCCGGACGCCCCGTAGGCGGGCCTGCCGTGCGGCCGCCGGTCCCCCGTTCCCGGCGGCCCGCACGGAAGAGGGAGAGAACCAGGCACCCCCTCCGGGCCTGTTCTCCCCCGCTGTTGCATTCTGGAACGGCGGAATGACACGCAGGTATGGGTAGAACTGCGTACGTGAGCGGGCGGAGCGGGAACGTGGCACAGGGGCTGGGCGGGGCCTACGAACGGATGCTGTCGGTGGCCGTGGCCGCACTCCACGAACGGGACCCCGACCTGCTGTGGCCGCTGGTGGCGGCCGCGCTGCCGGAGCTGTGCGGCGGCGAGGCGCTGATCTACAAGCTCGACGAGTGGAGCGAGGACGGCGGCACCCTGGGCCTGTCCGCCGACGTCGCGCCGGAGTTCGGCGGGCTCGGGGAGGAGGCGATGGGGCTGCTGCGCGCGGGCTACCCCTTCGCCGGGCACTACGCGGCCGTGCCGGACCGGGCACCGGTGACAGCGCGGACGGCGGCGGGGCGGGCGTGGGGCACGAGCCGGACCGCTCGGTTGCTCGACGAGGTCCTGGACGTCGACCATGTGCTGGGGATACCGCTTCCGGAGTCCGGTTCGCCCATCACCGGCTGTCTCGTCTACCGCTCGGGCCGGGACTTCAGCGAGGACGAGGTGCGGGCCGCCGGACGGCTCCAGCCCCTGCTCTCCGGGATCGAGCAGCAACGGCAGCTCCTGGAACGCCTGCGGCGGACGGCGGTACCGGACGCGGAAACGGCCGCGGCGGGGCTGACACCCCGGGAGACGACCGTGCTGCTCCTGCTCACCGACGCGCTGACCGCCGCCGCCATGGGCCGCAGGCTCGGCATCTCGGAGCGGACGGTCCACAAGCACGTCGCGAACATCTACCGCAAGCTCGGCACCCACGACCGGCTCGGAACCGTCCTGCGCGCCCAGCAGTTGGGGCTGGTCCCGACGCCCGCCGCACGGCGGTGAGGGCATCCGCCGCCGCACGGAGGTGAGGGCATCCGCCGTCTCACTCCGCTGAGGGCATCCCGCCGCCGTTGCCCTGGAGCCGCTCCAGGTCGGACGGCCGTACCTGAATGGCGAGTACGGCGATCAGCGCGGCGACCGCGGTGAAGATCGCCGCGACGATGAACGCGGCCGAGACACCGGCGGTGAGGACCTGGTCGGCCCACTTGCCGGGCAGCTGTCCGGTGCGCTGGAAGAAGCGCTGCTCGGCCGGGGTGGCCTGCTCGAAGAACTTGTCGGTCTCGTTGCCGCTGGCCGTGCCGAACGTCGTCACCAGGATCGACAGCCCCAGCGAACCGCCCACCTGCTGGGTGGCGTTGAGCAGGCCGGAGGCCGCGCCGGTCTCCTGCACGGGCACGTTGGACAGCGCCATCAGCGTCAGCGACACGAACTCCATGCCCATGCCGAGGCTGAACACCAGCATCGGGCCGAGGACACTGCCCGCGTAGGTGGAGTGGATGTCGGTCAGCGTCAGCCAGGCGAGACCGGCCGCGGCGAGGATCGCGCCCACCACCATGAACGGCTTCGGCCCGTAGACGGGCAGGAACCGCGAGGCCAGCCCGGCGCCGACCGCGATGACCGCGCTGACCGGCAGGAACGCGAACCCGGCCTGCAACGGGCTGAAGTCCAGCACGTTCTGCACGAACAGGGTCAGGAAGAAGAACATGCCGAAGATCGCCGCGGCGAGGCAGAGCATGATGCCGTACGTCCCCGCCCGGTTGCGGTCGGCGAACATGTGCAGCGGCGTGATGGGCTGCCGGGAGCGCCGCTCGATGAGGACGAACGCCGTGAGGACGACGACCGCCGCACCGAACGAGCCCAGCGTGTACGGGTCGCGCCAGCCCTCCTGGGCGGCTCTGATGAACCCGTACACCAGCAGGACCATGCCGACGGTGGAGGTCAGGGCGCCGGCGATGTCGAAGTGGCCGGGATGGCGCTCGGACTCCTTGATCCAGCGGGGTGCGGCGGCCGCGATGAGCAGTCCGATGGGGACGTTGACGAACAGCACCCAGCGCCAGTTGAGGTACTCGACGAGGATGCCGCCGGCCAGCAGTCCGATCGCGCCGCCGCCCGCCGACACCGCGGCGAACACCCCGAACGCCCGGTTGCGTTCGGGTCCTTCGCGGAACGTGGTGCTGATCAGGGCGAGCGAGGTCGGGGAGGCGATGGCGCCGCCGACGCCCTGGAAGGCGCGTGCGGCGAGGAGTTGGGCCTCGTTCTGGGAGAGCCCGCCGAGCAGGGACGCGAGCACGAAGAGCAGCACGCCCACGATGAACATCCGCCGCCGCCCGAGGATGTCACCGGTCCGTCCGCCGAGCAGCAGCAGCCCGCCGAAGGTGAGCGTGTAGGCGTTGACCACCCACGACAGGCTGGTGGTGGAGAAGTCCAGCGAGCGCTGGATGTCCGGGAGGGCGATGTTCACGATGGTGATGTCGAGGACCACCATCAGCTGACACGAGGCGATGACCAGCAATGCCATGGCGTTTCCGCCGCCCCCGGTGCCGGGGGCGGCCGTCTTCGCCGCGGAACTGGAGCTGGTCATGGGCGTCGCACTCTCGGGAGTGGCACCGTCACCACGGGTCAGTGAACGGTGCCGTCCACTAGACGACCGTACGCCGGTGTGACGCCCGTCACCACTCGATCGGGAAATCCGCCGGCGCGGATCAGCCGATCACGAACAGCAGATCGCCGCCCTCCACCTGCTGGATCTTGTTGATGGCCAGCCGGGAGACCTTGCCCGCCTTGGGCGCGGTGATCGCGGCCTCCATCTTCATCGCCTCGATGGTGGCGACCGTGCCGCCGGCCGCGACCTCGTCCCCCTCGGCGACCGCGAGGGTCACCACACCGGCGAACGGGGCAGCGACATGGCCGGGGTTGGAGCGGTCGGCCTTCTCGGTGACGGGGAGGTCGGAGGCGGCGGCGGTGTCGCGGACCTGGATGGGCCGCAACTGGCCGTTGAGCGTGGACATCACGGTCCGCATGCCGCGCTCGTCGGCCTCGCCCACGGCCTCCAGACCCATCAGCAGCCGGACGCCCGGCTCCAGGTCGACGGCGTACTCCTGGCCGGGGCGCAGCCCGTAGAAGAAGTCCTTGCTGTCGAGGACGCTGGTGTCGCCGTAGGTCTGGCGGTGCGTCTCGAACTCCCGCGTGGGACCGGGGAAGAGGAGCCGGTTGAGGGTGGCGCGGCGGTCCTTCTCCAGTCCGTCGCGGTCCTCGGCGGTCAGTTCCGGCGCCGGCTTGGGGGCGGCGCGGCCCTCCAGGGCCCGGCTGCGGAACGGCTCCGGCCAGCCGCCGGGCGGGGTGCCCAGCTCGCCGCGGAGGAAGCCGATGACCGAGTCGGGGATGTCGAACCGCTCCGGGGTCGTCTCGAACTCCTCCGGCGACACCCCGGCACCGACCAGGTGCAGGGCGAGGTCGCCGACCACCTTGGACGACGGGGTGACCTTCACCAGATGGCCGAGGATCTTGTCGGCGGCCGCGTACATCGCCTCGATGTCCTCGAACCGGTCGCCGAGTCCGAGGGCGACGGCCTGGGTGCGCAGGTTGGAGAGCTGGCCGCCGGGGATCTCGTGGTCGTAGACCCGGCCGGTCGGCGAGGCGAGGCCCGCCTCGAAGGGCGCGTAGATCCGGCGGACGCTCTCCCAGTACGGCTCCAGGTCGCCGACCGCGAGCAGGTCGAGGCCGGTGGGCCGGGCGGAGTGGTCGGTGGCGGCGACGATCGCCGACAGCGACGGCTGGGACGTCGTACCGGCCATGGAGGCCACCGCCCCGTCCACGGCGTCCGCGCCGGCCTGGATCGCGGCCAGGTAGGTGGCCAGCTGGCCGCCCGCGGTGTCGTGGGTGTGGATGTGCACCGGCAGGTCGAACTCCCGGCGCAGCGCCGATACGAGGGTGGCGGCGGCCGGCGCCCGCAGCAGACCGGCCATGTCCTTGACGGCCAGGACGTGCGCGCCGGCCTCGACGATCTGCTCGGCGAGCCGCAGGTAGTAGTCGAGGGTGTAGAGCCGCTCGTTCGGGTCGGACAGGTCGCTCGTGTAGCAGAGGGCGACCTCGGCGATCGCGGTGCCCGTCTCGCGTACGGCCTCGATGGCGGGGCGCATCTGGCCGACGTCGTTGAGCGCGTCGAAGATACGGAAGATGTCGATGCCGGTGGCGGCGGCCTCCTCGACGAAGGCGTCGGTCACCTCGGTCGGGTACGGGGTGTAGCCGACGGTGTTGCGGCCGCGCAGCAGCATCTGGAGGCAGATGTTGGGGACGGCCTCGCGCAGGGCGGCCAGCCGCTCCCACGGGTCCTCGGCGAGGAAGCGGAGCGCCACGTCGTAGGTGGCGCCGCCCCAGCACTCCAGGGACAGCAGCTCGGGCAGGGTGCGGGCGACGACCGGGGCGACGGCGAGGAGGTCCTTGGTGCGCACGCGGGTCGCGAGCAGCGACTGGTGGGCGTCGCGGAACGTGGTGTCGGTGACGCCGATGGTCGGGGACTCGCGCAGCCAGCGGGCGAAGCCCTCCGGGCCGAGCTCGGTGAGCCGCTGCTTCGAACCGGCGGCCGGCAACTCGCCGGTGTGGCGCGGAAGCTTCGTGGTGGGGTCGATGAGCTGGGGGCGCTCGCCGTGCGGCTTGTTGACCGTGACGTCGGCGAGGTAGGTGAGCAGCTTGGTGCCGCGGTCCGCGGAGGTGCGGGAGGTCAGCAGGTGGGGGCGCTGCTCGATGAACGACGTGGTGACGCGGCCCGCCTGGAAGTCCGGGTCGTCCAACACCGCCTGGAGGAACGGGATGTTGGTGGCGACGCCCCGGATACGGAACTCGGCGACCGCGCGCCGGGCGCGCTTGACGGCGGTGGAGAAGTCCCGGCCCCGGCAGGTGAGTTTCACCAGCATGGAGTCGAAGTGGGCGCTGATCTCCGTACCGGCGTGGGTGGTTCCGCCGTCGAGGCGGATGCCGGAGCCGCCGGGTGAGCGGTAGGCGCTGATGCGGCCGGTGTCCGGGCGGAAGCCGTTGGCGGGGTCCTCGGTGGTGATCCGGCACTGGAGGGCGGCGCCGTGCAGGGTGACCGTCTCCTGGGACAGTCCCAGGTCGGCGAGGGTCTCACCGGCGGCGATACGCAGCTGGGACTGGACGAGGTCGACGTCGGTGACCTCCTCGGTGACCGTGTGCTCGACCTGGATGCGCGGGTTCATCTCGATGAAGACGTGGTTGCCCTGCGGGTCGAGCAGGAACTCCACGGTGCCGGCGTTGCGGTAGCCGATCTCGCGGGCGAAGCGGACGGCGTCGGCGCAGATCCGGTCGCGCAGCTCCGGGTCGAGGTTCGGCGCCGGGGCCAGCTCGATGACCTTCTGGTGGCGGCGCTGGACGGAACAGTCGCGCTCGAAGAGGTGGATGACGTTGCCCTCGCCGTCGGCGAGGATCTGCACCTCGATGTGGCGGGGGTCGACGACGGCCTTCTCCAGGAAGACGGTCGGGTCGCCGAACGCGGAGGCCGCCTCACGGGCCGCCGCCTCGATGGACTCCCGCAGCTGGGCCGGGTCCTCGACGCGCCGCATACCGCGCCCGCCGCCACCGGCGACGGCCTTCACGAACACCGGGAAGCCGATGTCCTCGGCGGCCCGCACCAGTTCGTCGACGTCGCTGGAGGGCTCGGAGGAGCCGAGGACGGGCACGCCGGCCGCGCGGGCCGCGGCGACCGCCCTCGCCTTGTTGCCGGTGAGTTCGAGGATCTCCGCGCTGGGTCCGACGAAGGTGATCCCGGCTTCCTCGCAGGCGCGGGCCAGCTCGGGGTTCTCGGAGAGGAACCCGTAGCCCGGGTAGACGGCGTCGGCACCGGCCTGCTGGGCGGCGCGGACGATCTCCTCCACGGAGAGGTAGGCCCGCACCGGGTGCCCCGGCTCGCCGATCTCGTACGCCTCGTCGGCCTTGAGCCGGTGTAGTGAGTTGCGGTCCTCGTGCGGGAAGACGGCGACGGTCCTCGCGCCCAGTTCATAGCCGGCGCGGAAGGCGCGAATCGCGATCTCGCCTCGGTTGGCTACCAGTACCTTGCGGAGCATTCCCGATCCCTTCGGCCTGCCGGTGACGGACACCATGGTCGCGGCTATGGCCTCCGGGTGCCATGAGAGGCGGGTCACTCGGAAACGGAGATTTAACCTGTTTGCCGGTTCCGACCCCACCGGACGGGGAGCGAGCCCGGTTTCCGGAAGACCAGACCGTACGGTGCCGCCGCGTGCTCCTCGTCCAGGCGCAGGCCCGGGAGGCGGGCGAGGAGCGTGCGCAGGGCGACGCGGGTCTCCAGGCGGGCCAGGTGCGCGGCGATGCAGTGGTGGGGACCGTGGGCGAAGGCCAGTTGGAGGCGGGCGTTGTCGCGGCGGACGTCGAAGCGGTCGGGGTCGGGGAAGACGGCGGGGTCGCGGTTGGCGCCGGCGAGGGAGACGGTGACCAGGTCGCCGCGGCGGATCGTCGCCGGGCCCAGGGCGGTGTCGCGGGTGGCGTAGCGGTCGACGACGGCGGCGCCGGGTTCGAGGCGCAGGGACTCCTCGATCGCACCGTCGATGAGGCCGGGTTGGGCCTGGACGAGGGCGAGTTGACCGGGGTGGCGCAGGAGGTGGAGGAGGGCGTTGGTGATCATCGCCTCGGTGGTCTCGATGCCGCCGAACATCAGGACCGCGGCGTTGGAGGCGACCTCGGGCAGGGACAGCCGGCCGGCGGCGGCGCCGAGCAGGGAGGACGTGCCGTGGGTGGCGTCGACCGCGGCCCGCAGCTGTGCGTAGGCGGCGGTGCCGGCCGGGCTGGGAGCGTGTCCGGCGGTGATGTCGGAGACCGACGCCACGATGGCCTCGTACCAGGCGAGGACGGTGTCGGTGCTGACGCCGGACAGGCCGAGCGCCTCGGTGACGACGGCGACCGCGAGCGGGCCGGCGAAGGACCGGCGCAGTTCGGCGGCGCCGGCCGGTTCGAGGGCGGTGACGAGCCGGTCGGTCTCCTGCTCGACGAACGCGGCGAACCGGTCGTGGGTCTGCCGCGGCCGGAAGGGGGCGGCGAAGGGTTCGCGGTGCCGGGCGTGCTCGGGGCCGTCGAGGGAGAGCATGCTCGGGCCGACGACCTGGGCGGTGGAGAAGGCGGGGGTCGTCGACGGTGAAGGTCCGGGCGTCCCGCATCACGGTCAGGGCGAGATCCCGGCGGGTCACCAGCCAGCCGCCGAGCTCGGGCAGCCAGGACACGGGCTCGTGGGCGCGGAGCAGGGCGAGGCGGGGGTGGGGGTCGTCGGCGAGCTCGGCGAGCGTCGTCGCGGCACCCAACGGGGAACGATCCGAGAACGCTCATCACACTCCGGCGGGGTTCGGGGAGGCGGGCCGGGTCCCCGCCGCTGAGGGTCGCCGCCAGACGTCCCCTGTCGGCGGGCAGGTCCTGTGGCATGCCGTCGGCGTCCAGTCGCAGGCTGGCCAGACAGCCCACGAGCGCGTCCCGGTTGCGGCCGGGACAACGGGGGAGGGACAGCGCTTCGGCGAAGGCGGCGAACATGGCCGCGGGATCGGAGAGTTGCCGTCCGTCGAGTCGGACCACCTCTGCGCCCCGGGCCCGCAGTTCGGCGATCTCGCCCGCCACCCGCTGGTCGTCATGGCCGGCGATGACGACCCGCGGTGTGCGGCGTCCGGTGAGCGTGCCGTCCATGGCCTCAGCGCGCCAGGAAGTCGGCCAGGCGTTCATGGCCTCGGCGCCAGGAAGTCGGCCAGGCCTGTCAGGAGCCGGTCGACGTCGTCCGCGTCGTTGTAGGGGGCGAGGCCGATGCGCAGGCCGCCGGTGTCGCCGAGGCCTAGCCGCCGGGAGGCCTCGATGGCGTAGAAGGAGCCGGACGGCGCGTGAACGCCACGGTCGGCGAGGAACCGGTAGGCATCCACCGTGCCGTGTTCCTCGAAGGTCAGCAGCAGGGTCGGCGTGCGGTCGGCCGCCCGGGAGTGGATCGTGATCCCGTCGAGCGCGGCGAGCCCCTTGTCCAACTGCGCGCGCAGGACCTGCTCGTGTGCTTCGAGTCCCGCGAACGACGCCTCCAGGCGCTGTCGTCGCGTTCCCGTGGCCTCGGCGTCCATACCCGCGAGGAAGTCGACGGCGGCCCGGGTGCCGGCCAGGAACTCGTAGGGCAGTGTGCCCAGTTCGAAGCGTTCCGGGACCACCTCGGTGGACGGCAGGAGCTTGTCGGGGTGCAGGGTCTGCAGCAACTCCGGGCGGGCGGCGAGGACTCCGTGGTGCGGGCCCAGGAACTTGTACGGGGAGCAGACGTAGAAGTCCGCGCCGAGCTGCGCCAGGTCGAGCAGGGCGTGCGCGGTGTGGTGGACGCCGTCGACGTAGGTCAACGCCCCCGCCTCGTGGGCCAGTCGGGAGATCGCGGGGATGTCGGGGCGGGTGCCGATGAGGTTGGAGGCGGCGGTGACGGCGACGAGCCGGGTCCGCTCGGAGAGCACGGCACGGATGTCTTCGGCGGTCAGCTCGCCCGTGGCCGGGTCGAAGTCGGCCCAGCGCACGACGGCTCCGACGCGTTCGGCGGCCTGTACCCACGGGCGGATGTTGGCGTCGTGGTCGAGCCGGGTGACGACCACCTCGTCGCCGGGTGACCAGGTCTTGGCGAGGGTGCGGGAGACATCGTAGGTGAGCTGGGTGGCGCTGCGGCCGAAGACGATCCCGGACGCCTCCGCGCCCAGCAGGTCGGCGAGCGCGGCGCGGGTCTCAGTGACGATCGCCTCGGCGTTGCGCTCCCCCGGCACGCCGTGACCGCGGTTCGACAAGGGGTGGGACAGGGCGTCGGCGATCGCGTCGATGACGGGCCGGGGTGTCTGGGTGCCGCCGGGGCCGTCGAAGTGGGCCGTGCCGGCCGCGAGCGCGGGAAACAGGGAGCGGAGGGCGGCGATGTCGTACGTCACGTGCAGCTCCTTCGAGGGTGGCCGGTGCACGAGTCAACCTCATCACGCGGACGCGGGCGACCTCGCCCCCGCCTGCCGGAGCCTGAACGTCCGAGGGGCGATCGGCGTCCCAGGAGTGACGTGCTCCGCGGGGGGCGACGAACGAAAGGATCACGATGACGGTCGTACGCATGTGCGCCGGGCTGCTCGCTGCGGCCGGACTCATCAGCACGGTGGCCGCCTGCGGCGCGGAGGCCTCCTCGGCCTCGGCCCGGGAGGAGGTGACGTGGGAGGAGCCCGCCGCGTACACCTACACCCTGACGTCCAGCGAGGGCGAACGGTCCCTCATCGGCAGGTTCCGGGTCACCGTCAAGGACGGCAAGGTCACGGAGGCGGTCGGCCTGGACGCAGGCGCACGCCGGTTCGTCGAGCGGACACCGGACCAAGTGCCCACGCTCGGCGCCCTGTTGGACGAGCTGGAACAGGCCCGGAGCGACGACGCGGACACCGCTGAGGCGGAGTACGCGGCCGACGGGCACCCGGAGCTGATCTTCCTGGACCGGGACGAGAACGCGGTCGACGACGAGGAACGGTACGTCGTCGAGTCGTACGAACCCGCCTGACCCCTCACGCGCCGTTCAGCGGATGCTCCTGGCGTCGAGCAGGCGGAGCGGAGCGGCGGTCGAGCCCGGCATCGTCGGCACCGAACTCCAGGACCATGCCTCGGGTGAACGTCCAGCAGGTCACGGCCCACGCCGACGGGCCAGGCGAGCCGATCGGCACGACGTGGGCCGCAGGAGACCTCGACCCAATGTTGTGCACTTTATTGACGGCAGTCGCGTGAGAGCCTAATTTCGCGGTGTCCTTCCCCGCTCTCATGGGAGACCGCGATGCCCTCGTCCCCCGTCGCCGCACCGCCCACGCCCTCCGAACGGACCCGCCAGCTGCGCCGAGTAGCCCTCTCCGGGCTGCTCGGCACCGCCGTGGAGTTCTACGACTTCCTCGTCTACGGCACCGTCGCCGCGCTCGTCTTCGGCGAACTGTTCTTCCCCGGCGCCGACCCGGCCGTGGGCACGATCGCCGCCTTCGGCACCTTCGCCGCCGGTTATGTCGCCCGCCCGCTCGGCGGCGTCCTCTTCGGCCACTTCGGCGACCGGCTCGGCCGCAAGTCGATGCTGCTGCTCACGATGGGCCTGATGGGCGGCGCCAGCTTCCTCATCGGCCTGCTGCCCACGTACGACACGATCGGCGTATGGGCGCCGGTCCTGCTGATCGCCCTGCGCGTGGTCCAGGGCATCGCGATCGGCGGCGAGTGGGGCGGCGCCACCCTGATGGTCGTCGAGCACGCCGGGGAGCGGCGCCGCGGCCTGTGGTCCAGCTTCACGCAGATGGGAGCCCCGCTCGGCTCGCTGCTGTCCACGGCCGTCGTCGCGTACGTCGTCACGCTGCCGAAGGACGAGTTCGCGGCCTGGGGCTGGCGGCTGCCGTTCCTGCTGAGCGTCGTCCTGCTCGGCGTCGGCATGTTCGTCCGGCTGAAGGTGGTGGAGAGCCCGCTGTTCGCCGAGGTGAAGAAGGACAGCGCCGAGTCGCGGCTGCCGATCCTCGACGTGCTGCGCAACCCGCGCCCGGTACTGCTGGCCTGCTGCGTCGGCATCGGCGCCTTCACCGCCCAGTCCCTGCTGACCAGTTACATGATCGCGTACGCCACGGGCATCGGATACGCCCGTCCGCAGGTGCTGGACGCCCTCACCGTCTCCGCCTGTGTCGCCCTTGTCGTGCTGCCGTGCGCCTCCGCGCTCTCGGACCGCGTCGGCCGCCGCCCGGTCGTCCTCGCCGGAGCCGTCGCCTCGGCCGCGCTCGCCTTCCCCGTGCTCGCGCTGGTCGACTCGAAGTCGCCGGGACTGCTGATCCTGGCCGTGGTCCTCGGCCACGGCATCGCCCAGTCCACGATGTACGGCCCGCTGGGCGCCCTGCTCACCGAGATGTTCGGCACCAGGGTCCGCTACACCGGCGCCTCGCTCGGCTACCAGGGCGCGACCCTCATCGGCGCCGGCTTCTCCCCCCATGATCGCCGGGAGCCTGGTGGCGGGCAGCGACAGCGGCACGCCCGTCGCCTGGCTGCTGTGCGGCGGCGCCGCGATCACCGCGCTGACCGTGTGCTTCGTCCGCGAGACCCACCGCACCACCCTCACCGAGCCGACCGCACAGCCCACCACCCCCCACCACGGAGGAGATCTCCGCATGACGACCCGTACCCGCACGGCGTCAGCTCTGGCACTCCTGCTCGCCGTCGCCGCCCTGCCCGCCACGGCAGCGGCGGCCACCACGGAGACCAGCCACATCGAGGGCCAACTCCCCTCCGGCGCGACCTACATGATGGACGTGCCCGCCGACTGGAACGGCACGGTCCTGCTCTTCAGCCACGGCTACCGCGCCAAGGGCGGCCCCAACCCCGCCCAGAACGCGCCGGACGACCGCACCAAGTCCCTTCTGCTGCAACAGGGTTACGCCCTCATCGGCTCCTCCTACGCGAGCACCGGCTGGGCGGTCACGGACGCGGTGCCGGACCAGCTCGCCACCCTCGGCGCCTTCAAGGACCGCTTCGGGACGGCGCGCCGCACCCTCGCGTGGGGGCAGTCGTACGGCGGGCTCGTCACCACCGCCATAGCCGAGCGCGCCCCAGGGCGCATCGACGGTTCCCTGGCGATGTGCGGACTCGTCCACGGCGGCGTAGCCAACTGGAACAACACCCTCGACCCGGTATTCGCCCTCAAGACGCTCCTCGCGCCCGACTCCGGCATCCCGCTCGTCGGCTTCCCGGACCAGGCGGCGGCCGCCAACGCCGCCAACACCCTGACGTCCGCGGTGGATTCGGCCCAGACCACGGCCGCCGGGCGGCCCGGATCGCGCTGGCCGCCGCCCTGCACAACATCCCGGGCTGGAACGACCCCGCACAACCCCGGCCCGCCGAGACCGACTGGGACAGCCGGGAGGCCAACCAGTACACCGCCCTCAAGGGCCTCGTGCAGTTCCCCGCGTTCAGCTGGCGGCAGGAGGCCGAGACGCGGGCCGACGGCAACATGTCCTGGAACACCGGGGTGGACTACGCGCGGCTCCTCGGCCGGTCCTCCGTCCGCAAGGAGGTCACCGAGCTGTACAAGAAGGCCGGCCTGTCGCTGGGCAAGGACCTCGCCGCCCTCAACAAGGCGCCGCGGATCTCCGCCGATCCGTCCGCCGTGGCCTGGATGCGCGGCACGAGCACGTTCACCGGCAAGCTGACCAAGCCGCAGCTGGACATCCACACCATCGGCGACGCCCTCGTCCCGGTCCAGACGGAGAGCGCCCTGAAGCGCACGGTCACCGCCGCCGGAACGTCCGCCCTGCTGCGGCAGGCGTACGTCGACAACGCCGGGCACTGCACGTTCAGCCCGGCCGAGCAACTGGGCGCCCTGCGCACGCTGGAGGACCGCATCGGCACCGGCAAGTGGCCTGCCACGGACGCCTCCTCCCTGAACTCCCGGGCCACAGCCGCCGATTCCACGACTCCGGCCCGCTATGTGACGTACCGGCCGACGCCGTACCTGCGTCCGTACGACCTCGCGCACCCGGGCGACGGGCGCTAGAGGGAGGGGCAGCCCTGGTCGGTTCCGCCGACACGCCATCCGCTGCCGTCGGTCACCTCGACGGTGACCGGGGCGGCGGACGGGGCGGTGACGCGGTGGGCGGCCGCGGCCGTGCAGATCACCTGCCGGGTCGCGATGCGGCTCAACGGGCCGGTGCCGAGGGGCAGCCGGAGCGTGATGCGGTCACCGCGCACGTCGGCGACGGGTTCGTCCGTCGGTGGCTGCCCTTGCAGGTCGGTGGGCTCCCCGTCGGCGGCTGCCCTTGGCAGGTCGGTGGGCTCCCCCGTCGGCGGCTGCCCCTGCGGGTCGGTGGGTTCGCCCGTCGGCGGCTGCCCCTGCGGATCGCTGGGGACCGGCTGACCTCCCGGCTCGGGGGCGGTCGGCACCGGCGACGCCGGAGTCGCCCGGCGCTCCCGGATCGCCGTGGTCAGCCGCTTGCCCGCCTCCCCGGGCGTCGGCCCCCGCAGCAGCAGCCGCACCGCGTCCCCGGCATCCCCCGGCCACGCGGTCGTACGCGGGACCGCGACGAGCGCGTCGTCGTGAAGGAAGTAGACCGGCGTGATCGGCCGGACACCGCTCGCCGGCGCACCGGCCTCCACCACGCCTGTCGTGGGAATGTCGCAGGAGGCGAGCGCGAGCAGCGCCGGCACCGCGAGCAGCGCGCGACGGCGTGGGGCGTTCATGACGGGTGCTCCTCGGACGACTCGTCCCGCTGCAAAGGGAGTTCCACGGTGAAGACGGCACCGCCCGCCGGATGGTTCGCCGCGCGGACGGTGCCGCCGTGGATGCGGACGTTCTCGGCGGTGATCGCCAGGCCGAGGCCGCTGCCCTCGGAGCGGCTGCGGGCGGTGTCGGACTTGTAGAACCGCTCGAAGACATGCGGCAGGACGTCGTCCGGGATGCCGGGACCGCTGTCGCGCACCTCGATGACCGCGCCGGGTTCGTCGGAGCCGTGCACGTCCAGGCACACCCGCACCGGTGCGCCGCCGTGTCTGAGCGCGTTGCCGACCAGGTTGGCGACGACCACGTCGAGGCGGCGCGGGTCGACGCGTCCGCGGGCCGTGCCGGGAGGCGGCAACCGCGTGTCCACCGTGTCCGACCAGCCGCGGGCGGCGAGGGTGCGCCGGATCGACTCGGCGAGGTCGATCTCGTCGAGGTGCAGCACCGCCGCTCCCGCGTCGAATCGGGACATCTCCATCAAGTCGTCGACGAGACGAGTGAGTTTGACGGTCTCCTCGCTGATCAGCCGGACCGCGGTGACCGTGTCGGGGTCCAGCCGGGCGGCGTCCTCGTCCAGGACGTCGGTGACGGCCGACATCGCGGCGAGCGGCGTGCGCAGTTCGTGCGAGACGTCCGCGGCGAAGCGCCGGGCCCGTGCCTCCATCTCGCGCAGCTCCGCCACCGACGTCTCCAGTGCGGCGGCCGTCTCGTTGAACGCGTGGGACAGCTCGGCGAGTTCGTCGGAACCGTGGACGTCGAGCCGGGTGTCGAGGCGTCCCTCGGCCATCCGTCGGGTGGCCTGCCGGAGCGCCCGCACCGGCACGAGCACGCCCCGAGCGGCGAACAGCGCGAGCGCCACGGCGAGGCCCAGGGCCGGCACCATGGCCCGCTCGACGGCGCTGACCAGGGCGTCGACGGAGGCCTGTTCCGTGGTCTGCGGCACGACCAGGAACACCCGCACCCCGGAAGCCAGCCGGGACCCGTCCGGGTCGCCGAAGGTGACCGACATGCCGACGACCAGGGAGGGACGGCCGCCTTCGTTCACCCGTTGGAAGACGGTGGCCCGCTGGAGGCGACGGCCCTGCGGACGGCGGGCGTCAGCTCGGGGAAGCGGTCACCGGGCACGGAGGAGGCGCTCAGCTCCCGGTACGTCACCAGCACCCGCCGGCTGCCCGACGCGTCGGCGGCCGCCACGTCCGTCGCGAGCTGTCGCAGCGCGGACTCGCCGGGAGGGTAGGGGAGTTCGGGGGCCCGCTCGTTCAACTGCGCCCGCAACTGCCCGATCACCGCGTCCTGGCTCTGCTGGAGGACCCCGATACGGGCCTCCCGGAAGGTCAGCGCACCGGTGGTGGCGGCGGCGACACCGGCGACCAGCCCGAAGGCGACGACGAGACGCGGCCGCAGCCCGCGCAGTCGGCGGCGCTTCACGGGGCCGCGAAGCGGTAGCCGAAACCGCGGACCGTGTGGATGTAGCGGGGGGCGCGCGGCGGTTCGGACATCTTCGTGCGCAGCCGCTTGACGCAGGCGTCCACCAGCCGGGCGTCTCCGTGGAAGTCGTGTTCCCAGACCGCCTCCAGCAGTTGCTGCCGGCTGAACACCTGCCCCGGCGAGGCGGAGAGCGTGAGCAGCAGCCGCAGTTCGGAGGGGGCGAGCGCGATCGGCTCACCGCCCAGTCTGACCGTCAACCCGGCGCGGTCGACGGTCAGTTCGCCGTATGTGTCGATCTTCGGCAGCCCTTCGCCGACGGGCGCAGCGCCCGAGCGGCGCAGGACGGCGCGGATGCGGGCGTCCAGCACCCGGGCGGTCACGGGTTTGACGACGTAGTCGTCGGCGCCCGCCTCCAGACCGATGACGATGTCCACCTCGTCGCCGCGGGCGGTGGCCATGATGATCGGCAGCGCCTGGTCGACGGCGCGTATCGCGCGGCAGACGTCGAGTCCGGTCATCCCGGGCAGCATCAGATCGAGGACCACGATGTCCGGCCGGAACGAGCGCAGTTGCTCCAGGCCCTCCTCCCCTGTCGAGGCGGCGGCGACGTCGTGGTTCTGGCGGCGCAGGGCGAGGGCGACGCCCTCACGGACGGCACGGTCGTCTTCGATCAACAACACACGTGACATGGGGTCAGTATCACAAGGGCACCACCAGCCACGGGAGTTACCCTTTCGTTATCTGCCGGGCCAGGTCCGATCACATTTCGATCACAGCGTGAGTGACCGTGACCAAGCACAAGCGAAAACCCGCCAGCAGCCATCGCCGGGAAGCCTCCGGGAGCCGCCACAAAGGCCAACTGGCCTTCGGCCTGGCCGTGTTGACCGTCCTCGGGGCCGTCGGCTGCACGGTGGTGGCATGGCCGCCCTCGAGCCCGCCCCTGCGGTCGTCGGACAACTCCCTGTCGGAACCGACCACAAGCACGTCACCGACACCTACTCCGACGCCGACGCCGACGCCGACGCCGACACCGAGCAGCAAGCCCCGACCCAGCACGTCCCCGAGCGCCACAAAGCCCCCCGCCCTCCCCCGGCAGGGTCCCGGAACGTACGTCACGGCACCTGGCGGGAGCGCCAAGGCGGGCAAGGGAACGCCGTTTCGCTACCGCGTCGAGGTGGAGGAGAACGTCGACCTGTCCGCTTCGGGGGTAGCCGAGACGGTGGACCGCATCCTCGCCGACCCCCGCGGCTGGACCGCCGACGGGCACTCGGCGTTCCAGCGGGTCGCCGACGGCCCGCCGACTTCGTCGTCCGCCTGGCCACCCCCGCGACCGTCGACGAGGTTTGCGGCCGGAGCGGCCTCGACACGGGCGGCAGGTACAACTGCTCCGCGAACGACCAGGTCATGGTCAACCTCGACCGCTGGGTCCTGGCGACCCCCGTCTACGCGCAGGACGTCACCGCCTACCGCGCGCTGATCATCAACCACGAGGTGGGCCACTTCCTCCACCACGGCCATGTCACCTGTCCCGGCAAGGGCGAGCCGGCCCCCGCGATGATGCAGCAGATAAAAGGCATGCACGGCTGCGTACCGAACGTCTGGCCGTACGACGCCGAGGGCCGGCTCATCACCGGCCCCGCCGCCCCGTGACGCCGCTCCCGCCAGGTCGCCCCTACCCCTGCGGCTTGGCCTCCCCCTGCGTCGCCTGGAGGTCGGCCAGCAGCTCGGCCTGGCCCGCCAGGACGCCGGAGAGGATGGTGCGGGCCACGCGGAGAAGTTCCGCGACATGCGGACTGGTCAGGGAGTAGTGGACGGTCGAGCCCTCCTTGCGCGTCACGACCAGGTTGGCGCGCCGCAGCACGGCCAGCTGCTGGGAGAGGTGGGCGGGCTCGATGCCCACCTCGGGCAGCATCTCGGCGACGGAGTGCTCACGCTCGCTCAGCAGCTCCAGGACCCGGATGCGGGCCGGGTGGCCGAGCGTCTTGAAGAACTCGGCCTTCAGTTGGTACAGCGGCGTACTCACCCGGCCGCCCCTCGCGTCCACCCACTCGTCACGTCCATGCGCCCCATCCTCGCCTGTACGCCCGACAGCACCGAATCAGCTGAGAGAAGAGGCCGGGGTGTGCTCATCGGGCGGCTTCCTCGCTGGTCGTCCGGGACGCAGGCTCGGCGCGGGCCGGCAGCAGTCCGGCCGTCTCCAGGTGGTCGCGGGCGGCGCGGATCGCCTCGGGTGTCGTGGCGTACTCCCGGCCCTCGTGCCGCAGCAGCGCCAGCGCGCCGGTGGAGTCGAGGACCTGGCGCTGGCCGGGGCGTATCCCGGAGGCCAGGACGAGGATGCCGCGCCGGTGCAGCCTCTCCACCGCGTCCTTGAGGAGGAGGGCGCCGGTGGCGTCCATGGTCGACACCCGGGACATGCGCAGGACGACGACCCGGACGTCGGCCACCTCGGTCAGCTCCAGCAGGAAGCGGTGGGCGGCGGCGAAGAACAGGGGGCCGTCGATGCGGTACGCCACGATGTGCTCGGCCAGCAGGGCGTGCTCCTCGGCGCTGTGGTCGCCCCGGTCGAGGGGCACCTGGTCGAAGCGGGCCTGCTTGGCCACGGCACGCAGGGCGAGGGCGCCCGCCGCGGCCAGGCCGATGATCACGGCGTACACCAGGTCCAGGACCAGGGTCGCGGCGGCGGTCAGGACGAGGATCAGCGCGTCGGAGCGGGTGGCCTTCGCCATCGCCCGCAGGGAGCCGGTCTCGACCATGCGGACCGCGGTGGCCAGCAGGACGCCGGCGAGCGCGGCGAGCGGGATCCTCGACACCAGGGGGGCCGCCGCGAAGACGATGACGGCGAGGATCGCGGCATGGGTGAGGGCGGCCAGCCGGGAGCTCGCGCCGGTGCGGACGTTGACGGCGGTGCGGGCGATGGCGCCGGTCGCCGGGACGCCGCCGAACAGCGGGGCGGCGATGTTCGCCAGGCCCTGGCCGAACAGTTCCCGGTCCGGGTCGTGCTTCTGACCCACCGTCATCCCGTCCGCCACCGAGGCGGACAGCAGGGACTCCAGGGCCGCCAGCGCCGCGACGGCCACGGCCGGGGCGAGCAGCGTGCCGAGCGAGCCGGGCTCCAGGAAGGACAGCGAGGGAGCGGGCAGCCCGGACGGCAGGTCGCCGATCGGCCGCGCCGCGTCCAGGCCCGCGACCCGGGCGACCACCGTGGCGGCGACGACCGCGAGGGAGGGGAGAAGGGGGACGGTGGGACGCCACCTGGCGCCGACCAGCATGACCACGGCGACGGCGCCGGCGAATCCGACCGCGGTCCAGTTCGGGGCCGCCGCGAACGCCTCGACCGCCCGCCAGGCCACCACCAGCACCCGGTCGCCCTCGGGCTTGGGGACGCCGAGTGCGTTGGGGATCTGCTGGAGGCCGATGACGCAGGCGATGCCGAGCGTGAAGCCCTCGACCACCGGGGCGGGCACGTACTGCATGTACCGGCCGGCCCGCAGCGCGGCCAGGGCGACCAGCATGACGCCGGCCATCAGCCCCACCGTGAGGACGCCCGTCGGACCGTACTCGCCCACGATCGGGACGAGCACCACGGTCATGGCCCCGGTCGGGCCCGACACCTGCAGATTCGATCCGCCGAAGACCGCGGCGAGCGCGCCCGCGACCACCGCGGTCGCCAGCCCCGCCGCCGCGCCCAGGCCCGAGGAGACGCCGAAACCGAGGGCCAGCGGCAGCGCCACGATCGCCACGGTCAAGCCGGCCAGCAGATCCCGCCGCGGATCGCGGCGCATCTCGGCGAGGTCGTCGCGACCGGGCAGCAGCGCACCGATCCGGGCCAAGGCCCGGCTGAACGCCTTGGTCGGCACGTGCGGCTGACTTGACTGGTACCGCGGAACGGACACGACGCCTCGGCTTCCCCTGCGAGCCCCACCCCGGTGGCGGACGCGAAAGGCCGTGCCCGCGGCCATCAGCGAGCACAGCCGACACAGCATCCAATGAATTGCGAAATTTAGCAATTGCGCATCAGATTACGGCACAGGGTCGAAGGATTCCCGATCACCCCGTCCGGGTAGCCACCCACCCCATCGTCCTCATCGGAGGCACCGGTGTTCAGAACTCGACGCACCACCCTCAGGCGCTCGCGCTTATCCACCGCGGTCCTGGGCTTGTCGGTCCTCGCCGCCGTAGCGGGTTCGCCGGCGCGGCGCGCCGCGGCCCCCACGCCCGGCGTCCCGGTGACCGGGGCGGCCGCCGCCGTCGAATCCCTGGGGGTCGCCGGCACGAGCTGGGCCGTGGACGAACGCACCGGGCGATTACGGGTGTTCGCCGACTCCACGGTCTCGGACACGGATCTGGCCAGACTGCGGCAGACCACCGGACGGTTCACCGGCGTCGCGACCCTCACCCGGCTCGACGGCCCGCTGCGCACCCTGGTGTCGGGCGGTGACGGCGTCTACGCGGCCGCCTGGCGCTGCTCGGCCGGCGTCAACGTCCAGAGCGGCAGCACGTATTACTTCATCACCGCCGGCCATTGCACCGACGGCGCGGCCACCTGGTACACCAGTTCGGCCATGACGACGGCGATCGGCCCGACCACCGCCACCAGCTTCCCCGGCGACGACTTCGGCATCGTCCGCTACACCAATTCGGCCGTGCCGCACCCCGGCAGCATCGGCACCGTCGACATCACCGGGACCGCCACCGCCTACGTCGCCAGTCGGTCTGCCGCCGGGGAGCGACCACCGGCGTCCGCTGCGGCAGGGTCACCGCCGTGAACGCGACCGTCAACTACGGCGGCGGAGACGTGGTCTACGGTTTGATCCAGACCAACATCTGCGCGGAACCCGGCGACAGCGGCGGCCCGCTCTACGCCGGCGACAAGGTCATCGGCATCCTCTCGGGCGGCTCCGGGAACTGCACCTCGGGCGGGACCACCTACTACCAGCCGATCCAAGAGGCCCTGAACGCCTACGGGTTGTCGGTCTACTGAGCTCCCCGGTCGCCGAGCGGAGCCACGACCGCCGCGAGGCCAGCGTCCGTTTCCCCGCCGGATCGGCGGCGGACGGCCGGCGCCGGGGCGGTGAGGACGGCGAGGCAGGCGATGACGAGGACGATCCCGGCCCAGCCGGCGGCAGGGAGACGTTCGCCGACGACCAGGACGGCGAGCACGGCCGCGACCGCCGGTTCGAGCAGGGACAGGGTCGTGGCGGTGCTCGCCGGGACGTGCGCCAGCCCCCAGCCGAACAGTACGTACCCGGCGAACATGGGAACGACGGCCATGTAGGCACCGACCGCGGCATGGGACCAGGAGCTGACGAGCGGGCCTCCCGTCGCCAACAGGACGGGTACGAGGAGCAGCCCGCCGATTCCGAACACGGCGCCCATCGCCGCGCGGGAGGGGATGCCGCCGGTGATGAGCCGGTGCGCCGCCCAGGAGTACAGGGCGTACGTCGTGGCGGCGACCAGGCCCAGGCCGACGCCGAGCAACACGGCCGCCATGGACCCCGCGCCGGTGTCGCCGTCGGCATGGGCGGCCTCGGCGACGCACAGCAGGACGGTGCCGAGCAGGCCGAGGGCGGCGGCGAGCAGCCAGCGCCGGGTCAGTCGGCGGCGGTCCAGGACGCGTTCGATGACGGCCGAGGCCAGCGGGGCGGTGCCGATGGAGACGACGGTGCCGACGGCGACTCCGGCCAGGTGCATCGAGCTGTAGAAGGCGAGCGGATAGACCGCGACCGAGACGGCGCCGAGCAGCACTATGCCGCGCCGCGCACGCAGCCGGCCGGCGTCGCGGGCGATCCGCGGTGCGGCGACGAGGGCCTGGAGGAGTCCGCCGAGGCCCATCGCGACAGCGCCGATGGCGAGCGGGCCGCCTCCGGGGCCAGGGTGGCGGCCGTGCCGGTCGTCCCCCACAGCACGGAGGCCGCGAGCACGCACAGGGTTCCCGTCATGGCGGAACCGCCGTGTGCGGTGCCCCTCACAGCCGGTCCAGGAGGGTCGCCGCGAGGGCGCGGGCGTGCCGGAGGCGCTCGCCGTCGCCTTCCAGGCCGGCGCGGGCCATCGCGCCTTCCAGCAGGAAGGACAGGTGCTCGGCCGTGGCATGGGCGGTGCCGGGACGATCGGGCAGCAGCTGCTCCAGATGCCCGGCGATCAGCCGCTCGACCTGCTCCTTGTGGGCGCGGACCACGGCTCGGCCCTCGTCCCCGGCCGGGAGTTCGGCGGCGGCGTTGAGCAGACCGCAGCCGCGGAAGCCGTGCTCGTAGGCGAACGCGGCGTGGTCGGCGTAGGCGTCGAAGACCGCCAGCACGCCGTCGCGCGGCCCCTCGGCCCGTTCCAGACGCGCCCGGTAGAGCCCGAGCCATTCCTCGTGCCGGGCGTCCAGATAGGCGCGGACCAGTTCGGCCTTGGAGGAGAAGTTGTTGTACAGGCTCATCTTGGCCACACCGGCGTCGGCGGTGATCGTGTCGATGCCGGTCGCGGCCACGCCGTCGGCGTAGAACCGGCGGGCCGCGGCCGCCAGCAGCCGTTCCCGGGCAGGGCGCCGCCGCGGCTTCCCGGCGGCGCCCGCGTCGGTCTCACTCATCACAGGATCCAAACTAGGTAGGTAGGTCTACCTAGACTGTAGCGGACGATGTCACCGCCGGTCTCCTGGTTCCGGCCGCCTCAGGAACCCGCGAGGAACGTGAGGCGCACCTTGCGCTGCGGGTTGTCCTTGTTCGTGTCGACCAGGCACACCGACTGCCACGTCCCGAGCTCGAGCCGCCCGTCGATCACCGGCAGCGTCGCGTGCGGCGGCACGAAGGCCGGCAGAACGTGGTCACGGCCGTGGCCGGGGCTGCCGTGCCGGTGCTGCCAGCGGTCGTCGGCGGGAAGGAGGGTGTGCAGGGCGGAGAGCAGGTCGTCGTCGCTGCCGGCGCCCGTCTCGATGATCGCGATTCCCGCGGTGGCGTGCGGGACGAAGAGGTTGAGGAGGCCGTCCCGGCCGGCGGCGGCCTCGCGCAGGAAGGCGGCGCAGTCGCCGGTGAGGTCGACCACGCGCTCGGTCGATCCGGAGGTGATGTTCAGTACTCGGGTGGTGAACGCATCTGACATACCGCCATCGTCACCCATCCGTCCGGCCGCCGGGGGGATCCGCCGACCGCCCTGCGATACGGCAGGTCCATTCCGCGAGACGCCATTGACCATGGCCACGCCATCTGGCTACGTTCGGCGGCATGTTGCGTTCAGTTCTGCTCACCACGCGCGGTCACATCGACCTGCTGCGGGTGGCCTCCGCCGCGTGTCGCCGCGGCCGCTGACGCCCTTCACCGCCTCTTCCCCGCTTCTCGCATCCGCGTCACCCCCTGTCCGTCCGCGTTTCTGACGCGGCGGCGCTCCGGCGCACCCCGCTCTCCCCCTCCGTGGAGCACTCATGAGCATCAGCCATGCCCCACCCAGCGCTCCCGAGCCGGATATTTCCGATATACCCGGCAAGGACGGCTCGTTGGAGCTCGAACCCCTCGTCCCCGCCTCCTCCCACCGCACCCGCATCCCCCGCTGGCTGCGCCGCACCACCGGCCCCGTGGTCCTGGTCCTGCTGTGGCAGGTCCTCAGCGCCACCGGCGTGCTGACCTCCGACGTGCTGGCCTCGCCGGGCCGGATCGCCCAGGTAGGGAGCGATCTGATCGCCGACGGCTCGCTGACCTCCGCCATGGGCACCTCGCTCCAGCGGGTCGCCGCGGGGCTGCTCCTCGGCACGCTCGTCGGCACCGGACTCGCCCTGGTCTCGGGCCTGTTCAGGATCGGCGAGGATCTGGTGGACGCGCCCGTCCAGATGCTGCGGACCGTGCCGTTCGTCGGTCTCATCCCGCTGTTCATCATCTGGTTCGGCATCGGCGAGGCGCCGAAGGTCGCCATCATCACGCTCGGCGTGACGTTCCCGCTCTACCTCAACGTGTACGCCGGCATCCGCGGCGTGGACTCCCAACTCATCGAGGCCGGTGAGTCGTTGGGGCTGTCCAGGTGGGGGCTGGTTCGGCACGTCGTACTGCCGGGCGCCCTGCCCGGTGCCCTGACCGGACTGCGGTACTCCCTCGGCATCGCCTGGCTCGCGCTGGTCTTCGCCGAGCAGGTCAACGCGGACTCCGGGATCGGGTTCCTCATGGTGCAGGCGCGGGACTTCCTGCGGACCGACGTCATCGTGGTCTGCCTGATCGTCTACGCCTTCCTCGGCCTGCTGGCCGACTTCGTCGTCCGCTCCCTCGAAAGGCTGCTGCTGCAATGGCGACCGACGTTCACCGGCCGGTGACCACCCGGCGGACCACCCGGGCGGTGCGCGTCGAGGGGCTGACCCGCTCCTTCGACGGCCGCGCCGTCATCGACGACCTCCGACTCGACGTCCGCCAGGGAGAGTTCGTGGCTCTCCTCGGCCGCAGCGGCTGCGGCAAGTCCACCCTGCTGCGCATCCTCGCCGGTCTCGACCGCGACATCGAGGGCACCGTGCTGGTGCCGCGCCGCAAGGCCGTGGCGTTCCAGTCGCCCCGGCTGATGCCGTGGAAGAAGGTGTGGCGCAACGTCCTGCTGGGCCTGCCCGGCAAGCCGGGACGCCCCGTCGCCGACCAGGCGCTGGAGGAGGTCGGCCTCGGCCACCGCGCGGACGCCTGGCCCAAGACCCTCTCCGGCGGCGAGGCCCAACGCGCCTCCCTGGCCCGGGCGTTGGTCCGCGAGCCCGATCTCCTGCTGCTCGACGAGCCGTTCGGCGCGCTCGACGCCCTCACCCGCATCAAGGCGCAGCGCCTGGTGGGCGAGTTGTGGCAGCGGCGCGGCTGCGCGGTCCTGCTCGTCACGCACGACGTCGAGGAGGCCGTCCTGCTCGCCGACCGCGTCCTGGTGATGGACGACGGGGTCATCGCCCACGAGCAGACCGTCGACCTCGACCGCCCCCGCGACATCACCGACCCCCGCTTCGCCGAACTCCGCGCCGGCCTGCTGGAACGGCTCGGCGTCGACACCGCCGCCGAAGCCGCCTGAACCACCCCACCCCCAGAACGGAACCGCCATGCGACGACGCCTCGTCCCCGCCGCCCTGCTCCTCCCGCTCGCCCTCCTGCTCACCGCCTGCGGCGGCAGCGCCTCCGCCGGTTCCGACACCGACGGCAAGGGGTCGCTCACCCTCAACGTCGGTGACCAGAAGGGCGGTTCGGAGGCGATCCTGCGGGCCGCCGGAGAACTCAAGGGCCTCGACTACAAGATCAAGTGGTCCACGTTCACCTCGGGGCCGCCGCTGCTGGAGGCCGTCAACGCCAAGGCCGTCGACATCGGCGGAGTCGGCAACACCCCGCCGGTGTTCGCGGCGGGGGCAGGCTCGAAGATCACGGTCGTGTCCGCCTTCCACGGCACGTCCAAGGGCGACGCCATCCTCGTACCGAACGGCTCGAAGCTGACGGAGCCCGAGCAGCTCAAGGGCAAGTCCATTGCGGTGGCGCAGGGTTCGTCGGCCAACTACCAGCTGGTCGCGTCCCTGAGGGCGGCGGGGCTGGGCCTGGGCGATGTGAAGGTCAAGTACCTCCAGCCGGCCGACGCGCTGGCGGCGTTCACGTCCGGCAAGGTCGACGCGTGGGCGGTGTGGGACCCGTACACCTCACAGGTGCTCCAGGCGAAGCAGGGGCGGATCCTGACGACCGGCGACGGGGTCACCAACGGGCTCACCTTCCAGGTGGCGGCGCCCTCCGCGCTCGAGGACAAGAAGAAGGCCGCCGCGATCAAGGACTATCTGGACCGGCTGCGGCGGGCCACGACCTGGGTGCACGACCACCAGGAGGAGTGGGCGAAGGTCTGGGCGAAGGACACCGGGCTGCCCTACGAGGTCGCGCTGGCCTCGGTGAAGCGGACCAACTCCACCCGCATCTCGGTCGCCGTCGACAAGCCGCTGATCGCCTCCGAGCAGGAGATCGCCGACACGTTCACCCAGTTGAAGCTGATCCCGAAGAAGGTCGACTTCGCCGACTTCGTGGACACCCGGTTCAACGCCGGTCTGCCGCCGTCGACCACGCCGGCGCGCGGCGAGGGCTAGTCAGGGAAGATCCCGGGCCCCGGTCCGGTTGGTAGAAAGGTGAACAACACTGAGGTCGTCGTCATAGGCGCTGGTCAGGCCGGCCTGTCCAGCGCCTATCACCTGCGCCGGACCGGTTCGAGCCCGAGCGCGACTTCGTCGTGCTGGACCACTCCCCCGGCCCGGGCGGCGCCTGGCAGTTCCGGTGGCCGTCGCTGACGTACGGCAAGGTGCACGGGATGCACGCGCTGCCGGGGAAGGAGCTGACGGACGCCGATCCCGCGCGGCCGTCCTCCGAGGTCATCTCCGAGTACTTCGAGGCCTACGAGCGGACGTTCGACCTGCGGGTGCGCCGGCCCGTGGACGTGCGCGCGGTACGGGAGGGCGAGGGCGGGCGGCTGCTCGTCGAGACCTCGGCCGGCACCTGGGCGACGCGGGCGCTGATCAACGCGACCGGCACCTGGGACCGGCCCTTCTGGCCGCGCTATCCGGGCCAGGAGACCTTCCGGGGGCGGCAGTTGCACACCGCGCAGTACCCGGGGCCCGAGGAGTTCGCGGGGCTTCGGGTGGTGGTCGTGGGCGGCGGCGCGTCCGGCACGCAGCACCTGATGGAGATCGCCCCGTACGCGGCCGCCACCACCTGGGTGACCCGGCGGCCGCCCGTCTTCCGCGAGGGGCCGTTCACCGAGGAGATCGGCCGGGAGGCGGTGGCGCTGGTCGAGGAGCGGGTGCGGCAGGGGCTGCCGCCGAAGAGCGTGGTGTCGGTGACCGGGCTGCCGCTCAACGACCAGATCCGGCAGGCCGTCGCCGACGGCGTCCTGGACCGGCAGCCGATGTTCGACCGGATCACCCCGGACGGGGTGGCCTGGAACGACGGCCGGCACATCGACGCCGACGTGATCCTGTGGGCGACCGGCTTCCGTGCCTCCATCGACCATCTGGCGCCGCTGAAGCTGCGCGAGCCGGGCGGCGGCATCCGCGTCGAGGGCACGCGCGCGGTCGCCGACCCGCGGATCCACCTCGTCGGCTACGGCCCCTCGGCCAGCACCGTCGGCGCCAACCGCGCGGGGCGGGCGGCCGTGCGGGACATCAGGCGGCTGCTGGCCGGGGAGCCGGTCGCCGCCTGACGTCCCGGGACGTCACTTCGCGGGCTGCGCGCTCTTCTTCTGGCGGGCGTTGAACTCGGCCACGTTGCGCAGGTGCTCCTGGTAGTCGGCGGTGAAGCGGGTGTCCCCGGGCTTCACCGTGACGAAGTAGAGCCAGTCGCCCGGCGTCGGGGTGATCGCGGCGCGCATCGCCTCCTCGCCGGGGTTGTCGATCGGGGTCGGCGGCAGGCCCATGCGCTGGTACGAGTTGTAGGGGCTGTCGATCCGGGTGTCGGCGTCGGTCGTCTTCAGCGTGGAGCGGTTGAGCGCGTAGTTGATGGTGGAGTCCATCTGGAGCGGCATCCCGCGCTCCAGGCGGTTGAAGATGACCCGGGCCACCTTGCCCATGTCGGCCTTGGCGGCGGCCTCCGCCTGGACGATGCTCGCGATGGTGACGGCCTGGTAGACGTTCATCGCGTTGCGCTGGGCGCCGGCGGCCATCGGCGCCCCGTTGAACTTCTGGTTCGCGGTGTCGACCATGAACGAGAGCAGCGACTCGGGCGTCGTCTTGTCGTTGAGCGGATACGTCGCCGGGAAGAGGTAGCCCTCCGGGTTGCCCTCGGCGTCGGTCGGCAGCTTCAGAGCGGCCCTGGCCAACGCCTTCCTGGCGGTGCCCGCCGGGCGGGCGAGGGCCTTGTCGATGGCGGCGTACACCTGGCCGGCGCGCCAGCCCTCCGGGATGACCAGTGCGGTGGGCTTGGCGGCCTTGTCGCTGTCCAGGCTCAGCAGCGGCACCGCCACGGCGGTGCCGGCCACGACGGCCCCGGTCGCGATGAGGACGAGTCGGCCCCGGCGCGTCAGTCGAATCGTGCTCCGTGACGGAGTGTTCTGGTACATGCGGGCACGGTAACCCCCACATCGTTACAAACCCGGCATATCTTCAGCTTGTCGGTTCCAGTTGAGCATCCCGGCGTACGAGGGCCGCGTACCGCCCGTCCAGTTCCAGCAGTTCCTCGTGCGTGCCGCGCTCGGCGGTGCGACCGGAGTCCAGGACCACGATCTGGTCGGCGCCCCGGACCGTGGACAGCCGGTGCGCGATGGTGATCGTGGTGCGGTTGGCGGACAGGGCGTCGATGGCCTCCTGGACTGCGCGTTCGGTGCGGTTGTCCAGGGCGCTGGTCGCCTCGTCGA
This sequence comes from Streptomyces sp. GKU 895, assembly GCA_002027195.1. Classification (GTDB taxonomy): domain Bacteria; phylum Actinomycetota; class Actinomycetes; order Streptomycetales; family Streptomycetaceae; genus Streptomyces. The sequence continues at coordinate 30,575 of MWJO01000035.1, read as the reverse complement.
GGATCAGGACCGGCGGATCGCGCAGGATCGTCCGGGCGATGGCCAGCCGCTGCTTCTCGCCGCCCGAGAAGCGGTGGCCTCGCTCGCCCACGACCGTGTCGTAGCCGTCGGGCAGGCCCGCGATGTGGTCGTGGATCTGGGCCGCCTTCGCCGCCGCGTGGAGTTCCTCGTCGGTGGCGTCCGGCTTGGCGAAGCGCAGGTTGTCGGCGACCGAGGCATGGAAGAGGTACGTCTCCTGGGAGACGACGCCGACCGCGCGCGCGAGCGTGTCGAAGTCGAGGTCGCGGACGTCGACGCCGTCCAGGGTGACCCGGCCGCCGGTCACGTCGTAGAGCCGCGGCACCAGGTGGCCCAGGGTGGACTTGCCGGCGCCGGTCGGGCCGACGACCGCCAGACTGCCGCCCGCGGGGACGGTGATGTCGACGCCGGTGAGGGTGGGGGCGCTCTTCTCGTCGTAGCGGAACTCGACGTTCTCGAACCGGACCTCGCCCTTGACGGTGTCCAGGTGGACGGGGTTCTCGCGCTCGGTGATGTCGATCGGCAGGTCGAGGTACTCGAAGATGCGCTGGAACAGGGCGAGGGAGGCCTGGATCTGGACGCCGGTGCCGAGCAGGCTCACCGCCGGGCGGAACAGGCCCTGCTGGAGCGAGACGAAGGCGACGATGGTGCCGATCGAGACGTCCGGGCCGCCCGTCTGGAGGGCAAGTCCCGCGGTCCAGTAGATGACGGCGGGCATGGCGGCCATGACGATCGTGATGACGGCCATGCGCCAGCGGCCCGCCATGTTCGACCGCACTTCGAGGTCGACCAGGCGCTCGGACTCCTCCGCGAAGGACTGCGTCAGCGAGTCGGAGCGGCCCATGGTGCGGCCGAGGAGGATGCCGCTGACCGAGAGGGACTCGGTGACGGTCGCGGCCATCGCGGCCATCTGCTTCTGGCGCTGGGTGGTGATCTTCTTGCGTTCGTTGCCGACCCGGCGGCTGATCCACACGAAGACGGGGAGCAGGAGCAGCGAGACGACGGTCAGGCGCCAGTCGAGGGCGATCATCGCGACGATCGTGGCGACGACGCTGGTGGCGTTGGAGACCAGGGAGGTCGCGGTGGAGGTGACCGTGGCCTGCATGCCGCCGATGTCGTTGGCGATGCGGGACTGGACCTCGCCGGTGCGCGTGCGCGTGAAGAACGCGAGCGACATGCGCTGGAGGCGGTCGTAGACGGCGGTGCGCAGGTCGTGCATGACGCGCTGGCCGACCGTGGTGGAGATCAGGGTCTGCAGGACGCCGAAGACGCTGGTCAGCACGGCGCTGAGGATCATGCCGAGCGCCAGGAGGCTGAGCAGGCCGGTGCGGCCCTCGGGGATCGCGACGTCCAGGATCTCCTTCAGCAGGAAGGGGGTCGCGACGGAGACCAGCGAGGCGGCGCCGACCAGGAGGCCGACGACGGCGAGGCGGCTGCGGTAGGGGCGGAAGAGTTTCAGGATGCGGCGGACCTGCCGGGGCTGCTCCGGGGTGTGGGAGTCGGCGGCCGGTGTCCATTCGGGTGCGTTGTCGGGGTGCAATGGGCTCCTAGGGAGGCATGGGACGACTGACTGACGGAGCGTAGCTCATTGTTACCTATACTCACAATGCACATAGTCCTGATATTGTTCCCGCATGACCACCCCCGATCCCGACAGCCTGCTTGCCGAGCAGCTGCTCCGGTTCACGCGGCGTGTGCACCGCATCCAGAAGCGGCACATCGAACAGAGCGGCCTGGGCGTCACCCCCGCCCAGTCGCGGCTGCTGCGCACCCTCGCGCACTACGGCTCGCCACCGCGCATGGCCGATCTCGCCGAGCGACTGGAGGTCGTGCCTCGGGCGGTGACCACGCTGGTCGACGGACTGGAGGCGGGCGGCAAGGTGCGGAGGGTGCCGGATCCCACGAACCGGCGGGTCATCCGGATCGAGCTCACGGACGACGGGCGCAAGGCACTGAGTGAACTGCGGGGGGCACGGCGGTCGGCGGCGGCGGAGATTCTGGCGCCGCTGACGGAGGAGCAGCGGCGAGTGCTGGGCGGATTGCTGGACACGCTGGTGGACGGGGATGTTCCGGAGGCGGGGAAGCGCTGTTGAGGACATGAAGAGAGGCCGCGGCTGATCGCCGCGGCCCCTTTTTCGGTGGTGGAGGTCAGCCGGCCTCGGTCACCGTCTCCTTGGCCTGCCGGGCAGGGACCTCGGGAGCGGCGCCCTTGACGTCCTCGGTCTCGCCGTCGAGAACCTTCCTCGCCTTCTCCAGGTCCAGTGCCCCCTCCCACCGGGACACCGCGAACACGGCGACGCAGTTGCCCAGCAGGTTCGTCACGACGCGCATCGAGTCCATGATCCGGTCCACGCCCAGCAGCAGCGCCACCGCGCCGGCCGGGATCGCGCCCAGTGAGGACGCGGTCGCGGACAGGGCGAGGAACGCCGAGCCGGGGATGCCGGCCATGCCCTTGCTGGTGAGCATCAGCACGAGGATCACGGTGATCTGCTGGCCGAGGCTGAGGTCGACGCCGACCGCCTGGGCGATGAACAGCGTGCCGATGGACAGGTACAGCGAGGCACCGTCGAGGTTGAACGAGTAACCGGTCGGCAGCACCAGGCCCACGGCGTCGTCGCGGGCGCCCGCCTTGCGCAGCTTCTGCATGACACGCGGCATGACCGACTCGGTGGACGCGGTGCCGAGCGCGAGCAGCATCTCGGCGCGGATGTAGCGCAGGAACTTCCAGAGGCTGAGCCCGGTGACCATGCGCAGGGCGACGGCGAGGAGCGCGATGAAGAACGCGGCGGCCACGTAGCACAGGACGATCAGCTTGGCGTAGGTCGCGATGACACCGAGCCCGTACTGGCCGATCAGGACGGCCATCGCACCGAACACCGCGATCGGGGCGAGCCGCATGATGAAGCCGACGACCGCGAAGATGATCTCCTGGGCCTGCTCGACGGCGGGCAGCACCTGCGGCACCTTGGTGTGGCCGAGGTGGAGCAGTGCGGCGCCCACCAGGCAGGCCAGGATGAGGACTTGGAGGAGGCTGTTCTCGGCGAAGGCCCCGATGAAACTGGTCGGGATGGCGTTGACGACGAACTCGGTCGTCGAGGGCAGCGAGCCCCCGCCGGTCTTCGCGTCGACCGCGGAGGCGTCCAGTGCCGACGGGTCGACGTGCATACCGGAGCCCGGCTGGACGACGTTCGCGGCGAGCAGGCCGATGACCAGCGCGAGCGTGCTCGCGACCTCGAACCAGATCAGGGCCTTGAGCCCGATCCGGCCGAACGCCTTGAGGTCACCGGCCTTGGCGATCCCGACGACGACCACGCAGAACACGAGCGGGGAGATGATCGTCTTGATGAGCCGGGTGAAGCCGTCGCCGAGCGGCTTGAGGTCGGCGGCGAAGTCGGGCCAGAGCTTGCCGACAACGATGCCGAGGACCAGCGCACAGAGGACCTGTACGAAGAGAGAGGTACGCAGTATGTGTGCGACGCGTCGCGGCAGGGACGGGACGGACGGCGGCACGGGCACTCCTTGTGGGGACGTTGGCGCGCGGAAGTCCAGGGGAAGAACTTCTGCGATACGGAAAGCGGCTTCCGTGACGATCACTTTGACCGCGCCGTTGATCACCCACGAGACCGCCGCGTTTCGGCCGCGTAAATCACTCCCCGAGTGACGCATCGCACACAACTCGCGTGGCCTGGTCGCGGTTCCGGCCGCTCAGCAGCCCGCGCGGTCCTCGGTGAGCACCCCCTGGACAGTGGTCAGTGAACGGTCGTAGCAGCGGCCCGGGCCCTCCAGCCGGTAGTGCTCACTCGTCGTGCCGACCGCGTGCCGCTGGTCACGCGGGACGTTGAGGGTCCAGGTGGCGTCGCCGGTGTAGGTGTCGTGGAGGCGTTGCCGCAGGCGTCCGTCGGCGACGACCGAGGCGCGGTCGCCGAGCGTCAGCACCGTCCGCAGCCGGTCGTCCGTGCCGATCGTCGTGGTGCCGTTCATCGTGTACGTCCGCTGCGTGCGCGTCGTGTGCGCCGGGCCGCGTCCGTCGACGGTGACCGACTCCGCGTCCGTCCAGGTCGCGTCGAGTCCGTCGAGGTTCTCGCCCTCGGTCCAGCGGTGCGCGGAGGTGTTCGTCAGCGACCGGCGGACGGTGGTGGTCACCCGGCCGTGGGAGGTGTCGACGAATCCGGCGACCGTGAGCCGGTGGGCGCCCTCGGTGTCCAGGCGGTGCTCCGAACCGGGCGTGTGCACCGAGGAGTTGGTGAGGTCGCCTACGGTGTGCGCGATGAGCTTGCCGGTGACGCGGGCGCGCTTCGCGTCCTGCCAGACGGCGACGTTCACGGGCGCGCTCCAGCCGCTCTGCCCTTCGGGGACGCCGACGACATCGACCTGCACGCGGTGCGGCTCGCCGTCGTTGAGGAGACCGGCGAACGGCGTCAGGTCGTATTCGATCGGCTTGACGTCGAAGGCACGCGGTCCCGGAACGACGTACCAGAGGAAGGGATTGGACCAGCCACCGGTCCACACGTGCGGGAACGGCGCGGCGATTCCGGCGAGTTGGCCGTCGACCTTGATCTGCACCTCGCGGTAGGGGCCGCCCGCGGCCTTGCAGGAGTACGGCGCCGTGTCGGGCACCGTCAGATACCAGTACTCCTCGCACCCGCCGCCGGAGCCGGTCGCGTACACCTCGGCGACGATCCGTTCGCTGTTGCGCGGGGTGGTGACGGTGCCGTCGGTGAGGGGCAGGACCCGGTCGGGGGTCTTCGCGGCGTCCGGCCGGCCCGCGTAGAACGTCAGGGTGACCTTCACGTCGATGACACCGGTGTACGTGTCGTCGACCACGTTGCCGATGAGCATCTCGACGTCCTGGCCGGAGCGGAGCGTGTCGCTGTAACGCGTCACGTCCTTCTCGACCGACCACTCGATCCCGTCCGGCGACGGTTCCGGAGTCGACGTACGGAAGATCTCCACCCCGCCGACCCGCAGATAGCCGAGCCGGTCGTACTGACGGCCCTTCACCTTGCCGTCCATCCGCAGGACCACCTTGCTCCAGCGGTCGCCGCAGTGTGCGGGCGGCGTGTAACTCCCCCGGTAGGGAGTGAAGTCACGGAACCGGGCTTCCGCGAGGGTGACTTGGCAGGACTGCCCGGAGGGCCTGCTGACGGGCGGAGCCGCGGTGACCGGGTCGTGCCAGTCGCTGCCGAACTCCGCCGGTACGTCCGCGGATTGGGCCGGTGCCGCTCCCAGGAGGGTGCTCGCGAGGAGGGTCGCTCCGGCGAGCATGGACATGATGATCCGTCTCTTCATGGCCGGTGTTCTACGGCGAGTCGGGCACCAGGCGCAATGACGCCTCCGGCACGAGGACTAGCCCGCCAGGGCGGCCCTGTCTCCCATCACCACCACGGGATGCCGGGCCGGGTCGAGCGTGCGCAGCAGGTACTCCATCGCGGACCTGGAGAGGCTGACGCAGGCAGACGTGCCGCTGCCGTGGTCCATGTGCAGCCAGATCCCGCCGCCCTTGCGGTCGCCCTCGGGGCGGGTCGGGTCGTTCGGCGGGGTGCCCTTGACGCGGTTGTAGTCGATGGCGATGACGTAGTCGAAGTCGTGCCAGTGCGACTTCGCCCACCAACGCGGCGCCGCGAAGGCGGCGGACTGCGTGTACGGGAGTCTCGAGCCGGGGTCCTTCAGCACGCCGCCCGCGTCGGTGAGCGTGAACACGCCCACGGGGCTGCGTCTGTCGCCCTCGTGGTGGTCGGTCGTCCAGCCCTTCTTGCCGTTGTGCGCGGGCCAACTGCGCGTGCGGTCCCAGCCGGTGCCCCGCTTCGTGTAGAGCACGACCGTGGAGTCCGGCGCGTCGATGCCCTCGCCGTAGACCGCGACGACCTGGCGGGCGCCGGCGGGGATGTGGCGCTGGAAGCGGTCACCGATGCCGGGGATGCCCATCGGGACCGTGGCCGTGGCCCGGGCCTGCGGTTTCGCCGGTGGGCCGGCGTCCCGAGGTGCCGCGCAGCCGGCCAGGGCCAGCGTCAGGAAGCCGCAGAGCACCGCACGCCGTACATCGATCGCCACCCCGCCATGGTCGCACCCGGCCGCGTGGAAAACCGCTTGCTTCCGACCACGCAATGACGCGAACCTTTCACGGTTTGCTACCGCCGTCCGCGGTCCCACCCACCCCCTGACACGAGCCACTGGGACGTCATCCGTCATGCAGATTCAAGACCTTCCCTATCCCGACCCAGGTGTGCCGGACGCGCGCTCGGGTCCCCGATTCCTGTGGTGGCTCTTCCGGAATCAGCTGGGCGGCCAGCTCAGATCACTGGCCTGGGGACTCCTGCACTTCGCCTCCGTGTCCGCCCTGCCGTTCTGTGTCGGCCTCGCCGTCCAGGCCGTCGTCGACCGGTCCGGGAGCCGGCTCGCCCTCGCGGGCGGGCTGCTGGCGCTGGTCGTGCCGCCATCGCGCTCGGCGACACCTTCCTGCACCGCACCGCCATCACCAACTGGATCACGGCCGCCGCCCGCGTCCAGCAGTTGCTCGCCCGCAAGGCGGCGACGCTGGGCTCGGCACTGACCCGGCGGGTCGCGGCCGGTGAGGTCGTGGCCGTCTCCACCGGCGACGTCGAGAAGATCGGCTGGTTCGTGGAGGCCGTCTCCCGGTTCACCGCCGCCGCCCTCACCATCGTGCTGGTCTGCGTGGGACTGCTGGTCTACCAGCCCGCGCTCGGCGTGGTCGTGGCCGTCGGTCTGCCGGTCCTGGCCCTGGCGGTGCTGCCGCTGCTGCCCCGGGCGACCCGGCGCGCCGACTTCCAGCGCGAGAAGGCCGGCCGCGCCACCGAGCTGGCCTCGGACACCGTCGCCGGGCTGCGGGTGCTGCGTGGCATCGGCGGCGAGGAACTGTTCCTCGACCGCTACCGCAGTGCCTCCCAGGAGGTGCGGCACGCCGCCGTGCGCAGCGCCCGGATGTGGGCGCTGATCTCGGCGATCCAGGTGCTGCTGCCGGGGCTGCTGCTGGTCGCGGTCGTCTGGCACGGAGTGGGCCTCGCTCGCGAGGGCCGGATCACGGTCGGTGAACTCGTCACCGTCTACAGCTCGGTCATGATCATGACCTACCCGTTGCGGCACTTCGAGGAGATCGCCATGGCGTACTCCTTCTCGCGTCCCTCGGCCCGCCGGGCCGCGCGCGTGCTGTCGCTGCGGCGCGCCACCTCCGAGGACGGCTCGCAGGCCGGTACGGCACCCACGGGTGACCTCTACGACCCGGCGACCGGGCTGCTCGCGCCCGCGGGCGGCTCACCGCCGTGGTGTGCGGGGACCCGGACGCGGCGGGACGGCTGGCGGAACGGCTCGGCGGCCACCCGTCCTCGACCGAGGAGGAGCCGTCGGTGCTGCTGGGCGGTGTGCCGCTCGACGAGCTGCCGCTCTCCGCCGCGCGCACGGCCGTCCTCGTGCAGGACAAGGACCCGGTCCTGCTGTCCGGCACACTGCGCGAACTCCTCGACGTGCCCGCGTCGGGGGACGTCGACGCCCGCGAGGCGCTGACGGCGGCGCAGTGCGAGGACGTCCTGGCCGCCCTGGTGCAGGGCTCACTCGGCGCCGAGGACCCGCTGGACGCCCGGATCACCGAACGCGGGCGCTCCCTGTCGGGCGGTCAGCGGCAGCGGCTCGCGCTGGCCCGGTCGCTGTTCACCGACCCGGAGGTCCTCGTCCTGGACGAGCCGACCTCGGCCGTGGACTCGCACACCGAGGCCCGTATCGCCGAGGGCGTGCGGGAGTTGCGGGCGGGCCGCACCACCGTGGTGTTCACCTCCTCGCCGCTGCTGCTGGACCGCGCGGACCGGGTCGTCCTGGTCCACGAGGGCGAGGTCGTGGCCGTGGGCGTGCACCGCGAACTCGTGCACAAGGAACCCCGGTACCGCGCGGTCGTCACCCGCGAGACCGCATCGGATGAACTGCAGGAACTGGAAGAGATCGAGGAGACAGCATGATCGGCGTGGCGCCACCGGCGTACGACCCGGCGGCCCCGACGACGGCGAACACCCTGCCCGTCGGGGGCTCCGCGACCGTACGCGCCTATGTGGCCGAACTGTTCCGCCGGCACCGCCGCGCCTTCCTCGTCCTCGTCGCCGTCAACACGGTCTCGGTGATCGCGTCGATGGTGGGGCCGTGGCTGCTCGGCGGACTCGTGGACCGGGTCTCGGACGGGGCCCGGGAGGTTCATCTGGAGCTGACCGCGGGCCTGTTCGTGGCCGCGCTCGCCGTGCAGGCCGTGTTCGTACGGCAGGTGCGGCTGCGCGGCGCGATGCTCGGCGAGCGGATGCTGGCCGACCTGCGCGAGGACTTCCTCGTGCGCTCGGTCGGCCTGCCGCCGGGCGTCCTGGAACGGGCCGGCACCGGTGACCTGCTGTCCCGGATCACCACGACATCGACCGGCTGGCCAACGCCATGCGCGAGGCCGTGCCGCAGCTGTCGATCGGCGTGGTGTGGGTGGTGCTGCTGCTCGGCGGGCTCGTCGTCACGGCGCCCCCGCTGGCCGCGGCCGTGCTGCTCGCCCTGCCGCTGCTGGTGATCGGCTGCCGCTGGTACTTCAAGCGGGCGCCGTCCGCCTACCGGTCGGAGTCCGCCGGGTACGCCGCCGTCGCGCCGCGCTCGCCGAGACCGTGGACGCCGGGCGCACCGTCGAGGCGCACCGGCTCGGGGAACGCCGCGTCGAGCTGTCGGAGCGGCGGATCAAGGAGTGGACGGCGTGGGAGCGGTACACGCTCTGGCTGCGGTCGGTGCTGTTCCCGTTCATCAACATCACCCACGTGATGGTCCTCGGCTCGGTCCTGATGGTCGGCGGGGTGATGGTGCTGCACGGCTGGATCGACGTCGGCCGGCTGACGACCGGTGCGCTGATCGCGCAGATGCTGGTCGACCCGGTGGGACTGATCCTGCGCTGGTACGACGAGTTGCAGGTCGCCCAGGTGTCGCTGGCCCGGCTGGTCGGCGTCCGCGAGGTCGAACCGGACGCCGGTGACGCCGCCGTGGCCCCCGAGGGACGCCATGTGCACGCCGACCGCGTGCACTTCGGCTACCTCGAAGGCGTGGACGTGCTGCGCAAGGTGTCCCTGGAGGTCGCCCCCGGCACCCGGATGGCGCTGGTCGGCCCCTCCGGCGCCGGCAAGTCGACCCTGGGCCGGCTGCTCGCGGGCATCTACGCACCGCGGGACGGCCGGATCACCCTGGGCGGCGCGGAGCTGTCCCGGATGACGGCGGAGGGCGTCCGCTCGCATGTCGCCCTGGTCAACCAGGAGCACCACGTCTTCGTGGGGTCCCTGCGCGACAACCTCCTCCTCGCCCGCACGGGCGCCGAGGACGCCGAGCTGTGGGCGGCGCTCGGCGCGGTCGACGCGGTCGGCTGGGCACGAGCGCTCGACGACGGCCTCGACACCGAGGTCGGCTCGGGCGGGCTCGCGCTCACGCCGGCGCAGGCCCAGCAGATCGCGCTGGCCCGCCTGGTGCTGGCCGACCCGCACACGCTGGTCCTGGACGAGGCGACGTCCCTGCTCGACCCGCGCGCGGCGCGTCATCTGGAGCGGTCCCTGGCCCGCGTCCTCGACGGCCGCACCGTCGTCGCCATCGCGCACCGGCTGCACACCGCCCATGACGCGGACGTGATCGCCGTCGTCGAGAACGGCCGGATCAGCGAACTGGGCAGCCATGACGAGCTGGTCGCGGCGGACGGGGCGTACGCGGCGCTGTGGAGGTCTTGGCACGGGTGAGTCATGGCACGCGTGAGTCATGGCACGCGTGAGGAGACCTGTGGGGGCCGTCGTCTTCGGGCGACGGCCCCCTTTCAGTACCCGTAGCCGCTGTCGCCGTCGCCGTCCGTCGAGGGTGCGGCCTGCTTCACCGCCGTGCCCTTCGCGTTCAGCACGAACCAGATCCCGTCGATCCCCTGCCCCTTGAGATCACCCGGCGCCTTGTCCTTCGCGTAGTAGTAGAGCGGATGTCCGGCGTACGTCGCCTGCGGAGCGCTGCCCTGCGTGGTCCCAATGAGGCCTGCATCGGAGCCGGAACCGGCCTTGGGCTTGCCTTCCGCGGGCGGCCACAGTTTGAGGCAGGCGGTGTCGCACTTCATGGAGTTGGTGTTCTTGCCGTCGGCGGTGAACAGGTAGAGCGTGCGACCCGTGCCGTCGACGAGGATGTCGCCGAGCGGCGAGTCGCTCACCTTCACGGTGGAGGGGTGCGCCGCGGTGGATGCCTCACTGGTCGCGGTGGATGCCTTGCCGTCGGATCCGCCGCCGTACGACCCACCGCCCCCGCACCCGGCCAGCCCCAGTGCCGCCACTGCCGCCACGCATGAGATCCCGGTCAGGGTGATCCTGTTTCGGCTCATGATCGTCTCCGTTCCTTCCGACGGAGGTTGTACGGCTGCCGTCGGCGAACGGATTGCCGCGCAATCCCTCCGCCCGGATCGGACGTATACAGAAGCGTGGAACTGTTCCCCCGCGCGGACCGGGTCGACGACGCCTCGCTCGTCGCCGGTCTCGCGCTGGGCGACGAGCAGGCGGCCACCGCCTTCGTCCGCCGCTTCCAGAACGCCGTCTACGGCCTCGCCCTGTCGGTGACCCGGGAACCGGGCCTCGCCGAGGACGTGAGCCAGGAGGTGTTCGTACGGGCCTGGCGGGCGGCCGGCAGCTACGACCCCCGCCGTGCCTCGGCCCTCACCTGGCTGCTGACCATCACCCGCAACGCCGCCATCGACGCCGTCCGCGCCCGCAGACCCACGCCCGTACTGGCCGAGACCCTCGAACGGCTCATCGACGTCACCCTGCGAACCGACGCGGAGGAGACCGACGGCACGGAGCGGCTCGCGCTGGCCGCCCTGGAGAGCGAGCGTGCCCTGGCCCGGCTGCGGTCCCTGCCGGAGGAACAGGCCCGCGCGGTCGCCCTCGCCGTGATCGGGGGCTGTACGGCGGCGGAGGTGGGCCGGCACGAGGACATCCCGCTGGGCACCGCCAAGACCCGGATCCGCACCGGCCTGCGCAGGCTGCGCGAGGCGCTGAAGGAGGGAGGCCGCGATGGCACATGACCCCGGGCCGGACACCCACCCGGACGAGGACGAACTGCTCGCCCTGGCCCTCGGCACCCTCCCCGGTGAGCCGGCCGGGCTGCTGCGCCACCTCACCGTCTGCCCGGCCTGCCGCTCGACGTACGACGACCTCTCGGCGCCGCCGACTCCGTGCTGCCCGCGGCACCCTCCGTGGCGCCTCCCGCCGGGTTCGAGGCGCGGGTCCTCGAACGGCTGGAGCTGCCCGCGTCGGCGGGGACGCACGGTGCGGCGCCGGTCGTACCGCAGGCCGCTGCTCGTCGCCGCCGCCGCGGCGGCCGGGATCTGTCTGGGGGCGGCCGGTGCGGTGGTCGTCGGCCTCGGGTCGCCGTCCGCCTCCCAGGTGGCCGTGAGCGACCGAGGGGCGCTGCTGGTCACCGGGTCGGGGGCGACCGTCGGCACCGTCGAGCCCAGCCGGCTCGGCGCCGAGCCCGTCCTCGTCATGCAGATCACGGACGGCCGGCCCGGCACGCACTACACCTGCCGGCTCCTCCTCAAGGACGGCACCGCCCGCGAGGCCGGCGACTGGCGCGTCCCGTCCTCCGGCCGGGCCACCTGGATCGCCTACGGGGCCGCAGACTCCGTGGACCGGGTGGAGCTGGTGACGGAGGGGGGGCGGGTGTGGTCGTCGGCGGGGGCTGGACTCCTGACACGGGACACCACGCGCCCGTGCCGTTGCGCGGTCCCGAGAGGGGGTGGAAGGCTGGATAACGGCACCGGCTCGGGGAGTGTCCCGTCCCCATCACCTGGAGGTACCCGTGAACAGCGCCGACGGATGGGGCGACGACGTCTACCAGCCCGACGGATCCGAGATCCAGGAGGACTCCGGGCTGCTCGACGTGGAGGACACCCTGGAGGACGACGGTGTCGACGACCCCCTCGACCGGGGCTGGTCCCCTCCGGAGCGCCCCTGGGCGGTCGAGCACACCGGTGTGACGGCGGCCGAGCGCGAGAGCCTGGACCAGCGGCTCGCCGAGGAACTGCCGGACCTCCCCGTCCCCGACGGGGACGGCATCGGCGACATCGACGGCACCGACGGCGAACTCCTCGACAACGAGGTCGGCGCACGCCGCTCCGGCCGTCTCGTCGCGCCCGACGAAGGCGCTCACGAGGACGAGGAGAGCGCCCTGATCGCCACGGACGTGGGCATCGACGGTGCCGCCGCCTCCGCCGAGGAGGCCGCGATGCACATCGTCGACGAGGACGCCGAGGACGCCCTGTCCGGCTGACCCCGAGGAGCACGCATGCAGCAGGACAAGCACCCCGACTACCACCAGGTCGTCTTCCGTGACCGCTCCGCCGGTTACGCCTTCCTCACCCGGTCGACGCGACCAGTGAGCAGACCATCGAGTGGGACGACGGCGAGACGTACCCGGTGGTGGACGTGGAGATCTCCTCGGAGAGCCACCCCTTCTACACCGGCAAGGCCCGCACGGTGGACACCGAGGGACGCGTCGCCCGCTTCGAGCGGCGCTACGGGAGTGCGGCGGGCCAGGACGCCGAGGGCTGAGCGGCGCGCCCCCGGCGCCGAGTCCCGCGCCGCGGTCAGATGAAGTTCAGCGCCGCCGCGCAGCCCACCCCGCCCAGCAGCATGAACGCCGGCATCAGCACCTTCAGCTCGACCCAGCTTCCGGCCCGGAACCGCAGGGCCTTGGGCGGGCCGATCGGATACCAGCGCTTGCGGCCCACCGGGATCGGCCACAGGATCGGGCAGCCCGAGACCGTCAGCGCGTCCCCGATGTCGTGGACCAGCGCGCCCAGCACGATCGGCAGGCCCAGCCACAGATACTCCTGGCCCGGGTCCGTGAACAGCCAGTCCGCGCCGTTGCCCGGCTTGTCCAGCACCCCTGCGAGGATCCAGGCACTGGTCGCGGCCAGCAGCCAGACCAGGACGTCGGCGCTGGAACCGCGGGTCGCCCGCCACAGCAGGCCCTCGATGGCGAGCACCATGTGCACGAACAGGATCGCGAGGACCGCCCAGCGGCCCCCGGTGATCGCCGCGACCGAGGCGCCCGCGCCGGTCAGGACGGCCCACAGCCACGTGTGGGTGAGCGTGCGGTGCCCACCGGAGCGACGGGGGTCGCCCGGCTTCTTGGTGGCCTTGTAGACGGCGTAGGAGAGCTTGTCGACGATCTCGCAGAGCCCGCGCGAGATGGGCCCGAAGGCGCGCGAGATGGTGGCCGCCTTGTGGTCGAGGTCGGGGGCGAGCGCCGCCCCCGCGCAGATCAGGGCTCCGGCCAGCAGGACCGGCCAGGGCATCGCGTGCCCCGCGGCGGCGGCCGCCGCTCCGACGCCGAGCCAGGCCGCGGCCCCCGACAGTGAGTGTGCTGGTCCCATCATCGCCGTTGCCCGCCCCATTCCTCGTGTACCGCTGCGCAGTTGACCGGATGCCCTGACGCCTCGTCGGCGACACAGCGTACTGCTCGTGATCTTCGTACCCGCATCCGATTCCCCTGTAGTGGGGAAGGGCAGGCAAGATGGGTGGGTGACCCTCATCGATCAGCTGCCGCCGACCGCAGACCCCGACGCCCTCTACGAAGCCTTCGAGTCGTGGGCCGAGGAGCGCGGGCTCACGCTCTACCCCCATCAGGAGGAGGCGCTGATCGAGGTGGTCTCCGGTGCGAACGTGATCGTGTCGACGCCCACCGGCTCCGGCAAGAGCATGATCGCGGCGGCCGCCCACTTCGCCGCGCTCGCCCGTGACGAGGTCACCTTCTACACGGCTCCGATCAAGGCGCTGGTCTCGGAGAAGTTCTTCGAGCTGTGCAAGATCTTCGGCACCGAGAACGTCGGCATGCTGACCGGCGACGCCTCCGTCAATTCCGACGCCCCCGTCATCTGCTGCACCGCCGAGGTGCTGGCGTCGATCGCGCTGCGCGACGGCAAGCAGGCGGACGTCGGACAGGTCGTGATGGACGAGTTCCACTTCTACGCGGAGGGCGACCGCGGGTGGGCCTGGCAGATCCCGATCCTGGAGCTGCCGCAGGCACAGTTCATCCTGATGTCGGCCACGCTCGGCGACGTCTCGATGTTCGAGAAGGACCTCACCCGGCGTACCGGCCGCCCGACGGCGGTGGTCCGCTCGGCGACCCGTCCGGTGCCGCTGTCCTACGAGTACAAGTTCACCCCGCTCACCGAGACCCTGACCGAGCTGCTCCAGACCAAGCAGGCGCCGGTCTACATCGTGCACTTCACCCAGGCGCAGGCCGTGGAGCGGGCGCAGGCGCTGATGAGCATCAACATGTGCTCGAAGGAGGAGAAGGAGCAGATCGCCGATCTGATCGGCAACTTCCGCTTCACCACCACGTTCGGCCGCAACCTCTCCCGTTACGTGCGGCACGGCATCGGGGTCCACCACGCCGGCATGCTGCCCAAGTACCGGCGCCTGGTCGAAAAGCTCGCGCAGGCGGGTCTGCTGAAGGTCATCTGCGGCACCGACACGCTCGGCGTGGGCGTCAACGTCCCCATCCGTACCGTGCTGTTCACGGCCCTGACCAAGTACGACGGCAACCGCGTCCGCACCCTGCGCAACCGCGAGTTCCACCAGATCGCCGGCCGCGCCGGGCGGGCCGGTTTCGACACGGCGGGCTTCGTCGTCGCCCAGGCGCCCGAGCATGTCATCGAGAACGAGAAGGCGCTCGCCAAGGCGGGCGACGACCCGAAGAAGCGGCGCAAGGTGGTCCGAAAGAAGGCGCCGGAGGGCTTCGTCGGCTGGACGGAGAACACCTTCGAGAAGCTGATCGCCTCCGAGCCGGAGCCCTTGACGTCCCGCTTCCGGGTGACGCACACGATGCTGCTGTCGGTGATCGCCCGCCCCGGCAACGCCTTCGAGGCGATGCGGCATCTGCTGGAGGACAACCACGAGCCGCGCAAGGCGCAGCTGAAGCACATCCGCCGGGCGATCGCCATCTACCGCTCGCTGCTGGACGGCGGCATCGTCGAGAAGCTGGACGAGCCGGACGCCGAGGGCCGGATCGTCCGCCTCACGGTCGACCTCCAGCAGGACTTCGCGCTGAACCAGCCGCTGTCCACCTTCGCCCTCGCCGCGTTCGAACTCCTCGACCCCGAATCGCCGTCCTACGCCCTGGACATGGTCTCCGTCGTCGAGTCGACGCTGGACGACCCCCGGCAGATCCTCGTCGCCCAGCTGAACAAGGCGAAGGGGGAGGCCGTCGCCGCGATGAAGGCCGACGGCGTCGAGTACGAGGAGCGCATGGAGCGCCTCCAGGACATCTCGTACCCGAAGCCCCTGGAGGAGCTGCTCTTCCACGCGTACAACACCTACCGCAAGAGCCACCCCTGGGTCGGCGACCATCCGCTCTCCCCGAAGTCCGTCATCCGTGACATGTACGAACGGGCCATGTCCTTCACGGAGTTGGTGTCCTTCTACGAGCTCGCGCGCACCGAGGGCATCGTCCTGCGCTACCTCGCCAGCGCCTACAAGGCCCTCGACCACAACATCCCCGACGACCTCAAGTCCGAGGACCTCCAGGACCTCATCGAGTGGCTCGGCGAGACGGTCCGCCAGGTCGACTCCAGTCTGCTGGACGAGTGGGAGCAGCTCGCCAACCCGGAGGAGATGACCGCCGAGGAGGCCCAGGAGAAGGCCGACGAGGTCAAGCCGGTCACCACCAACGCGCGCGCCTTCCGCGTCCTGGTCCGCAACGCCATGTTCCGCCGCGTGGAGCTCGCCGCCCTGGACCAGGTCGAGGAGCTCGGCGAGATGGACGCCGACGCCGGCTGGGACGCCGACGCGTGGGGCGAGGCGATGGACAAGTACTGGGACGAGTACGACGACCTCGGCACCGGCCCGGACGCCCGCGGCCCGAAGCTCCTCATCATCGAGGAGCAGCCGGAGAACCGTCTGTGGCGGGTCCGGCAGATCTTCGACGACCCGAACGACGACCACGACTGGGGCATCAGCGCGGAGGTCGACCTGACGGCCTCCGACGCGGAGGGCCGCGCGGTCGTCCGGGTCACCGACGTCGGCCAGCTGTGAGCACGGGAGAGACGCGGTCATGACGACGAACCCGGCCGAGCGCCTGGTCGACCTGCTCGACCTGGAGCAGATCGAGGTCAACATCTTCCGGGGCCGCAGCCCGCAGGAGTCCTTGCAGCGGGTCTTCGGCGGCCAGGTGGCGGGCCAGGCGCTGGTCGCCGCCGCCCGCACCACCGAGGGCGACCGGCCGGTGCATTCGCTGCACGCGTACTTCCTGCGCCCGGGGCGGCCGGGCGTGCCGATCGTGTACCAGGTCGAACGGGTGCGGGACGGCCGGTCGTTCACGACCCGCCGGGTCACCGCCGTGCAGCAGGGGCGCACGATCTTCAATCTCACCGCCTCCTTTCACAAGCCTGAGCAGGGGTCGTTCGAGCATCAGCTGCCGCCGGCCCGCAAGGTCCCGGACCCCGAGTCACTGCCGACGGTCACGCAGGAGATCCGCGAGCATCTGGGCGCGCTGCCGGAGCAGTTGGAGCGGATGGCGCGCCGGCAGCCCTTCGACATCCGTTATGTGGACCGGCTGCGCTGGACGCCCGAGCAGGTCAAGGACGCCGAGCCGCGCAGCGCGGTGTGGATGCGGGCGGTCGGGCCGCTCGGGGACGACCCGGTCGTGCACACCTGCGCGCTGACCTACGCCAGCGACATGACGCTCCTGGACGCCGTGCGCATCCCGGTGGAGCCGCTGTGGGGGCCGCGCAGCTTCGACATCGCCTCGCTGGATCACGCCATGTGGTTCCACCGGCCGTTCCGCGCGGACGAGTGGTTCCTCTACGACCAGGAGTCCCCGATCGCGACCGGCGGACGGGGCCTGGCGCGGGGGCGGATCTACGACCTGGAGGGGCGCCTGCTGGTGTCCGTCGTCCAGGAAGGGCTGTTCCGGGCGCTGTAGGTCCCGGGCCGGGCGGGTACGTGTCGGGCGCGCCTTTCCGTCATGCGCCTGCGTGCCCTTCCGTCATGCGCTGCGTGCCCTTCCGTCATGGGCTCTCGCGTCTTTCCGTCATGCGCTTCTGCGGCGCAGCCAGCCCATGAGTCCTCGGGTTGTTTGCCGGGAGGCGGCCTCCTCGGGTGAGGGCGGGGACAGGGGCAGGGGCGCGGTCGGCCGCTGCTCCCCCGCCGGGCGTGGCGCGGGCCGGAGGGTGCGGGCGTCCTCCATGGCCCGGGCCAGGTCGGCTCGCAGTCGGCTGATCTCGTCCGGGTCGTCGGCGGTCATGATCTTCTCGGTGAGCTGCGCGGTCGGCGTGCCGGGTGTGCCCTGGTTCGGCGGCGCAGGGCGGAAGCGGTTCAGATAAGAGCGCTCGTACGGGTCCCGGACGAGCTCCGCGATCTGGGCGGGGTCGAGGAAGGCGGCGAGGGCTCCGGCGCTCTCCCACGGGCCGTCGGCCGTCCGCAGCAGGAACTCGCGGTGCCGGGCACGCCAGTTGCGGGGACGCAGGTCCACGCCCTCCGCCAGCAGGCCCCGCATCCCCTCGGGTGTGCGACGTGCGTGCAGCAGCGGGGTGTTCCGCTCGTCGGCGGCGAACTGCTCGAGTTCCTCGGCGAGATAGAGCCAGACGACGGCCCGGTACCTGTTGAGATAAAAGCGCACCGGCGCCACGACGCCGAGGCGCGCGAGGCGGGTGAACCTGCCGACGGGGATGTCCATGACGTCCGCGCCCTCGGTGGTGCCCACGATCCGCACCCGCTGCTGGAAAGCTTCGGGGAAGTCGTCCTGCGCGCGGAGCCGGTCCAGTTCGGTGCGGGGGACCCGGCGTCCCCCTCCCCCTTCGTCGGGCACGGTCCGGATATGGCCGAGATGGACGCCCAGATCGAACTCGTTCCGCTTCAGACCAAGTTCGCGCGCGCGCGGCCCGGGGTGAGAGTGAGCTGCTGGGGCCTGGTGAGGGTGCTGCCGGTCATGGTCGTACTCCCCCGTGGAGTCGGTGCTCACGCTGTGTGCGTTCGCCGTGACACAAACCGTAGCCCGTCGGGCGAATCTCCGAGCGGGCCTGTGGATAACTCCATGGGGGGTGACGAATCAGCAGGTCAGAGGTCTGCGGCCGAGCTCCGCTCGGGTTGCCGGACGTCCACGCCGAGGTGCTCGCCGACCCGGTTGACGAGCAGCGTCATCTCGTAGGCGATCTGACCGATGTCGGCCTGCGCGCCGCTGAGCACGCACAGACAGCTGCCGGTGCCCGCCGCGGTGACGAACAGCACCGCGTCGTCGAACTCGACCATCGTCTGGCGGACTCTGCCCGCGCCGAAGTGCCGGCCTGAGCCCTTGGCCAGGCTGTGCAGTCCGGACGCGACGGCGGCGAGGTGCTCGGCGTCCTCGCGTCGCAGACCCGTGCTGGCCCCCGCCACCAGGCCGTCGTTGGACAGCACCAACGCGTGCCGGACGTGGTCGACGCGCTCGGTCAGATCGTCCAGCAGCCAGCCGAGTCCCTGGTTCTGCGCCATGTCTTCCGTCTCCCCGTGTGACGTCTCCCCCTGGCTGGAGGAGTTCCTCGCCACCCTTCCCGACGACCGACGCCGGGGCAAGGAGAACAGGGCATGGCACGGGTAAGAACGGCGGCCTTCGGTCAGTTCGCCGCGGCGGGGCCCGCCGGTGTCGAAGTCCGGCCGCGTTCAGCCCACGGAGTCCAGGAGCCGGGCGGTGTGCATCCGCCCGGCGTACTCCACGAGCCGGATCAGCACCTCCTTCCCGGAGTCGCGGTCCCGGGCGTCGCACAGCACCACCGGGGTGCCGCGGTCCAGGTCGAGGGCGCGTGAGACGTCCTGGGCGCCGTAAGTGCGGGCCCCCGTGAAGCAGTTGACGGCCACCACGAACGGGATGTGCCGGTGCTCGAAGTAGTCGACCGCAGGGAAGCAGTCCTCCAGCCGCCGGGTGTCCGCGAGGACCACGGCACCGAGCGCGCCCTGGGACAGCTCGTCCCACAGGAACCAGAAACGGTCCTGCCCGGGAGTGCCGAAGAGATAGAGGGAGAGGCCGGAGCGGATGGTGATGCGGCCGAAGTCCATGGCGACCGTCGTCGTGACCTTCTGGTCCACGCCGTCCGTGTCGTCGACCAACTGACCGGCCTCGCTGAGCAGTTCCTCGGTCCGCAGCGGCCTGATCTCACTGACCGCACCCACCAGGGTCGTCTTGCCCACGCCGAACCCGCCGGCGACCAGTATCTTCAACGCCAGCGCGGCCTGCTCGCCGCCCTGGGCATCGGAAGTCTCGGAGACCATCGATCACTTCTCTCGGGAGTGCCGGCAACGGTCGGCCGTGCAGGTGCGTGAAGTCAGCATGATGACAACTGCGGCACCCCTTCGAGGGGTTGGACCGCTATTAGACCGATGTGACCGAGTCGTGCGCATGCGGTTTCGAACTTTCATCTACAGAGCTCGCAGTCCTTCGATGACCTCGCGCAGAATCCGTTCGTCAGGAAGCTGCGCGGGCGGCACGGGGCGGCTGACGGTGACGCAGCCGAGTTCCAGGAGGTCACCGAGCAGCACCCGCACCACGCCCAGGGGCAGGTCCGCGCCCGCGGCGAGTTCGGCGACGGACTGGGTCTCCAGGCGGCACAGTTCGATCAGCGCCCGGTGTTCCGGCCCCAGCGAGGTGTCCTCGTCGGGACCGGGCGCCGCCGCGTCCAGCGTGACGAGGGCGATCAGGTCGAAGCGCACCCCGGTGGGGCCGGGTTTGGTCCGTCCGCCCGTCATGGCGTACGGGCGGACGAGAGGTCCGGCCTCGCCGTCGTACCACTGGCTGCCCTGCTCCCGCGGGGCGCCCGTCATGTCCTCCGTCATGGGCGGACCGCCTTCTCGTCTCATCCGGCGGGCGGCCGTGCGGCTACCCGCGGCGCCGTGTACAGGTGCTCGCCGACGCGTTTGACCAGGCGGGCCATCTCGTAGGCCACAAGGCCGATGTCGGCGGTCACGGCCGTGAGGAGCGCGAGACAGGAACCGTCACCGGCGGCGGCCACGAACAGGTAGCCGTCGTCCATCTCGACCATCGTCTGCCGCACCCCACCCGCGCCGAAGTGGCGTCCGGCGCCCTTGGCCAGGCTGTGGAAGCCGGAGGCGACGGCGGCGAGGTGCTCCGCGTCCTCGCGGCGCAGGTCGGTCGACGCCCCCACGGCGAGGCCGTCGTTGGACAGCACCACGGCGTGCCGTACCTCGCTGACGCGCAACACCAGGTCGTCCAGCAGCCAGTCGAGTTCGCCGGACCGCTGAGCGGCCCTCATGGCCGGGTCCTGGATCATTCGGGGTCTCCTTCGCTGCTGTCTCTTGGCGCGGGCGAATCCGGGGCGGCGCCGTGTCCGGGCCGGCGGCCGCCGCCGCGTGCCCAGCCGTCGCGGTAGGCCGCCATCCGGTCCCGTACGAGCTCGGGGGTGCGCCGGTCGTCGGCCTGGGGGTCGGACCGCGGTTCCGGTTCCTCGCTGCGCGGCGCACGCAGCTGAGGAGCCAGGTTCGCCTGCCGGACGCGGCGCGGGAGGTCGTCCGTCGCGTCGGGTCCTTCGGGGTCGTCCTGGGGGCGGTGCAGACGCAGGGTGGCGACTCCGGGAGGCGGGGTGTCACCGGCGGACTCCACCCTCGCCGTCGCCCTGTGCTCCGCCGGGGCCGGTGGCGCGGGGGCCACCAGTGCGGGCCGGTCGGCGGGAGCGTGGACGGATTCCTGGAGCCGGGCGGCACCGGGCATGCGCGCGTACTCGCGTTCCGTGTCGGCCGCCTTGCGGGGGGGAACGTTCCTCCGCGCCGGCTGTGCAGCAGGGCGGTGGGCAGCAGGACCACCGCGGTGGTGCCGCCGTACGGCGAGGTGCGCAGGTGCACCTTGATGCCGTGCCGGGCCGCCAGCCGGCTGACCACGAACAGGCCGAGCCGGTCGCTGTCGAAGAGGTCGAGCGCCTCGGACTGCTCGATACGGCGGTTGGCCTCGGTGAGGGTCTCCTTGCCCATGCCGAGCCCCCGGTCCTCGACCTCGACGGCGTATCCGTTGCCGACGGGTTCGCCGGTGACGCGCACGCGCGTGTGCGGCGGTGAGAACTGTGCGGCGTTCTCGACGATCTCCGCGAGGAGGTGGGTGAGGTCGGCGACGGCGCCGCCGACCACGGACGCCTCAGGGAGCTGGCGCACCTCCACGCGCGCGTAGTCCTCGACCTCCGAGACGGCAGCGCGGACCACGTTGGTGAGGGAGACCGGCATGCGCCAGGCCCGGCCGGGTGCCGCGCCGGAGAGGATGATCAGGCTCTCCGCGTGCCGCCGCATCCGGGTGGTGAGGTGGTCGAGGCGGAAGAGGTCGCTCAGCTCGCCCGGGTCCTCGGAGCGGCGTTCCATGCTGTCCAGAAGGCTCAGTTGACGGTGGACCAGGACCTGGCTGCGCCGGGCGAGGTTGACGAACACCCCGGAGATGCCGCTGGCGAGCTCGGCACGCTCCACGGCGGCCCGCAGCGCGGCCCGGTGCACGGTGCCGAGGGCCTCGGCGACCTGCCCCGTCTCGTCCTCGGAGGGCGGCCCCGACGGGGCCTCCGCGCGGATGTCGATCTCCTCCCCGGCCCGCAGCTTCCGCATGGCCTCGGGGAGTTTGCGCCGGGCGATCTCCAGGGCGCTGTTGCGCAGGCTCACCAGCTCGACGACCAGACCGCGTCCGATGCGCACGGAGATGACCAGGGAGGCGGCGACGGCGACGAGACCGAGCAGGACGGCCGCACCGGCCGGGGTGAGCAGTCCGCGGGTGAACGGGTCGGCGCGGTCGGCGACCCCGCGTCCCGCGTCGGCCTCGATCGTCCGCATGCCGTCCTGCACGCGCGCGTGTGCCTTCGCCCAGGTCGCCTCGGGTGCCGCGTTGATCGCGGAGGCGCCGGGCCGACTGGTGAGGACCCGGTCCTCGACGGTGGCGACGGCGACGTAGTCACCGCCGTCGGCGAGGTCCCGCCAGGCGCCGCGTTCGGAGCCGCGCAGGTCGGCGACGGCGGCCTCGGTGAGCGCGCGGCGGGTGTCGACGGCGCCGGTGAACAGCCGCAGCCGTGTTCCGTCGAGGCGTCCGGCGAGCCGTGCGCTGGAGAGCACGACGTCCTCCTGGGACAGGGCCTCGCCCGCGCGGGAGAACTCGAGCAGCACGCGCGCGTCGGAGCCCAGTTCGGCGTCCTGGATGCCGGTCAGGGCGCCGCCGACGGAGAAGGCCGTCGAGATGGTGCGCGTGTAGCGGCCGTACGTCTCGTCCCAGCCCGCGCGGCGGTCGAGGACCGCGGTGCGCAGGGAGCTCAGTGCCTCGGCGCCGCTGACGAAGGTCTCGAGACGCTGGGCCACACCGGCGGGCAACTCCTCGCTGTCCGCGACGGTGTTGTCCTCACCGAGCCGCAGCTTCGCCACGGCCCGGTCGGTGCGGTCCGCGAGGGTCTTGAGGTCGCCGGCGCGGTTGGCGGCCGGGTCGGTGGCATAGCGGACCGCGGCCGCGCGTTCGGCCTGGAGGGCGGCGACGGCCGCGGCGACCGGGGTGCGGATCTCGGAGTCGACGCGCTGCAACTGCCGGAGCCGGGAGACGTCCTGGGCGGTGGTCACGGTGGCGTACGCCCACAGGGCGAGCAGCGACACCACCGGCACCATCAGCAGGCAGACGATCTTTGCGCGCACGGTGCGCGGGCGTATCCGCCAGCCCCCCGCGCGCGTGGGCGGGTCGTCGGGGACGGCGCCCATCGGGTCGTCCGGTCCTTCGTCGGCCGGTGGTCCGGCGTGTGCGCGGCGGCCGCGGGCCGGGCCGGCGGACGGTGGCTCGGAGCCGGTCGTGGGGGTCCTACGGGGTGTTCGCATGGCCTCCTGCCTCGGAGAGTGGTTCGGCTCGCCCGGAGGGCCCTCAGAGAGCGACGGCGTTCTCGACCGGCCGCTGGGCGGAGGCGGACGCCTCGCGCTCTCCCGTCGAGGGCGACAGCGCGACGAAGGCCGAGGTCAGGAACAGATAGGACCCGAGCCCGACGGCGAGCGGGAAGATGAACTGCATCGCCGTCGCCCCGGGCAGCGCGGCGCCGGACGGTGTGACGCGCACGCTCACCGCGAACATCCCGGTGTAGTGCATGCTGCTCACCGCGGCGCCCATGATGAGGGAGGCGATGGTGACGGCGACGGGCGACTTGATGTTGAGCGCCGCCCACAGCGCGGCGGTCGCGGCCACCACGGCGATCAGGACGGAGAGTCCGACGAGCACCGGGTCGTAGTGCACCTGCCCGTGCAGGCGAACGGCCGCCATGCCCAGGTAGTGCATGCTGGCGACGCCGAGTCCGGTGGTGAGCCCGCCGAGGAAGAGCGCGCGGGCGCGGTCGCGGCTGTAGCCGACGGCGAAGACGCCGGCACAGACGACGATCATGGCGACGAGCAGGCTCACGATGGTGAGCGGCACGTCGTAGCGGATGTCCGTGCCGCTGACGCTGAAGCCGAGCATGGCCACGAAGTGCATGGTCCAGATGCCGGTGCCGATCGCCGAGGCCGCGGTGATGAGCCAGTTGCGGCGCGAGCGCCCGGTGGCGCCGAGCGCGCGCATGGTGCAGCGCAGGCCGAGTGCGGCGCCGATGCAGGCCATGACGTACGACAGCACGGGTGTCAGCCAGCCGAGGGCTGCGTGGTCCAGGTGTCCCATGGCCCCGGGACGCTAGTAGGGGCACGGGTGCACAAAGGGGGCGCATTTCGAAAGCTGCTGGAATATGACGCAGCGATGTACCTGAACGATCGCGTCCCGCTCGAACGTGCGCACAGAAAGCGTCACCCTTGTCGGTGAGGGATCATGCGGAACATGAGCGACGACCACACACATGTCCAGGAGTTCTTCGGTGCCCGGGCGGCCGACTGGGACACCCGGTTCCCCGACGACGGTCCCGCCTACGCGGCCGCGGTCGCCGAACTCGGGCTGCGCGAAGGGGACCGTGTGCTCGACGCCGGCTGCGGCACCGGACGCGCCCTGACGCCCCTGCGTGCGGCCGTGGGCCCCTCGGGAGCGGTCCTCGGAGCCGATCTGACCCCGGCCATGCTCCAGGCCGCCGTACGAGCGGGACGGGACCGCGACGGGCAGCTGCTGCTCGCCGACGTGGCCGCACTGCCGTTGCGTTCACGCTCCCTGGACGCGGTGTTCGGGGCGGGGTTGATCTCCCACCTGCCCGATCCGGCCGAGAACCTGCGGGAGTTGGCGCGCGTGGTGCGCCCGGGCGGCATCCTGGCGCTGTTCCACCCGATCGGCAGGGCGGCGCTCGCGGCGCGTCAAGGCCGTCGGATCACTCCGGAGGATCTGCGCGCCGAGCCCAACCTCCGGCCCCTGCTGGCCGGTTCCGGGTGGCGGATGACCTCGTACGTCGACGAGGACGCGCGGTTCCTGGCACTGGCGGTGCGCGAGGACTGACCGCCCTCACGCCGGGCCGGCGACCGCGGCCACGAACGCCTCGGGGTGGTCGAACATGACGTTGTGGCCGGCGCCGGGCACGGTCACCACGCGCACGCCTGCCTTCTCCAGCCCCTCCCTGCCGTCGAGTTCGCCGCTCGACTCGCCCTGCAGGTACACGCGGTCGACGGTGAGCCCTTCGAGGATCGTGCGCATCACGGGGTCGGAGCCGCGGCGCAGCCCGACCGCCGAGCGGTGCAGGGCGCGCGGGTCGGCCAGCCGCATGGTCGCGGCCCACAGCGGTCCGACCGCCTCCAGCACGCGCGCGTGGCCGCCGTCGACGAAGGCCTCCTCCTCGTAGGAGGCGATTCCGCTGCTGCCCGCGGCCGGCGGCGGGAAGGCGTCCAGGTTGGCCTCGGTGGAGCACCAGCCGGGAGACCAGCTCGGGCCGCCGGTGGGCGAGCACGATCGCGACGGCGCCGCCCATGCTGTGCCCG
This sequence comes from Streptomyces sp. GKU 895, assembly GCA_002027195.1. Lineage (GTDB taxonomy): Bacteria > Actinomycetota > Actinomycetes > Streptomycetales > Streptomycetaceae > Streptomyces. Next base: position 5,667 of record MWJO01000035.1, on the reverse strand, counting down.
ATCACCTCGGCACCGGTGAGCTGCGCCGCGTCCAGTGCCGCCGCCAGGGCGTCGGCGTGCTCCTCCAGCGTGTAGCCGAAGTGCTCGGGCCGGTCGCTGAGGCCGTGCCCGGGCAGGTCCACGAACAGGCTGCGCCTGCCCGCGAGTTCGGGCCGGGCGGCGATGTGGGCGTGGTACACGGAGGACATCGCCCCCAGCCCGTGCACGTACACACGCGCGGGTTCCTCGCCGGGCACCTCCGTCCAGCGGACACGGCTTCCCTTGCTGTCGAACTCGGCCTGCTGCATCGCGTCCTCCCTCGTCGGCGTCAGCGGCGACAATACATCGGTTACGAGGTATTAAGGAAGCGATGTATCCACTGAGCGATGTACACCGTGCGTAAGGCAGAATGCGGGCATGCTGGAACTCGCCATCCTCGGCTTCCTGTACGACGCCCCCCTGCACGGTTACGAGCTGCGCAAACGCATCACCGCGCTCACCGGGCACGTGAAACCGATCGCCGAGAGCACGCTCTACCCGGCGATCAAGCGCCTGGAGAAGGCCGGACTGCTGGAGCGCGCGACGGAGCCCGGCTCCGTCGCCGCGCCGCGGCACGTACTGACCCTCACCGAGGACGGTCGTCACGAACTGCGCCGACGGCTCGCCGAGCCGGTGCAGCGCGACATCACCGACGAGAACCGCTGGTTCACGCTGCTCGCGTTCCTCCGGCACCTGGAGGACGCGCCCGCGCAGGCGGCCGTGCTGCGGCGCAGGCTGGCGTTCCTGGAGGAGCCGGCGAGCTTCTTCTACGAGGGTGACCGGCCCCTGCGCGCCGAGGAGTTGGACGATCCCTTCCGGCGGGGGATCCTGACGATCGCGCGCGCGACGTCCCGCGCCGAACTCGGCTGGCTGCGGGACACCCTGGCCTCACTCGACGGCTGAACCGTCCCGATGCCGTACGGGGCAGCCGCGTACGCCCGGAACGGGGCGGGTGCCCAGTTCCGCCAGCCGGTAGCCGTCCGGGTAGCCCTTGACCTCCCAGTTCTGGCGGGCGAAGTGCGGTGCGCTGCGCGGCGGGAGGAGCCGGACCGCGCGGCCGCGCAGGCGGACGGCGCCCCGCACGAGCCTGCGGGTCGCCGCGCCGGGAGCCGGATAGCGGAAGGCGCGCAGCAGCGGGTCGTCGAGGAGGGCGAGCGTCGAGGTCCGCAGCAGGGGCGCCAAGGGGCGCGGATACCAGGACGCCATCAGGTCGAGCGTGGCGTCCGAGACGCGCCGCGCCCCCTCGTCCCAGCCGAAGTGGGCCTTCTCGTAGGCGTCGAGGCAGTCCTCGAACTCCTCGTAGGTCTCCGGGATGTCCGTGATGCCCATGTGCCGCCCCAGGGTGCGGTAGTGGACGGTCGAGGCGACGATCTCGTGACGGGACAGTCGACGCCACGCGTAGGTGTCGATCCACCGTCTGGGCATCACCACGAACGTGCACAGGACGTAGCGCATGTCGTCGTTCGTGATGGCGTAGCTGCGGTGCATCTGGTTGATGCGGCGGATCGCCGTACGACCTTCCTCGCTGCCGAAGCCGTGCTCGACGACGGCGTCCAGGAGCAGTGAGGTGTCGTCGTACCGCTTCTGCGGTCGGTCCGTGAGCTCCGCCGTCTCGGCGAGCAGACGGCCGATGCTTGGGACGGCGTAGGTCCGGTAGAGGGCCAGCTCCAGGGAGCGGGTGAAGTCCCAGGGGAACTCGTACGCGGCCATCAGCCGGTAGATCTCCGAGGCGTCGTCGTACGGGTCCATCCGCCGTATCCGCTCGAGCCGCTCGTACCGCTTCACCGCGGCGCCCCCCTTCTGCCGTCGAGGCTCCAACTCTACGTTGGGTAAGAGGAGATGAACGATCAGTACAGGCGTCACACCACGCAGGGGGAAGGTGGTCAGCATGTGGGGCAGGATGCGCAAGTCGTTCGTCAGATTCGTCAACACCGTGCGCGCCGACATCGACAACGGCCGGGACAAGCGGACGCACAACCTGTTCGAGGCCGCGGCGGCCTATGTGTCGGCCTGCGCGGAGGACGACCAGGAGCAGATCGACGAGGCCGCGGGCTGGGTGTCGCCGGAGGCGTTGTCGTTCGGGGTGAGCGAGCTGGCGTGCCGGGCCGTCATCGCGCTCGCGCGTGAGCGCGACGAGTCGCCGCAGACCGTGGCCCGCGCCCTGCTGGGGCTTCCGGCGGCCTGAACCACGGTCAACCGCGGTCGATTCGCCCCGTCCGACCGGAAAACTGCAGCTCCGGGGTGCATGGGAGTCGTGACAAGCTGCTTCCGCTCGCACTAGGGTGCGCGCCGTTGGACGAACCGATGGGGAGGCTGGGATGGCCGGGACGGACGAGGACGCCGTCGCCGCCGCGGACGATGCGCTCTATGTGCTCACGGCGGTGCTGCTGACGCCGGCGAAGTTCCCGAGCGTGCTGGGCGACGACTATCCGGAGGCCTGTGCGGCGCTCGGTCTCGCGCCGCTCGCCGACGGATACGGCCTGGTGCTCGGCCAGGACAGCGACGGCTCCCGCTGGACGGTCGTCATCGACGACGTCTCACTGGTCGCCGTCGCCATCGCGTCGTGGGACTGCGGCATGGAGTACGAGCTGTCTCCCGACGAGCACACGGTCGTCGCCGCCCTGCCGGGCTGGCCGCTCGCCGTGGCCGTCGCCGCGCCGGGCGTGCCCGCTCCGCACGATCCCGGGCCGGAGGTGGCGGACCGCCCGCCGCTGACGCCGCCGGACACCTCCACGTGGGGGCCGGCCCAGCGGCGTCTGGGCGCAGACGAGATCGCCGTCCAGTGGTCGCTGTGGCGGGAGCAGATCGACGACGCGGAGTTCCCGGTGCCGGGGGCGGCCGCCGAGGCCTCAGGGGATGCGGAGAGCGCGGAGAAGACCGAGGGGAACGGGGGCGACGGCGGCCATCAGGGCATCCGGCGCGTTCTCGCGGAGGCGCGCGGATACGTGGACACGCCGCCGCCGCTGGGCCGCGTCCGGTCGTCCTTCGCACCGGGGGACGCCCGCACGCTGCGCGCGGACGGCCCCGGCTGGTCGCTCGTGGCCAGGACCGACGACATCGCCTTCGTCCTGCTGGACGAGGAGCCGGGCGAGGTCCTCCCGGTGGGCCGCGGCCCGGAGCTTCCGGGGCTGCTGGAGGCGCTCGACAAGATGGCGGTACGACCCCTCTGAGCCGGGGCGGCCTGAACGCCGCTCTGAGCGGGGGCGCCAAAGACGCCGCCTTCGAGCGGGCGCGGCCGGGACGGCTGGTCCAACTGACGGACGGTGCGCGGCGGAACACCCATGCCACGGCGTCATTCCATGTGGTCCCACCCCATGGATGACCGGGCGGTGCCCTCGCACGATGGGGCAGCTCTCGACTCCCCGTCCCGTCCTGGAGGCCGGTCATGCGTGTGTCCCGAGGTGTTCCCGTCGTCGCCCCCGCCCTGGTGGCGACCGCCCTGACGGCAGCCCTGGCCCTGCCCGCTCCCGCGGCGGGCACGGACGCCGTGGGCGGCTCTTGCGCGTACCAGGAGCGCCCCGGGTACCGGGCGCGGCCTTCCAGCAGAGCGCCTGCCTCGCGGACCTGACCACGGCCGGGCTCGCCGGTACGCCGTACACCGACCCGGCCAACCAGGCGGGGCTCACGGCCCAGGGGACACGAACGCCGTCCGGGGTGCCCGGCGTGCAGATCGACGGCTATTTCCCGGACTCGTCGGGCTTCAACGCCACCCATGGCTGGCGGCACGACGCCCAGTTCGTGATCCGGTTGCCGGACCACTGGAACGGCGGGCTGGTCGTCACGGGCGCCCCGGGGACGCGCAGGCAGTACGCGACGGACAAGGCGATCTCCGACCGGGTGCTTGCCCAGGGCTACGCGTACGCCGCGACGGACAAGGGCAACAACGGCGCCGACTTCTACCGCGATGGCACCCGCCCCGGCGACGCGGTCGCCGAGTGGAACACGCGCACCACCCAGCTCACGCGCGCGGCCAAGCGCGCCGTCGCTCGGCACTACGGGCGGTCACCGCGCCGGACGTACATGACCGGGATCTCCAACGGCGGCTATCTGACGCGCTGGCAGCTGGAGAACCACCCGGAGCTGTACGACGGCGGCGTGGACTGGGAAGGCGCCCTGTGGACCGAGGACGGCACCGGCCTGCTCACCTCGCTGCCCACCGCTGTGGCCCGTATGACGGGTTCCGCGACGGACGACGACCTGTACGCGGTGGGGTTCGCGCGCGGCTCCGAGTTCCTGTGGCCCTACCACGAGAAGGCCTACTGGGGTGTCACGCAGAAGATCTACCGCGCCGAGTTCGACCCGGCCTACGACCCCGCCTGCCCGGGCCCGACGGCCGGGACGACCCCGGAACAGATCCTGTCGCCCTGCGCCACCGACGCCGCCTACGACCTTGCGTCGCGTCCCGAGTCGGTCCGGCGCGCCGTGGCCAGGGTCGCGCTGACCGGGCGCATCGGACGTCCGCTGATCACGCTCCACGGCGACCTGGACGCGCTGCTGCCCAAGGCGGCGGACTCCGACGTGTACGCCCGCATGATCGACGCGCGCGGGAAGGGCCGTCTCCACCGCTACTACACGGTCCAGGGCGGAACACACGTCGACGGGCTGTACGACACCTATCCGGACCGGCTGCGTCCGATCCTGCCCTGCTACCGGACGGCCTTCGACGCGCTGGTGGCATGGGTGGAGCGGGGCACCCCGCCGCCCGCGGACCAGATCGTGGACCGGCCCGCGAGCGGCGACGTGGTCGACTCCTGCGCTCTGGACCACCGGGCCGCGGCGGCCCGGTAGCCCGGTGGCCCGGTGGCCCGGCGGACTGGTGGCCCGGCGGACCGGTGACCGGCGAGTCTCAGCGACCGAGCTCCTTGCGCGTGACACGGCGCAGCCTGCGCCGCTGCGAGGGGTCCAGCGTGAGGTACGCCGCGGCCGGCACTCCCAGGACGATCAGGAGCGCGGCCCACCACGGCAGCCAGAACAGCAGGATGATGCCTACCGCCACACCGCCTGCGGCGATCTTCGCGTTCTTCGACATGTGTCGCCTCCTTAGCGGCCACTGCCGCTCTCTGTCCTGAAAACGGGCCCGCGCTCCCGGCGGTTCCGCACCGCGACCCTGAGACGTCCCTGAGGAGCGACCCCTATGCGTCCCTGAGGCGCTCGTCCCTGAAGTACACGTCCCTGAGTTAGGCGTCCCTGGGACGGGATACCCATCCGCTCACCCAAGTGACCCGGCTCACAGCCGGGTCATGCCGGACTCCCCCTGGCCGTGCTGTACTCTCGGCGTCGCGCATCGAGTAGTCAAATTTGAGGAGTGCTGCATTCCTGTGCCGAGGATTCCCGCGGCAACACCGTCCGAGATCTCTCAACTGGCGCGCTGCTGTGCCGTGTTCGTACCCGGCGACCCGGCTCGTACCGGCCGCGTCGCCTTCTGGGACCCCGAGGCCGACACGCCGCCCGGTGTCGCGTCGGGGACCGTGGAGGACCTGAGCGTCGTCGTCCCCGGCGAGGGCGGCGTGACGGCGGTGGTCGTACCGGCGGTGCTGCTGCCCGTGCGGTCGGCGCTGCCCGTCCTCACGCGCGTGCGTGCCGTGGCCGACGGGCCACCGGGCGGCCGGTGTTCTGGGGCGCGGCCGCCGTGCACGCCCTCCAGGTTGG
>MWJO01000034.1 GCA_002027195.1 Streptomyces sp. GKU 895 | reverse complement strand
CGCCGACGCCGACTCTCGCCACCTCCCTCGACCCCTTCTCCTTCCTCGACAACTCCCGGCCAGGACTGCTGCGCCCGCACCCGCATCCTCGTCCAGGAGTCCGTCTACGACGAGGCGCCGCGAGCTGCTCGCCGACCCCCCGCCGCCCGACGTCGCGCGGCCCCACCCCGGGAGGTATCCCCGACAGGCTGACCGCCGCCCCCCTTCCGTCCTCATCATCGGCGGAGGCACCTCCGGAAACGCCCTCACCGTGCTGCTGCGCCGGGCCGGGATCGCCGTCGACCTCGTCGAGGCGAGCGCCGACTGGAAGGCCGCCGCCGGCTCGGGCATCACCCTGCAGGGCAACGCCCTGCGCGTGCTGCGCGAGGTCGGTGTCCTCGACGCGATCGAGAAGGAGGGGTACCAGGCCGAGGGCGTCGCCCTCCTCGCCCCGAACGGCACCGTGCTGGCCACCCCCGAGGAGTTCCGCACCGGCGGCGACCACCTGCCGGCCCACATCGGCATGCAGCGCCCCCGCCTCCAGCAGCTCCTGATCGACGCGGTCCGCGCCTCGGGCGCCGGCGTCCGCCTCGGCACCAGGGCCACCGCCTTCGAACAGGACGGCGAGGGCGTGGACGTCACCTTCACGGACGGCACGAGCGGCCGCTACGACCTGGCCGTCGGCGCCGACGGCCTCGGCTCCGCCACCCGCCGGATGATCAGCGTCACCGAGGAGCCCCGGCCCACCGGCATGGGCATCTGGCGCGCCCCCCGCGCCCCGGCCGGCCGGCGTCCGCCGTACCGAGATGGTCTACGGCGGCCGGTGTTTCATCGCGGGGTACTGCCCGACCAGCGAGGACACGGTCTACGCGTACCTCGTTGAGCCCGCCCGCGACCGTGCCGCGATCGACCCGGCGGCCTACGCCGACGAGATGCGGGCGCTCAGTGAGGGCTACGGCGGGGCGTGGGACGAGATCCGCCCGGCCCTGACCGATCCGGCCGTCGTCAACTACACGTGGTTCGACCGGCACTTGGTGGAGGGACCCTGGCACCGCGGCCGGGTCGTGCTGGTCGGCGACGCCGTGCACTGCTGCCCGCCGACCCTCGCCCAGGGCGCCGCGATGTCCCTGGAGGACGTGCTGGTCCTCGCCGAACTGCTGACCGGCCTCGACGACTGGGCCTCCGCCCCCCTCGACCGGACCCTGACCGACTACCACGCCCGGCGGCTGCCCCGTGTGCGTCTGGTCGTCGACGCCTCCGTCCAGCTCGGCCAGTGGCTGCTGGACGGGGTGCGCGACGCGGACGTGCCGGGCCTGATGCACCGCACCATGACCGTCCTCAAGGAACTCCCGTGACCACGCCCGCACCCCGGCCTCCGACGAAGGACCTCCCGTGACCGCGCCCCCACCCCGTCCCCCCACGATCGATGTCCACGCCCACCTCCTGCTCCCGGAGGTCGACGAGGCAGCCACCGGGCATCCCGGTCTCGCCGAGGCCCGTGCCCTGGACGCCCGCCGCAACGGCCCCGCCGCCCTGGCGGTGAGCGGTCCCATGGTCGGCGCCCGCATACCGAGGCTGACGGACGTCGCCGTGCGCCTCGCGGCGATGGACGAACAGGGCGTGGACATCCAGCTGATCAGCCCCTCCCCCTCGCACTACCACTACTGGGCGCCCCCGGAACTGGCCGCGACGATGGGCAGGTTGGCGAACACCGGCATCGCCGAGCACTGCGCCAAGGCCCCCGACCGCCTCCTCGGCCTCGGTCTCGCCCCGCTCCAACACCCGGACCTCGCGGTCGAGTTGCTCGATCACGCGCTGGACCTCGGCCTCCGGGGCGTCGAGATCTCCTCGCACGCCCCCGGTCACGAGCTGTCGGACCCGGCGTACGAACCCTTCTGGTCCCGGGCGGAGGAGACCGGAGCCCTCGTCTTCCTGCACCCCTTCGGCTGCACGCTCGACGAGCGCCTGGACCAGTGGTACCTGTCCAACACCGTCGGCCAGCCCACCGAGAACGCGGTCGCGCTGTCGCACCTGGTCTTCTCCGGCGTCCTGGACCGCCATCCGGGCCTGAAGCTGATCGCGGCGCACGGCGGCGGCTACCTGCCCACCCACATCGGCCGCTCCGACCACGCCTGGCGGGTCCGCCCCGACGCGCGGCGCTGTACACGGCAGCCGAGCAGCTATCTGCGGCAGCTGTACTTCGACTCCCTGGTCCACGACCCGGCCGTGCTGCACGCACTGATCGCCGCCGCCGGCGCCGACCGTGTGCTGCTCGGCTCCGACTTCCCCTTCGACATGGGCACGGACGATCCACTGGGCGCGCTGCGCGCGGCGGACCTGCCCGACACCGACTTCGACGCCGTGCGGGGCGGAAACGCGGCCGCCCTCCTCCGGAAGGACTGACATCATGCGTCTGCTCACCCACCTTCGGCACGTCGACCTCGCCGTGCCCGACTACGACAAGCAGCTCGACTTCTACGCCGGCGTCTGGGGCCTGACCAAGGTCGAGGAGGACTCCGGAATCTCCTTCCTGGCCGCCGAAGGCAGCCCCGAGCGCTATGTGATCCGGCTGCGCAAGGCGGCGGAGAAGCGCCTCGACCTGGTGTCCTATGGCGCGGCCTCGGCCGCCGACGTGGACACGCTCGCCGAGCAACTCCTGGCGGGCGGAGTGCAGTTGATCTCCCAGCCGGGCAAGGTCGACACCCCCGGAGGCGGCTACGGCTTCCGCTTCTTCGACGTCGACGGCCGCACCATCGAGGTCTCGGCGGACGTGGAGGTACGACAGCACCGCAGGATCGAGGAGAAGGAGTCGATCCCGGTCAAGCTGTCGCACGTCGTGCTCAACTCCCCCGACCTGAACCGCACTCGGGAGTGGTACGAGACCCACCTCGGCTTCCGGCTCTCCGACACCCTCTCCTCACCCCACATGGGCGAGGTCATGCACTTCATGCGGATCAGCAACCAGCACCACTCGATGGCGATCGCGCAGGGCCCGCACACCGCGCTGCACCACGTCTCCTTCGAGATGCGCGGCATCGACGAGTACATGCGCGGCTCGGGCCGTGTGATGCGCTCCGGGGCCCGCAAGATCTGGGGTCCGGGACGGCATATGGCGGGTGACAACACGTTCACGTACTTCCTCGACCCGCACGGCAACACCGTCGAGTACACGACGGAGTTGGAGAACCTCGACGAGGACACCTGGCACCCGCACGTCTACGACTTCTCGCAGCCCGAGGTCACCGACCAGTGGGGCACGGCCAATCCGATGAACGAGCTCGTCGCCAAGGAGTCGTTCAACGATGTCGACCGCGGCTGCTTCGTCGCCCCGCCGGTCTGACCCACCCCGGTCCGAACCGACCTGGTCCGACCCGACCCGGTCCGACCCGACCTGGTCCGACCCGCCAGGTCCGACCCGACCCTTCCGACAGGACCCCTTCCATGCGTTTCGCAAGCTACGAGTTCCGCGGTCGGCGGCAGGTGGCCGTCGTCGAGGCGGACGGCACGCTGTACCCGCTGCCCGCCGTGCGCTCGCTGGCCGGGCTGCTCGCCGAGACGGGCGGCCTGGACCGGCTGCTCGACGCGGGCGCGACCGCGTTCGACGTGCCGCCCGGCCCGCACGTCTCCGAGGTGCGGCTGCTGCCGCCTCTCCAGCCGCCCACCGTGCGGGACTTCGTGACCTTCGAGGAGCACGTGGAAGGGGTACGCCGGTCCATCGACGGGAACGCGGGCGTGCCGGAGCAGTGGTACGCGGCCCCGACGTTCTACTTCACCAACCCCTATGCGATGTACGGCCCTTACGACGACATACCGGTGCCGCCCGGGTCGGCCGTGCTCGACTTCGAGCTGGAAGTCGCCGCCGTGATCGGCCGGGAGGGGCGTGACCTCACCCCGGAGGAGGCCCGCGAGCACATCGTCGGCTACACCGTCTTCAACGACTGGTCCGCCCGCGATCTGCAGTCCGCCGAGATGAAGGTCAACCTCGGCCCCTGCAAGGGCAAGGACACGGCCACCACCCTCGGCCCGTACCTCGTCACGGCCGACGAGATGGAGCGGTACCGCGACCCGGACGGCTTCCTGCGGCTCGCCCTCACCGCCTCGGTGAACAGCGAGGTGGTGGGCAAGGACCTGCTCTCCCACATGAGTTGGACCTTCGAGGAGATGACCGCGTACGCGTCGCGCGGCACCTGGGTGCGCCCAGGTGACGTCCTCGGCTCCGGCACCTGCGGCAACGGCGGCTGTCTCGCCGAGCTGTGGGGAGTCCGCGGCCGCCAGGACCCGCCACCACTGAGGCCGGGTGACACGGTCACCCTCGCCGTCGAGGGCATCGGCGCCGTCTCCAACACGGTCGTCGCCGGCGCCGCACCGGTGCCGCTCCCGGCCGGGCGGCGCCGGGGCCGGGAGCGGCCGTGAAGCCGCTGCTGGGCAAGGTGGTCGTCGTCACCGGCGCCGCCCGCGGCCAGGGTGCGGCGGAGGCGGAGGCCCTCACCCGGGAGGGCGCCCGGGTCATCGCCACCGACGTGACGGACGCCCCGGGCTGTCGCCGCCTCGACGTCACCAGCGAGAAGGAGTGGGCCGGACTCGCCGCCGCACTCGGGGAGTCGTACGGCCAGGTGCACGGCCTGGTCAACAACGCGGGCATCACCTGGCGCGCCCGCCTGGACGACGTGCGCCCCGAGGACTTCGCGCGGGTGCACGCCGTGAACGTCACCGGACCGCTCCTCGGCATCCAGCACCTCGCACCGCTGATGCGGCCGGGTGCCTCGATCGTCAACGTCGGCTCCACCGCGGCCCTCACCGGTCACTACCCGGTGGCGTACACGGCGAGCAAGTGGGCGCTCAGGGGCCTGTCGAAGGCGTCCGCCCTGGAGCTCGGCCCGCGGGGCATCCGGGTCAACACCATCCATCCCGGGTTCATCGAGACCGAGATGACCGCGTCCGCCGCGCCCGCCTTCCGCGAGGCGAACCTCCGCGAGACGCCGCTCGGCCGCACCGGGACCGTCGACGAGATCACCCCGCTCGTCGTGTTCCTGCTCTCCGACGCGGCGTCGTTCATCACCGGCGCCGAGATCCCGGTCGACGGCGGCCTCACCGCGCACGGCGGGGTCAAGTCGATCTCCGAGTCGCTGAAGCAGCCGTGAAGCACCCCTGAAGCACCGAAACAGCCCTGAAGCGGCAAGAACCGCAAGATCGGAAAGGTCCCATGGACAAGGTCAGCGCGAGCGCCGGCGAGGCGGTCGCGGACATCCCCGACGGCGCGTCGCTGGCCGTCGGCGGCTTCGGCCTCAGCGGCGTCCCCGAGGTGCTCGTCCAGGCCCTGCACGCCCAGGGCGCCCGCGGCCTGGAGGTCGTCTCGAACAACTGCGGCGTGGACGGCCGCGGGCTCGGCGTCCTGCTGGCCGCCGGCCGGATCGCCCGCGTGACGGGCTCCTACGTCGGCGAGAACAAGGAGTTCGCCCGCCAGTACCTGTCGGGCGAGCTGGAGGTGGAGCTGGTGCCGCAGGGCACCCTGGCCGAGCGGCTGAGAGCCGGCGGCGCGGGCATCCCCGCGTTCTACACCCCGGCGGGCGTCGGCACCCAGGTCGCCGACGGAGGCCTGCCCTGGCGCCATGCGGCCGACGGCTCGGTGGCCGTCACGTCCCCCGCGAAGGAGATCCGCACCTTCCGGGGCCGCCCGTACGTCCTGGAGCACGGCATCACCACCGACTTCGCCCTCGTCCGGGCCTGGCGCGGCGACCGCCACGGGAACCTGGTGTTCCGCAGGTCCGCCGCGAACTTCAACCCACTCGCCGCCATGGCGGGCCGGATCACGGTCGCCGAGGTCGAAGAGCTCGTGGAACCGGGCGGGTTGAGCCCCGACGACGTGCACGTCCCCGGCGTCTTCGTGCAGCGGGTGGTCGAGTTGACGGCCCGTCAGGCCGCCGACAAGCACGTGGAGAAGAGGACCGTACGAGCATGAGCTGGACCCGCGACCAGATGGCCGCCCGCGCCGCCGCCGAACTCACCGACGGCTCCTACGTCAACCTCGGCATCGGACTGCCCACCCTGATCCCCGGCCATCTCCCGCCCGGCGTCCAGGTCGTCCTGCACTCCGAGAACGGCATCCTCGGCACCGGCCCCTACCCCACCGAGGCCGAGGTCGACCCGGATCTCATCAACGCGGGCAAGGAGACCGTCACCGTGCTGCCGGGGGCGTCCTTCTTCGACTCGGCGCTCTCCTTCGGCATGATCCGCGGCGGCCACATCGACACCGCCGTCCTCGGCGCCATGCAGGTCTCCGCACACGGCGACCTCGCCAACTGGATGATCCCCGGCAAGATGGTCAAGGGCATGGGCGGCGCGATGGACCTGGTCCACGGGGCCCGCCGGGTCATCGTCCTCATGGAGCACACCGCCAAGGACGGCACCCCGAAGATCGTCGAGGAGTGCACGCTGCCGCTCACCGGGGAGCGCTGTGTGCAGCGCGTCATCACCGACCTGGGCGTCCTCGACGTCACCCCCGCCGGCCTCGCCCTCGTGGAGTGCGCGCCCGGCGTCACCGCCGAGGACATCGCCGAGCGGACGGACGCCCCGCTGGCACGCTGAGCGGGGTGCGCCGCACCGCCCGGCGCACTTCGCGTCCGCTTCCCTACTTCCGGCCGACTCCCCCGTAGAAGCCGATCTGCTCGGCCCCGGCCGGCGGCGGGGTGTCCGGGCGCCAGAACGGGACCTGGGTCAGGCCGGGCTCGACGAGCTCGAAGCCGTCGAAGAGCCGCTCGACCTCGGCGCGGGTGCGCAGGTTCATGGTGGCGGTGGCGTTCTTGTAGACGGCCTGGGCGTCGCTGCGCTCGGCGAAGTCACCCGTGGCGTGCGAGAGCACCAGGAAGCTGCCGGCCGGGAGCGCGTCGCGCAGGGCGGCGACGATCTCGGCGGGCTTCTCGGCCGCGGTGACGAAGTGCAGGATCGCCACCAGGAGCAGCGCCACCGGCTCGTCGAAGTCGATGACCCTGCGGACGTCGGGGTGGTCCACGATGCTGCGCGGGTCACGCAGGTCGGCCAGCACGATGCTGGTGGAACCCGAGCGGCTGAGCAGCGCGTCGCCGTGCCGCTTCACGATCGGGTCGTTGTCGACATAGGCGACGCGGACGTCGGGGGCCGCCGCGTTGGCGATCTCGTGGACGTTCGGCGAGGTGGGCAGCCCGGTGCCGACGTCGAGGATCTGGCGGACGCCGCTGCCGACGACGTACTGGACCGCGCGCTGGAGGAAGGCGCGGTTGGCGCGGACGCCGATCCGCGCCTCGGGCGCGACGGAGACCAGCCGGTCCCCCGCCTCCTGGTCCACCTCGTAGTGGTCCTTGCCGCCCAGCAGGTAGTCGTAGATCCGGGCGGGGTGCGGCCTGCTGGTGTCGATCTCCTCGACGGTGCCGTCCTGCGTCACGTTGCACTCCATTTTGATCGGCTGACGACAGTTTCACACATCAACTTCTGCCCGAGCAGACGGAGTTGCCGGCCGGCCCCCGGGCCGGCCGGCGGCGGCTCCGCACGGTCGGATTAATACCCCCAGGGGTATCTGTTACCTTGAGAGACAGATACCCCCGGGGGTAATTTCCCGCGAAGGAGAAACGCCGTGTACTTTGTCGACACTCTGGAGACCGAAGGGCTGGGCAACCGCAGTTATCTGGCGGGCGGCGCCCGGACCGCGGTGGCCGTGGACCCGCCCCGCGACATCGACCGCGTCCTCGCCCTGGCAGCGCGACGCGGGGTGCGGATCGTGGCCGTCGCCGAGACCCATGTGCACAACGACTACGTCAGCGGCGGCCTGGAGCTGTCCCGCCTGACCGGCGCCCGCTACCTGGTCCCGGCCGGCGCCGAGGTGGCCTGCACCCGCCTCCCGGTCGCCGACGGGGACCTGGAACCGGTCGACGAGGACCTGACACTGCGGGCGGTGGCCACGCCCGGACACACCCCGCACCACACCTCGTACGTCCTCCAGGAGGCCGGGCACGCGGTGGCCGCCTTCACCGGCGGGTCGCTGCTGATCGGGGGCGTGGGCCGCCCCGACCTGGTCGAACCGCGGCTGACCGAACGGCTGGCCCGGGCCCAGCACGCCTCCGTGCACCGCCTCGCCGCGGAACTGGCCGACGAGGTGCCCGTCCTGCCCACGCACGGCTTCGGAAGCTTCTGCGCCTCCTCCGCCGCGGGTGACGAGGGCGGCACGATCGGCGCCGCGAAGGCCTCCAACCCGGGGCTCCTCCAGGACGTGGACACCTTCGTCAAGGAGCTGCTGGCCGGGCTCGACGACATACCCGCCTACTACGCCCACATGGGCCCGGCCAACGCCGGCGGGCCCGCTCCCGTGGACCTGACGGCGCCGCGCCGCGCCGACGCCGAGGAGATCGGCCGGCGGCTCGCGGCCGGTGAGTGGGTCGTGGATCTGCGCGGCCGGGTCGCCTTCGCCGCCGGGCATGTGGCCGGCGCGTTCAACTTCGAGGTCGACGGGCAGCTCGCCACGTATCTGGCCTGGATGATCCCGTGGGGCAAGCCGGTGACGCTGCTCGCCGGGAACGCCGGGGACCTGGCCCGGGCCCAGCGGGAACTGACCCGGGTCGGCATCGACCGCCCGGCCGCCGCATCCGTCGGCACCCCTGCCGACTGGATCACCGACGGAACCGCGCCCGCCGCCTTCCGCCGGGCCACGTTCGCCGACCTGGCGGCCGCCCGCGAGCGCGGCGAGGACGTGGTGGTCGTCGACGTGCGCCGGGACGGCGAACGGGCGGGTGGCTGGATCGAGGGCAGCGTCCACGTCCCCGTCCACCAGCTCCACCACCGCCTGAACGAGGTGCCCGAGGGCACGGTGTGGGTGCACTGCGCGGGCGGCATGCGCGCCGCCATCGCCGCGTCCGTGCTCGACGCGGCCGGCCGCGAGGTGGTGGCCGTGGACGACGGCTACGCGGCGGCCGCCGAGGCCGGGCTCACGCTCTGTACCACCGACTGACGCGCGGGATCGGGAAACACCCATGACGTACGACTGCCATGGCGCCCCTCCCCCGTACCGCCGCCACCGGTCCGCCGGGGCCGTCATATGACCGCCCTCGTCCTGGCCCTGATCGCGGGCGGCCTGGTCGGACTCGCGCTGGGCGCGCTCGGGGGCGGGCGGGAGCATCCTGACCGTCCCGGCCCTGATCTACCTGCTCGGCTTCAGCCCCGCCGCCGCGGCCACGGGCAGCCTGGTCATCGTGATCGTCACGTCGGTCACCGCCCTGGTGGCCCACGCCCGGGCCGGGGCGGTGCGCTGGCGGGCCGGGCTGCTGTTCGCGGCGGCCGGGCTGCTGCCCGCCGCTCTGGCCGGCGCTCTCACCGCGCGGCTCCCCGCGGCCCTGCTGACGCTGATGTTCGCGGCGCTGGCCGCCCTGGCCGCCGTACGCATGCTGCGTCGTCGTACGCCACGGAGAACCGGAACCGTGTCGACCGGCCGCGCGGCGGCCGCCGGGGCCGGGCTGGGGGGCGGTGACCGGGCTCCTCGGGGTCGGCGGCGGCTTTCTCGCCGTACCGGCGCTGGTGACGGTGCTGGCGGTGCCGATGAGCGCGGCGGTGGGGACCAGTCTGCTGGTCATCGTCGCCAACGCCACGTTCGCCCTCGCGGCTCGGGCCCATGCGGGGGTCCACCTGGACTGGGCGCTGATCATGCCGTTCCTGGCGACCGCCGTCCTGGGAGCGTGGGACGGCGGACGGCTGGCCGCGAAGGTGTCCCCCGCGACGCTTCAGCGGGCCTTCGGGGCCGTGCTCCTGACGATCGCCGGGGCCATGGCCGTCACGGTCGCGTGGTGATCGCCGGCCGGCGTCGTCATGGGGTCAGGCCAGGGAGAGAAAGAGCTTCTCCAGCCGGGCCCGCATCTGCGCGGAGTTGCGCACCTCGGGGTCCTCGCTGGTCATGCACTGCTCCAGGCCGGTCGCGATGATCGAGAACCCGGCCCGGTCCAGGGCCCGTGAGACCGCCGCGAGCTGGGTGACGACGTCCTCGCAGTCCCGCCCCTCCTCGATCATGCGGATGACTCCGGCCAGCTGGCCCTGAGCGCGGCGCAGCCGGTTGAGCGCCGACTTCAGCTCCTCGGCGGACATGTCGAGTTGCACGATTTCTCCTCCTCTATACCCCCGTGGGTATCCTACCCGTGCGGGGCAACACCTCATCGAAGGGTTCTGTTCCATGACGACCCCCGTCACCCTGACCACCCCCGTCGCCGTGGCCGCCGCCCGGCTCCCCGAGTTCACCGTCGTCGACGTGCGCACCCCCGGGGAGTTCGCCGGCGGCCATGTCCCCGGCGCGTACAACATCCCGCTGGACCGGCTCGACGAGGCCGCGGGCGCACTCCGGGCGACCGCCGCGCGCGGGCCGCTGCTGATCGTGTGCGCCTCCGGGGCCCGCTCCGCCCAAGGGCGCGACCGGCTCGGGGCGCTCGGCATCGAGGCGCTCTCCCTGGACGGCGGCACCCGCGCCTGGGCCGCGGCCGGCCACCCGGTCGAGCGCCCGGCGGGGGCCCGGACGCCGTGGCCGATGGACCGGCAGGTGCGGCTCGCCGCCGGTTCGCTGGTGATGGCGGGCTTCGCCGCCGGGCTGGCCCGGCGGCCCGCGCACTGGCTCTCCGGGCTGATCGGCGCCGGGCTGGTCTTCTCCGCCGTCACCGATACGTGCGGCATGGCGATGCTCCTGGCCAGGCTTCCGCACAACCGGCCGGACGCGGACGCGGCGCCCTTCGAGGAGACGCTGCTGCGCCTCGCCGGGTGAACCGCCGGAGCGGCGGGGGTGATTCCGGTCCCCGCCACATACCGTCTGGGTGCGCGCGGGCCCGTGGTCGCGTACCTATGAAGGACACGCCCTCATGGGGACACCGCGTCCCCGTGCAGGGCCCCGCGTCGCCGCGACCCGACGGAGAGCCATGACCGACGCAGACCCTCAGGCCCCCGGCCCGGCCGATCCCCCGGACCGTGCCCCTGCCCCCGCCGCTCCCGGGGCCCGTGCCGCCACCCTGCTGCGGCGCCCCAAGCTCTGGATCGTCCCCACGGTCCTGAGCGGACTGCTCGCCCTGCTGCTGTCCCTCCTCTACATGGGCGGCATCGTCAACCCGCAGGGCGAGCTCAAGAACCTGCCGATCGCCCTGGTCAACGGCGACACCGGCAAGCCGCTGCCCGGCCAGCGGCAGAACCTGGGCACGCAGATCACCCGGTCGATCCTCGCCGACAGGTCGAACGACAAGGCCGAGTGGCGGCGGCTGAGCCCGGCCGAGGCCAAGGACGAGCTGAACGCCGGCAAGGTCTACGGCGCGCTCGTCATCCCGGCCGACTTCACGGACGCGGTCGCCGCGCTCACCACCACCGGCGCCGCCGCACGCCCGACGATCACCGTGCTCACCAACCCCGGCAAGGGCAGCCTCGGTTCGTCCCTCGCCAGTCAGATCAACACCCAGGCGGCACATCAGGCCTCGCAGACCATCGGCAAGCAGCTGGTCCAGGCGGCGCCCCGGGCCACCGCGACGGACAAGCTGCTCCTCGCCGACCCCGTGGCCGTGGCCACCCAGGTCGGCCATCCCGTCGGCAGCCACAGCGGGCTCGGGCTGACGGCGTTCTACTACACGCTGCTGCTGGTGCTGGCCGGTTTCATGGGCGCCAACGTCATCAGCAACGGCGTCGACACCTCGCTCGGCTACGCCGACAACGAGATCGGCCCCTGGCACACCCGGCTGCCCACGGTGCCCATCAGCCGCACCCAAACCTTGCTGCTGAAGATGGCGATGACCGCGGGCATCACCCTGATCACCGTGTCCCTGGTGATGCTGGCCTGCGTCACGCTCCTCGACATGGACGCGACCCATCTGCCGCTGCTGTGGATCTACTCGTACTGCGCGTCGCTGGCCGTCGGCATCGGCGTGCAGGCCATCAACGCCGCGTTCGGCGGCATCGGCCAGCTGGTCTCCATGTTCGTGTTCATCGTCCTGGGCCTGCCGTCCTCGGGCGCCACCGTCCCGCTTCAGGCGGTCCCCGGCTTCTACCGCTTCCTGTCCCACTTCGAGCCCATGCGCCAGCTCAGCGACGGCGTCCGCGCGATCCTCTACTTCGACGCGCGCGGGGACGCCGGTCTGAGCCGCTCCTGGCTGATGATCGCGATCGGGACCGCCGTGGGGCTGCTGTTCGGCTTCGCGATGACCCTCTACTACGACCGCAGGGGCCACAAACGCCTGACTCCGCAGCCCGCGTGACGCCCGGACCCCCGCGGGAGGACGGTGCGGCTCGCGCCGCAACCTTGTCGCAACCTCCCGTGTGCTGCGCTGGGTCGTATGGATGAGGAGATCCCGCGCGTCGAGCTCACCCCCGCCGCCGCCGACCTGCTGCGCAGGCTGCGCGAGGCCCACGGTCCGCTGATGTTCCACCAGTCGGGCGGCTGCTGCGACGGCAGCGCCCCGATGTGCTACCCCGAGGGCGAGTTCCGCACCGGCGCGTCGGACGTACTGCTCGCGGAGCTGGCCGTCGAGGGCGTCGAGGAGCCGGTGACGTTCTGGATGTCCCGCAGCCAGTACGCGGCCTGGAGCCACACCCGCCTCATCGTCGACGTCGTCGAGGGCCGCGGCAGCGGCTTCTCCCTGGAGGCGCCCGAGGGCGTACGGTTCCTGATCCGTTCACGCCTGGTCGCCCCCTAGTCACCCCCCGGACGGCCGTCGCCGTCTGGTGCACCCCTCCTGGGCCCTGGGACAGTTGACGGGACCTCAGGGGGGACTGTGACGCATCGCCGAACAAGGTTCCGTGCGGGCAGACAGGCACTGACGTTTCTCATGGCATTCGGCGCACTGGCCGGTGCGGCCCTGACGGGGGCGGCACCGGCCGGTGCCGTGCAGGCCGCGGCAGTGCGGATCGCGTCGGGTGTCACCTACCAGCAGTACGACGTCCAGGCGGCCAAGGGCCCGACGCGCCTCCACGTGATCCGGGCCGACCTGCGCGATCCGAGGGTCCGTCTCGACCTGCTGCATCCGGGGGCGGTGGCCGCGCGGGCGCCGGTGTCCCAACTGGCCGACGCCCAGGGCGCGGTGGCGGGGTCAACGGCGACTTCTTCAACATCACCGAGACCCAGCATCCCGGCGTGGAGGCGACCGGGGCGAGCGTGGGACCGGCGATCGCGAGCGGGCGCGCCCTGAAGGCGGCGGTGCCGGACGGTCAGCGGTTCGGGCCCGCGCTGCCGCCCGGCACCTCCAATCGGGACGTGCTCGGCATGGGTGTCGACCGGCGGGTCCGGCTCGACGGCCTGACCCTGACCGGCACGGTTCGCGGCTGGAGCGGGAATCTGCCGCTGGGCGGGTTCAACCAGTACGCGCTTCCGGTGGGTTCGATCGGCGCCTACACCAGCGCCTGGGGCAGTGTCTCCCGGCTGCGCGCCACCTGCGGCACGGACACCGACCGGGCCGCCCCGTGCAGCACGGACACCTACGAGGTGACGGTTCGCCACGGCCGGGTCACGGCGACGGCCGACACCCCGGGCAGCGGCCCCGTGGACGAAGGCACCACGGTCCTCGTCGGCCGGGAGGAGGGCGCGCGACAACTGCGCAAGCTGTCCGTGGGCGAGCCGGTACGGGTACGGCACCGCCTCGTGGCGGCCGCGAGCCCGGTCCCGTACCGCTTCGCCGTCGGCGGCTTCCCGGTCCTGCGGAGCGGGGTGCCGCTGCCCGGCCTGGACGCCGCGACCTCGGCCGTACGGACCGCGGTGGGCGTCTCGGACGGCGGCCGGCGCCTGCTGCTGCTCGCGGTGGACGGGGCGCCGGAGTACCGCACCGGGCTGACGATCGCCGAAGTGGCGGACACCCTGCGGGGGTTGGGCGCGGTGGACGGCTTCAGCCTGGACGGCGGCGGTTCCTCCACGCTTGTCGCCCGCGACCCCGGCGCGACCGGCGTGACGGTACGCAACCACCCCACGGGCGGCGCGGAACGCCCTGTCCCGAACGGCATCGGGGTCTTCTCAACCGGCTGAGCATCAGAGGCCCAAAAGGGCAGCCTCAGGGTCTGAGGCTGCTGACGATGTCCGCGGTGGCCGTCAGGCCGCTGCTGATGGTGGGTGCCATGCTCGTACCGGCCAGGAAGAACCCGAGCAGCGCGCACACCAGGGCATGGGAGATCTTCAGCCCGCCGTTGCGCAGGAAGATCACCGCCAGGATCAGGAGCAGCAGCACCACTGAGATGGAAATCGCCATCGCCAACCTCCTCCGCCACGCCGCCCGGTCCGGTTCACGGCGTTCGGCCGCAAGTGTGGCGTAGCGGAGGGTTCGTCCGGGCGGCTTATCTGTCCGCCGAACGTGTGGTTTCGCCGCCTAGCGGCGGGCGTCCAGGAACGCCTCGAGACCCGCCAGGTCGTCGGTGTTGAGGTAGTCGACGCCGACGGCGAGCAGTTCGTCCCACAGGGCGTCGCGAGCGGGTCCGGCCACGTCCGGGGTGGCCCAGAAGCGCACCTGTTGGCCGCGCGCGTGGGCGGCGTCGACGATGCCGTGCAGCTTCTGCCGCTCGGCTTCGGGGAACGCGCCGACGCCCTGCCAGGTGAAGTTGAGCGTCCAGTTGTCGCTGATCAGCGAGATGAAGGAGGCGGGCGCCGAGGAGCCGAGGTCGGTGAGCCGGCCGTCGTAGAAGGCACGCCGGACGGTCTGCGCCTCCATGGGCGTACGGGCCGCGCGGTCACCGGAGATGACGGCGGTGACCGGCCCGGGGAACACCTTGCCGTGGGCGTATGTCGTGAACAGGTGCTTGTACCGCCGGAGATGGCGGTCCAGCTCCAGATACGTCGACGACCCCTCGGTCTTGATGTCGATGAGCAACTGCACCGGCCTGCGCCAGCCCCGGTACACGGACCCGTGGTTGGCCCTGACGGTCCTGGCCAGCGGGTCCAGGTAGAGGGATTCCAGCGTGCGGCTCGGGTCGAGGTCGTCCACGGTGTGGCCGATGAGAAGCTGGTCGCCGACGAGGAAGATGTCGGCCTCGACGCTGCCGAAGCGGTGGTCGAGGGCGTCGAACAGCGGCCGGGGATGCTCGTAGTCGTTGTGGGCGTGGGCCCGCCACAACGGCCGCGGCCGGTGCTTCCGTTCGCCCGCGAGGGCCTGCGTGGCGGGCAGGGCGACCGCGCCAGTGAGGGCGGCGCCGATGGTGGTGAGGGCTCTGCGACGGGTGGTGAGGGCCATGCTCTGCCTCCCTTTGGGGCGGTACGAGACATGGGCGAGTATGCGGTCGCCCGCCCCCCAATGGGCATGGCCGTGACAGGAGTTGGCCGGAGTGCCGCCGTCTGTTCATCGCCCCCGCGAAGGGCGCACGAAAAAGCCCGCCCCAGGTGGGGCGGGCTTTGTCCGGTGAACGTCAGGGGGCTTGCAGGTCCACGAGTCCGGCCAGGGCCTCGCGGTGGACACCCGCCGTGCCGTACGCGATCGAGTCGGACTTGGCCCGCTTGAGGTACAGGTGGATCGGGTGCTCCCACGTCATGCCGATTCCGGCGTGCAGCTGGAGCGCCTCCTCGGCGGCGTGCACCGCGACGGGCGCCGCGTAGGCCTGGGCGACGGCGACGGCCACGTCGGCGTCCGTGCCGGTGGTGAGCGCGTCGGCGGCGTTGCGGGCGGCGGCCCGGAGGTTGACGACCTCCAGCCACAGCTGGGCGAGCCGGTGCTTGAGTGCCTGGAAGCCGCCGACGGGACGGTTGAACTGCTTGCGCTCCTTGAGATCGCGCACGGTCTCCGTCAACGCCCAGTCCGCGAGACCGAGTTGCTCGGAGGCGAGCAGCCCGGCACCGGACCGCAGCGCCCGCCGCACGGCCGGTTCGGCGTCGCCCAGGAGCCGGCCGGGGGCGCCGTCCAGGGTCACGGTCGCGAGCGGCCGGGTGAGGTCGAAGGACACTTGCGGGGTGATGGTCGCGTCGGCGGCGTCGACCGCGTACAGCCCGCCGTCGTCCGCGGGCACGAGCAGCACATCGGCGACCGCCGCGTCCGCGATGCCGGTCAACCCCCCGTGCAGGGAACCGCCTTCGTGCCGTACGACCTTGTAGGCGCCGCCCGCGGCGACGTTGAGGGCGACGGCGAGGGCGCCGATCTTCCGCCCTGCCGCCAGGTCGGCGAGCAGGGCCTCGTCCCCGGTCTCCAGCAGGGCCTCGGTGGCGACAACCGCGCTCGTGAGGTACGGCACGGGAGCCACCGCACGCCCCAACTCCTCAAGAACCACGGCGACTTCGCGATGCGTGGCGCCCTGGCCGCCCTGTGCCTCCGGCACCAGCAGGCCCGCGAGACCCATGCCGTCGGTGAGCGCCTTCCAGGCGGCGAGGTCGTGCGGGGCGTCCGACTCGGTGCGGGCGATGACGCCGGGGGCGTCGCAGTGGTCGGCGAGCAGGTCCCGTACGGCGGACCGGAGCGCCTCTTCCTCCTCGGAGTACAGCAGGTCGCTCATCGGGCCAGGTCCTTCCATGCGACGTCCTTGTCGGTGCGCGGCTCGGACGGCAGGCCCAGGACGCGCTCGGCGACGATGTTCAGCAGGACCTCGCTGGTCCCGCCCTCGATGCTGTTGCCCTTGGAGCGCAGGTAGCGGTAGCCGGCGTCGCGGCCGGTGAAGTCCACCAGCTCGGGCCGGCGCATGGTCCAGTCGTCGTACAACAGGCCTTCCTCACCGCGGAGTTCGACCTCCAGGCCGCTGATCTCCTGGTTGAGGCGGGCGAAGGCGAGCTTCATGCCGGCGCCCTCGGGGCCGGGCTGGCCCAGGGCGAGCTGCTGGCGCAGGCGTTCGCCGGTGAGGCGGGCGACCTCGGCCTCGACCCAGAGCCCCAGCAGGCGCTGGTGGAGGTCGTGGGTGCGCAGTTCGGGGCGTTCGCGCCAGGTCTTCGAGACCGGGCCGATCATGCCGCCCTCGCGGGGCAGACGCATGCCGCCGATGGCGACGCGCTCGTTGTTGAGGGTGGTCTGCGCGACCTTCCAGCCGTCGCCGATCGCGCCGAGGCGGCGGGAGTCGGGGATGCGGACGTCGGTGAGGAAGACCTCGTTGAACTCGGCCTCGCCGGTGATCTGGCGCAGCGGCCGGACGTCCACGCCCGGGTCGGTCATGTCGCACAGGAAGTACGTGATGCCCGCGTGCTTGGGCACGTCCGGGTCGGTGCGGGCGATGAGGATGGCCCAGCGGGCGTTGTGCGCGCTGGACGTCCACACCTTCTGCCCGTTGACCACCCAGTCGCCGTCGCCCTCGCGGACCGCTCGGGTGCCGAGCCCGGCCAGGTCGGAGCCGGCGCCGGGCTCGCTGAAGAGCTGGCACCAGACCTCCTCGCCGGTCCACAGGGGCCGCAGATAGCGCTGCTTCTGCTCCTCGGTGCCGTACTTGAGGATGGTCGGCGCGGCCATGCCGAGGCCGATACCGTTGCGCCGGGGGTCGTTGTCGGGGGCGCCCGCGGCCTCCAGCTCGGCGTCCACGACGGCCTGGAGGGAGCGTGCGGCGCCGAGTCCGCCGAGGCCCTCGGGGTAGTGCACCCAGGCGAGCCCCGCGTCGAAGCGGGCCCGCAGGAAGTCCAGGCGGTCGGTCGTGGCGGGCGGATGCGCGGCCAGCAACTCCGCGGTGCGGCGCTTGAGTTCGGCTGCGTCGGTCATGCGGCGGC
Organism: Streptomyces sp. GKU 895; assembly: GCA_002027195.1. GTDB lineage: Bacteria > Actinomycetota > Actinomycetes > Streptomycetales > Streptomycetaceae > Streptomyces. The sequence continues at coordinate 49,596 of MWJO01000034.1, read as the reverse complement.
TCCGTTCTCCGAAGAAGCACCGAGGGCGGGGACGACGGCGACCCGGCCGGTGGTCACCCCGTCGCCGACCCGCTGCACCGCGGCGGCGGCCTCCGCGAGCGGCACCCGCTCGCTGACCAGCGGCTTGATGGCGCCCCGTGCGGCGAGTTCGGTGACCTGCTCGTGGCAGTGCTGGACCAGCTTGGGGTTCTTGGTGTTGTACAGGCCCCAGTGCAGGCCGAGGATCGAGTAGTTCTTCACCAGGGCGTGGTTGAGGCCGGGGCTGGGGATGGTCCCGCTCGCGAACCCGACGACCACGATCCGGCCCTCGAAGGCGACGACCTTGGTGGACTGGGTGTAGGCGTCGCCGCCGACCGGGTCGTAGATCACGTCGGCGCCCCGTCCGCCGGTGGCCTCCTTGACCGCGGCGACTACATCCTGCGCACGCCGGTCGATCACGACGTCGCAGCCCAGCTCCCGGGCCACGGCGGCCTTGTCGGCCCCCCCGACGACACCGATGACGGTGGCACCGGCCGCCTTGCCGAGCTGCACGGCCGCACTGCCGACTCCGCCGGCCGCGGCATGGACGAGCAGCGTCTCACCGGCCTCGAGGCCCGCCCGCCGGTGCAGACCGAACCAGCCCGTCTGGTAGCCGATGTGCAGCGCGGCGGCCTCGGCGTCGTCCAGCGAGTCGGGCGCGGGCAGCAGCGCGGCGGCGTCCGCGACGGCGTACTCGGCGAAACCGCCGTACGGCAGCGCGGGGTTGGCGAGCACCCGGCGCCCGTCCTCGGTCTCGCCGCAGATCTCCACGCCCGGCGTGAACGGCAGCGGCGGCCTGACCTGGTAGTGGCCGCGGCACATCAGCAAGTCCGGGAAGTTGATGTTCGCGGCACGCACCTTCAGCAGGACCTGGCCGTCGCCGGGCGCGGGCGTCTCGACGTCCGCGAGCCGCATCACCTCACCCGGCTCACCGTTCTCGTGCACTTGCCATGCCTGCATGCGATGCCTCCACGCGACTGCGTCGTACGACCTGGGGTAGTCGCATACTAAGCGGTCGCTTGCCGTTCAGGGAACAGTAGCGTCCGTCACGACCGCTTCGGCTTCGCCCGTACATGCATCCGCTCGCCCTGCGGCCCGAACAGACTGAGGAACTCCGCCGGCCCCTCCCCCGTGGACCCGAACCAGTGCGGCACCCGCGTGTCGAACTCGGCGGCCTCCCCCGCGCTCATCACCACGTCGTGCTCACCGAGGACGACCCGCAGCCGTCCCGCCAGCACGTACAACCACTCGTAGCCCTCGTGGGTACGCAGCTCGGGCTCCTCGGTGCGCTGGGGCACCAGCACCTTGTACGCCTGGAGGCCGCCCGGCTGCCGGGTCAGCGGCCAGTAAGTGCGCCCGTGCCGCACCAGCGGCGCGGTCCGCACCCGCGGATCACCCACCTGCGGCGTCCCGACCAGCTCGTCCAGCGGCACCTGGTGCGCCTGCGCGATCGGCAGCAGCAGCTCCAGGCTGGGCTTGCGCAGCCCCGACTCCAGCCGGGACAGGGTGCTGACGGAGATGCCGGTCACCTCGGACAGCGCGGCCAGGGTCACCTCGCGCTCCTTGCGGATCCGCCGCAGCCGGGGCCCCACGTCGGCGAGAACGCCCTCTACTTCTTCGGTACTCATGCTCGTATTGCAGAATCGGCAAAGACGTTTGTCAATCCCGCACCCGCGGCGCGACCGTGGCGGCATGACTGACACCCACGCATACGAAGTGATCGTGATCGGTGGCGGCGCGGCCGGCCTCTCCGCGGCTCTGGTCCTGGGCCGCGCGAGGCGCCGGACGCTGGTCGTCGACGCGGGCGAGCCCCGCAACGCGCCCTCCGCCCACCTGCAGGGCTATCTGACCCGGGACGGCATGTCCCCGGCCGAGTTCCTGGCGAGGGGCCGCGAGGAGGTCGCCCGGTACGGCGTCGAGCTGGTCCGGGACCGGGTGGTGGAGGTGGCCGAGGGCTTCGCCGTGACCCTGGAGAGCGGTCGCACGCTCACGGCCCGCCGCCTGGTCATCGCCACCGGGCTCAAGGACGAGCTCCCGGCCGTCCCCGGCGTCGCCGAGCGCTTCGGCAAGGACGTCCTGCACTGCCCGTACTGCCACGGCTGGGAGGTCCGCGACCAGGCCTTCGGTGTCCTGGCCACGACCCCGCTGAGCGTGCACCAGGCGCTGATGGTGTCCCAGTGGTCGAAGGACGTGACCTTCTTCCTGCACACGGTCGCGGAGGAGGAGCTGTCGGACGACGACCTGCGCAGGCTCGCGGCGGCGGGCGTGAAGGTGGTGCCGGGCGAGGTCGCGGCACTGCGGATCGAGGACGACCGGCTGACGGGCGTACGCCTGGCCGACGGCTCGGTGCACGCGCGCGAGGCGCTGTTCGTCGCGCCGCGGGCAGTCCCGCAGAACGGGTTGCTGGAACAACTCGGCGCCGAGTTGCAGGAGACCCCGTTCGGCGCATACCCCGTGCTGGACGAGACCGGCCGGACGACCGTTCCCGGTGTCTGGGCCGCAGGCAACGCAGCGGGCTTCGCCGAGCAAGTGATCAACGCGGCGGGCGCCGGATACCGCGCCGCGGCCGTGATCAACGGCGATCTGCTGATGGCCGACCTCGACGCAATGTCCTGAAGGGGCGCGGGGAACTGCGCGACCAGCCACAGCGAGCCCGCAGCCGAAAGACAAGCTTTTCCCGGCATGTAACTCTGGACGCATGCTTCTAGCCCGGCTGGCCCAGGTGTCCCAGGAGGTCGCCGCGACCTCGGCACGGTCGAAGAAGATCGCGCTGCTCGCGGAGCTGTTCCGGGAGGCGGAGCCCGACGACGTACCGATCGTCATCCCGTACCTCGCGGGACGGCTGCCGCAGGGGCGGCTCGGCGTGGGCTGGAAGGTGCTGAGCCGCCCGGTCGCCCCGGCCGCCGAACCGAGCCTCACCGTCCGCGCGGTGGACGCGCTGCTGAGTGAACTCGGCAAGGTGTCGGGCGCCGGTTCGCAGGCCGAACGGGTCAGACTGGTCGGCGAGTTGATGGGCGCGGCCACCGAGCCGGAACAACGCTTCCTGCTCGGCCTGCTCAGCGGCGAGGTGCGGCAGGGCGCCCTCGACGCCGTGGCCACCGAGGGCCTCGCCCAGGCCACGGCGGCGCCGCCCGCCGACGTCCGCCGCGCGGTCATGCTCGCCGGCTCCCTCCAGACCGTCGCCGAGGCCCTCCTCTCCGACGGTCCCGAGGCCCTCGACCGCTTCCGTCTCACCGTAGGACGCCCGGTGCTGCCGATGCTGGCGCACAGCGCCACGTCCGTGGCCGAGGCGGTCGAGAAGCTGGGCGCGTGCGCGGTCGAGGAGAAGCTCGACGGCATCCGCGTCCAGGTGCACCGCGACGGCGACACCGTCCGCGTCTACACCCGCACCCTCGACGACATCACCGACCGTCTCCCCGAACTGACGGCTGCGGCACACGAGTTGAGGGGCGAGCGGTTCATCCTCGACGGCGAGGTCATCTCCTTCGACGCGGCCGGGCGCCCCCGCTCCTTCCAGGAGACGGCCGGCCGGGTCGGCTCCCGCGTGGACGTGGCCACGGCCGCCGAACAGGTCCCCGTCTCCCCCGTGTTCTTCGACGCCCTGTCCGTCGACGGCCACGACCTCCTGGACCTGCCCTTCACGGAACGGCACACGGAACTGGCCCGGCTCGTCCCCGAGCCGATGCGGGTGCGCCGGACGCTGGTGTCCGGGCCGGACGACGTCGGCGCGGCGGAGTCCTTCCTCGCCGAGACGCTGGAGCGCGGCCACGAGGGCGTGGTGGTGAAGTCCCTCGACGCCCCCTACAGCGCGGGCCGCCGTGGCGCGTCCTGGCTGAAGGTCAAGCCCGTCCACACCCTCGACCTGGTCGTCCTGGCCGCCGAGTGGGGCCACGGCCGGCGCACCGGCAAGCTCTCCAACCTGCACCTGGGAGCGCGGCGGGAGGACGGCTCGTTCGCCATGCTCGGCAAGACCTTCAAGGGCATGACCGACGCGATGCTGACCTGGCAGACCGAGCGGCTCCAGGAGCTGGCCACCGGCACCGACGGGTACGTCGTGACCGTACGCCCCGAGCTCGTCGTGGAGATCGCCTACGACGGTCTGCAGCGGTCCACCCGCTACCCGGCCGGCGTCACCCTCCGCTTCGCCCGCGTGGTCCGCTACCGCGAGGACAAGCGCCCGGAGGAGGCGGACACCGTGGAGACGCTGCTGGCCGCGCATCCCGAGGTGAAGCCGTGAGGACGAGCGCCGGCCTGCTGCTCTTCCGGCGCACCGACGCCGGCGTCGAGGTGCTCCTGGGCCACATGGGCGGCCCGTTCTTCGCCCGCAGGGACGCCGGGGCGTGGACCGTCCCCAAGGGCGAGTACGTGCCCGAGGAGGAGCCGGCCTGGGAGGCAGCCCGGCGTGAGTTCCAGGAGGAGCTCGGGCTGGCGCCGCCGGACGGGGACGCGGTACCCCTCGGCGAGGTCAGGCAGTCGGGCGGCAAGCTCGTCACCGTCTGGGCGGTCGAGGCCGACCTCGACCCCGCGACCGTCGTACCGGGCACGTTCCGGATGGAGTGGCCGCCGCGGTCGGGACGGCAGCAGGAGTTCCCGGAGCTGGACCGCGTGGCGTGGTTTCCCGTGGAGCGCGCCCGCGAGGTGATCGTCACGGCACAGGCCACGTTTCTCGACCGGCTGGCGGAGCACTCGCCCTGACACGTTGCGGCGGGGCCCGCGCGCGGGAAGGTCGAAACACAGCTCCGCTCCCCCAGGAGGTCGGTCATGCCCATCGCGACGGTGAACCCGGCGAACGGCGAGACGCTCAAGACGTACGAGGCCATGGGCGCCGAGGAGATCGAGCGCCGGCTCCAGCTCGCGGAGGCCACCTTCCGCACCTACCGGACGACGCCGTTCGCCGAACGCGCCAGGCTGCTGCACCGGGCGGCCGAGCTGCTCGACGACATGCAGCAGGACATCGGCCGGGTCATGACCACCGAGATGGGCAAGCCCGTCAAGCAGGCCCGCGCCGAGGCCGCCAAGTGCGCCAAGGCGATGCGCTGGTACGCCGAGCACGCCGAGGCGCTGCTGGCGGACGAGGAGCCCGCCGACGCCGACGTGAAGGACTCCGGTGCGTCCCGGGCGCTCGTGCGCTACCGCCCGCTGGGCCCGGTGCTCGCCGTGATGCCGTGGAACTTCCCGCTCTGGCAGGTCATCCGGTTCGCCGCGCCCGCGCTGATGGCGGGCAACGTCGGCCTGCTCAAGCACGCCTCGAACGTCCCCCAGACCGCCCTGTTCCTGGAAGACCTGTTCCACCAGGCGGGCTATACGGAGGGCACCTTCCAGACCCTGCTCATCGGCTCCGGCGCGGTCGACGAGATCCTGCGCGACGAACGGGTCAAGGCGGCCACGCTCACGGGCAGTGAGCCCGCGGGCCGCTCGGTCGCCGCCACCTGCGGCGACATGGTGAAGAAGACGGTCCTCGAACTCGGCGGCAGCGACCCGTACGTCGTCATGCCGTCCGCGGACATCGACCGGGCGGCCGAGATCGCGGTGACGGCGCGGGTGCAGAACAACGGCCAGTCGTGCATCGCCGCCAAGCGCTTCATCGTGCACGCCGACGTGTACGACGCCTTCGCCGAGAAGTTCGTGCGGGGCATGCAGGCGCTGAAGGTCGGCGACCCGATGGACGAGGCCACCGACGTCGGCCCGCTCGCCACCGAGCAGGGACGCACGGACCTGGAGGAACTCGTCGACGACGCCACCCGCAGCGGCGCGCGGGTGCTCTGCGGCGGCGAGCGGCCCGAGGGCGACGGCTGGTACTACCGGCCGACCGTCCTCACCGACATCACCCGCGAGATGCGCATCCACCGCGAGGAGGCCTTCGGTCCGGTGGCCACGCTGTACCGGGTGCACGACCTCGACGAGGCGGTGCTGCTCGCCAACGACTCGCCGTTCGGCCTGAGTTCGAACGTGTGGACGCGGGACGAGGCCGAGGTCGACCGTTTCGTACGGGACCTCGAAGCCGGTGCCGTGTATGTCAACGGGATGACCGCGTCGCATCCGGCGTTCCCGTTCGGCGGCGTGAAGCGGTCCGGGTACGGCCGTGAGCTGTCCGGGCACGGAATCCGCGAGTTCTGCAACATCACGACGGTTTGGCACGGAGCGTGACGCTTGCAACGGCTAACATCCCGGGTGTGAACCGTGAAGTGACTCTGCCGCTGATCGTCGACGACCGGGGCACCTTGCAGGTGGCTGCGGCCGATGTGAGCAAGCTGTTGCGCACGGTCGGGGGGCGGTGGCTGCATCTTGTCGAGGCCGGCGAGGACGGCCTCGACGAGGACACGGTGGCCGCCTTGACCATCGAGTTGGCCAAGCTCGCCGATCGCATCGATGTGGCCTGCATTGCGCACAGTAGCGGCGGCGCGTCGTGAAGGTCGTTGTGCCCGCACCTGTTTGGAACCTGACCCGTCCCTGAAACGGAGTAACCCCGCGCGAAGTCGTCTGCCCCTCGGGTGATCGTGGACTGGACCACCCTCTGAGGCGAAAGCAGGCACGGATCATGGCGACTTTGTGCAGACCCTCGGTGTCCGTTCCAGAGCACGTGATCACGATGGAGGAGACGCTGGAGCTGGCGCGCTCCCGTCACGCCGACCATCCCCAACTGCCGCTGGCACTCCGGCTGATCGAGAACACCGGGGTCCGCACACGGCACATCGTGCAGCCGATCGAGGAGACCCTCAGGCATCCCGGCTTCGAGGAGCGCAACAAGGTCTATGTGGCCGAGGCGAAGGCCAGGGTGCCGGCGGTGGTGCAGCGGGCACTGGACGACGCGGAGGTCCTGACCTCCGACATCGATGTCATCCTCTACGTCTCGTGCACGGGCTTCATGATGCCGTCGCTGACCGCCTGGCTGATCAACGAGATGGGCTTCGACAGCACCACCCGGCAGATCCCCATAGCCCAGCTGGGCTGCGCGGCCGGCGGGGCGGCGATCAACCGGGCGCACGACTTCTGCACGGCCTACCCGCAGGCCAACGCGCTCATCGTGGCCTGCGAGTTCTGCTCGCTGTGCTACCAGCCCACCGACCTCGGCATCGGGAACCTGCTGTCCAACGGCCTGTTCGGCGACGGCATCGCCGCCGCCGTGGTGCGCGGCAAGGGCGGCGAGGGCATCGCCCTGGAGCGCAACGGCTCGTACCTGATCCCCAAGACGGAGGACTGGATCATGTACGACGTCCGGGCCACCGGTTTCCACTTCCAGCTGGACAAACGGGTGCCGGGGACCATGGAGCCGCTCGCGCCGGTGCTCCAGGAGCTCGCCGGACGGCACGGCTGGGACGCCGCCGACCTGGACTTCTACATAGTCCACGCGGGCGGGCCCCGCATCCTCGACGACCTCAGCACGTTCCTGCAGGTCGACCCGCACGCCTTCCGGTTCAGCCGGGCCACGCTCACCGAGTACGGGAACATCGCCAGCGCCGTCGTACTCGACGCGCTGCGCAGGCTGTTCGACGCGGGCGGGGCACCCGACCGGGCGCGCGGGCTGCTCGCCGGGTTCGGGCCCGGCATCACCGCGGAAATGTCCCTGGGCCGCTGGCGGCGCACCGACGAGACGGACTGACATGACCGAAGAGACGATCACCGAGATCCTCCCGCCGATCCGGCACTGGCCGGCCCTCGACCTGAACGGGACCGACTTCGACCCGGTGCTCACCGAGCTGATGCGGGAGGGCCCGGTCACCCGGATCCAGCTGCCCAACGGCGAGGGCTGGGCCTGGCTGGTCACCCGCTACGACGACGTACGGATGGTGACCAACGACCCCCGGTTCAGCCGGGAGGCCGTCATGGACCAGCCGGTCACCCGGCTCGCACCGCACTTCATCCCCGAGCGGGGCGCCGTCGGTTTCCTGGACCCGCCGGACCACACCCGGCTGCGCCGCACGGTGGCCGCCGCGCTGACCTCGAAGGGCGTGGAGCGGGTCCGGGAGAAGTCCCGCCGCATGCTGGACGAACTGGTCGACGAGCTGGTGCAGGACGGGCCGCCCGCCGATCTCACCGCGACCGTGCTGACCCCGTTCCCCATCGCCGTGATCTGCGAGCTCATGGGCGTTCCGGCGGCCGACCGGCACGTCATGCACACCTGGACGCAGCTGATCCTGTCCTCCGCGCACGGCAAGCAGGTCAGCGAGAAGGCCAAGAAGGAGATGGGCGCCTACTTCGGCGACCTCATCGGGCTGCGGGAGGGCAGCACCGGCGAGGACGTCGCCTCGCTGCTCGGCGCCGCGGTGGGCCGCGGCGAGGTGACGCTGGACGAGGCCGTGGGGCTCGCGGTGCTGCTCCAGATCGGCGGCGAGGCGGTGACGAACAACAGCGGGCAGATGTTCTACCTGCTGCTGACCCGCCCGGACCTCGCGGACCGGCTGCGCACGGATCCGTCGATCCGCCCCCAGGCCATCGACGAACTGCTGCGTTACATCCCGCACCGCAACGCGGTCGGCCTGTCGCGGATCGCGCTGGAGGACGTGGGCATCCGGGGCGTGCGCATCCGGGCCGGCGACCCGGTCTACGTGTCGTACCTGGCCGCCAACCGCGATCCGGACGTCTTCGCGTTCCCGGAGACGATCGACTTCACCCGCAGCCCCAACCCGCATGTGTCCTTCGGCTTCGGCCCGCACTACTGCCCGGGCGGCATGCTGGCCCGGCTGGAGTCGGAGTTGCTGGTGGACGCGCTGCTCGACCGGCTGCCGGATCTGAGGCTGGCGGTCCCCGCGGACCAGGTGCCGTTCAAGAAGGGCGCGTTGATCCGCGGTCCCGAGGCCCTTCCGGTGACGTGGTGACGGCTCCCGAAGGGCTGCTGGTGCCCCCGGGTCACGGCCGGGTCGTGCAGACCCCCGCCCAGCACGTGACGTTCAAGGTGACCGGGTCGCACTCGCGCGCGGCCTCCACCTTCGAGGTCGTCGTCCCGCCCGGCTTCGACGTGGGCGCGCATGTGCACACCCGCAGCGAGGAGTTGTTCTACGTCCTCGAAGGCGAGCTGGACGTGCTCGCCTTCGAGCCGAGGGTGCGCACGCCCGACAACTGGCAGCGGTGGGAGTCGCGTTCGGGCAGCCGGGTGGTACGCGCGACACCGGGCACGGTGATCGTCGTACCCCCGGGCTGCCCGCACGCGTTCGCGAACCCGACGGACAGCCCGGCCAAGATGTTCTTCCAGGCGTCCCCGCCGCCGGATCACGAGCGCTACTTCGAGGAGCTGCTCGAGATCCTGGGCGGCGGGGGTCCGCCGGATCACGCGGCGATCGAGGAGCTGCGCCGGCGGTACGACATCGAGCAGCTGACGCCGCTCAGGCACCGTTAGCGGATCGGCATCCCCGACAGGGTGCGGGCGATGACCAGGCGCTGGATCTCGCTCGTGCCCTCGAAGATCGTGTAGATCGCGGCGTCGCGGTGCATGCGCTCGACCGGGTACTCGCGGGTGTAGCCGTTGCCGCCGAGAATCTGGACCGCCTGGGCGGTGACCTTCTTGGCCGTCTCGCTGGCGAACAGCTTCGACATCGAGCCCTCGGCCGCGGTGAACGGCTTGCCGTTGATCGCCATCCAGGAGGCACGCCAGACCAGCAGCCGGGCGGCGTCGATGGACGTGCGCATGTCGGCGAGCTGGAAGGCGACGCCCTGGTTGTCGATGATCGGGCGGCCGAACTGCTCGCGGGTCTTGGCGTAGTCGAGGGCGACCTCGTACGCGGCCCGGGCGGTGCCCACCGCCATCGCGCCGACCGCCGGGCGGGAGGCCTCGAACGTGGCCATCGCCGCGTTCTTCACGCGCTCGCCGCCCTGCTTGGCCCGCTCGCGGGCCCGGGCGAGGCGCTCGTCGAGCTTCTCCTTGCCGCCGAGGAGGCAGGAGCCGGGCACGCGCACGTTCTCCAGGACGACCTCGGCGGTGTGCGAGGCGCGGATGCCGTGCTTCTTGAACTTCTGGCCCTGGGACAGGCCGGGCGTGTTCGGCGGGATGATGAAGGAGGCGTGGCCCTTGGAGCCGAGCTCCGCGTCGACCACGGCCACGACCACGTGGACGTTGGCGATGCCGCCGTTGGTCGCCCAGGTCTTGGTGCCGTTGAGCACCCACTCGTCCTTGGCCTCGTCGTACACCGCGCGGGTGCGCATCGAGGCCACGTCCGAGCCGGCGTCCGGCTCGGAGGAGCAGAACGCGGCGACCTTGACGTCGTTGACGTCGCCGTACATCTGTGGGATCCAGGTGCCGATCTGCTCCTCGGTGCCGTTGGCGAGGACGCCGACGGCGGCGAGACCGGTGCCGACGATCGACAGCGCGATGCCCGCGTCACCCCAGAACAGCTCCTCCATCGCCATGGGGATGCCGAGGCCGGTGGAGTCGAAGTACTGCTGGGCGTAGAAGTCGAGCGAGTAGATGCCGACCTTGGCGGCCTCCTGGATGACCGGCCAGGGAGTCTCCTCACGCTCGTCCCATTCGGCGGCCGCGGGGCGGATGACGTCGGCGGCGAAGCCGTGCAGCCAGTCCCGGACCTCCTTCTGTTCGTCGTTGAGCTCCATGGTGAACTCGGCCATGTCCCCTCCAGCGGCGGCGCAAATGCATGTTACTAGCGGTAACCCGAGTCTGTTACCGACCGGTAGGAAAAGTCAACTCCTGATGACGCCTCGGCAGCCCGTTCGATGCATGAGGCATGGTGAGTGCTAGTTTGCGCAGGCGTCACCGAATCAGCAGGGGTGGGGAGAGCTCATGGACACCACGCAGCGGACCGATCAGCAGCGGTCCGCCGACCGCCGTCGGCGTGAGCTGCTGGAAGCCGCGGACCGGGTGGTCCTGCGTGACGGACCGCAGGCCTCCATGAACGCGATCGCCGCGGAAGCGGGCATCACCAAGCCGATCCTCTACCGCCACTTCGGTGACAAGGGGGGACTCTACGCGGCGTTGGCCAAGCGGCATACGGACGCGTTGCTGGATTCTCTGCGGGCAGCGCTGGACGCGCCCGCGGACCGGCGGGAGCGGGTGGAGGCCACGCTCGACACCTACCTCGCCGCGATCGAGGCGCGGCCGCAGGTGTACCGGTTCCTGATGCATCCCGCGGAGGGGGGCCAGGCCGGGGACCAGGGGTTCGACGTCGGGAAGCACTCGGCCCCGCTGCTGCGGCGGATGGGCGAGGAGTTGGCGCAGGTCATCGACGGACCGGCTCGGATCTCGGGCCCGGGAGTCAGCAGCTGGCTCGGGTGTGGGGGCACGGGATCGTCGGGATGATGCACGCGGCCGGGGGACTGGTGGCTGGGGGAACGGCCTTGCTCGCGTGCCGAGTTGGTGCGGAGTCTGGCGGACCTGTTGTGGGGGCGGTTGGCTGCCGCCGGCGACAAGGTGGGGGGTCCGGGGTTCTGAAGGCTGTTGGTTGGGTGCGGGTGTGTGGGGGCTGGGGCGCGCAGTTCCCCGCGCCCCTGAGGACGTCACCCTGCCCGGTACCAGGAAGCTCGCCTTGCCTGCCGCATAAGGCGGCTGTGGCGCCGGCCCGTCAAGCGGTCCGCGTAGATCTTTCCGTCCAAGTGGTCGCACTCATGCTGCAAGCACCTTGCGAACCAACCCGTGCCGTGCACCCGCACCGGCTCGCCCGTCATCGTGAAACCCTCCACCACCGCGTGGTCGTAGCGTTCCGTTCCCGCCTCCAGGCCCGGCAGCGACAGGCAGCCCTCCGGGCCTCGCAGGACCAGTCCGTCCGCCTCCACCAGGCGCGGGTTGACCACATGCCCCAGGTGCCTAACGTCCTCGTCGTCCGGACAGTCGTAGACGAACACCCGCAACGACTCCCCCACCTGGTTCGCCGCGAGGCCGACTCCCTGGGCCGCGTACATCGTCGCGAACAAGTCCTCCACGAGCGTCGCCAGTTCCGGGCCGAAGTCCGTGACGTCCTCGCACGGGGCGTGCAGGACGGGGTCACCGAGCAGCGTGAGGGGCCGGACCCGTCCACGGGTGCCCGGAATGGAGCTGTTTCGCATGGCCGCAAGGGTACGGCGATTCGGGACTGCGAATGGATCTCGATAGGCTGACCACCACCACGTTGCCGTCAGGCGCGGCGCGTACGCAAGGAGGATCGAGAACTGATGGCAGGCAACTCGGACCCGCTCACGCCGCGGGCCAAGATCGCCGTGACCGCGGGCAAGGCGGTCGCAGCGGCGTCGCGCGCCGCGGGGCGCGGCAGCGGTTCGGTGATCGGCGGCCGGGTGGCGCTCAAGCTCGACCCCGACCTCCTCGCCCGGCTCGCCCAGAACCTGGATGTGGTCCTCGTCTCGGCGACCAACGGCAAGACCACGACCACCAGGCTGATCGCCGAGGCACTGCGGGCCGCCGGGCCGGTCGTGTCCAACGCGCTCGGCGCCAACATGCCGGCCGGCATCACCTCGGCGCTCGCCGGCAGCTCGGACGCCCGCTACGGCGTGATCGAGGTCGACGAGAAGTACCTCGCCGGCGTCGCCCGGGACACCGCCCCGAAGTGCATCGCGCTGCTCAACCTCTCCCGCGACCAGCTCGACCGCGCCGCCGAGACGCGGATGCTCGCCGAGGCCTGGCGTGAGGGGCTGGCCGGCAGCAAGGCCGTCATCGTCGCCAACGCCGACGACCCGCTGGTCGTGTGGGCCGCCTCCTCCTCCCCCAACGTCGTCTGGGTCGCCGCCGGGCAGATGTGGAAGGACGACGCCTGGTCCTGCCCGTCCTGCGGCGGTGTGATGCAGCGGCCGGGCGACGACTGGTTCTGCGGGGAGTGCGGTTTCCGGCGGCCGACGCCGAGCTGGGCGCTGTCCGGGGACCATGTGCTGGACCCGCACGGTTCCGCCTGGCCGATCCATCTGCAGCTGCCCGGCCGTGCCAACAAGGCCAACGCCGCCTCCTCGGCCGCCGTCGCCGCCGTGTTCGGCGTACCGCCGCAGGTCGCTCTGGAGCGCATGTACCAGGTGCAGGCCGTCGCCGGGCGGTATGACGTGGTGCAGTTCCAGCAGCGTGATCTGCGGCTGCTGCTCGCGAAGAACCCGGCCGGCTGGCTCGAGACGTTCAGCCTCATCGACCCGCCGCCGACCCCGGTGATCCTCTCGGTGAACGCGCGCGGCGCCGACGGCACCGACACCTCCTGGCTGTGGGACGTCGACTACACGCGGCTGACCGGCCACCCGATCTGCGTCATCGGCGACCGCAAGCTCGACCTCGCGGTGCGTCTGGAAGTCGCCAACCAGCACTTCCAGGTCTGCGAGAACCTCGACCAGGCCGTGCAGCTGTGCCCGCCGGGCCGCATCGAGGTCATCGCCAACTACACCGCCTTCCAGGACCTGCGCCGCCGCGTCGGCAACTGACACTCAGGGGACTTTTGTGAGCGACAACCAGCTGCGGGTCGTCTGGATCTATCCCGACCTGCTCAGCACCTACGGCGACCAGGGCAACGTCCTGGTCGTGGAGCGCCGGGCGCGGCAGCGGGGCCTCGACGTGGCCCGGCTCGACGTGCGCAGCGACCAGCCGATCCCGACCTCCGGGGACATCTACCTCATCGGCGGCGGCGAGGACCGTCCGCAGCGGCTCGCGGCGGAGCGGCTGCGCCGGGACGGCGGACTGCACCGGGCGGTCGAGAACGGCGCGATCGTGTTCTCGGTGTGCGCCGGGTACCAGATCCTCGGGCACGAGTTCATCAACGACCTCGGCCAGCGCGAGCCCGGTCTCGGGCTGCTCGACGTGGTCTCGGTCCGTGGTGAGGGCGCGCGGTGCGTCGGTGACGTCCTCGCCGACATCGACCCGCGCCTCGGGCTGCCCCCACTGACCGGCTTCGAGAACCACCAGGGCGTCACCCACCTCGGCCCCACCGCCCGCCCGCTCGCCAACGTCCGCCTGGGCAACGGCAACGGCACGGGTGACGGCACGGAGGGCGCGTACAACGACACGGTCTTCGGCACCTACATGCACGGTCCCGTGCTGGCGCGGAACCCGCTCATCGCAGACCTGCTGCTGAAGCTGGCACTCGACGTGAACGCGCTGCCGCCGACCGACGACCGCTGGTACGAGGCGCTGCGCAACGAGCGCATCGCGGCTGCGCAGCAGCCGGCCTAGAACAGCTGCGCAGCAGCCCGCGTGAGCTGGCAGTTCACCAGTGCTCAAGGGTCACTTCACCAGCCCGTCTGACGATGAGTCCGCACACCTGAGCGGGGTCGTCCAGCAGGCGGACGCACGGTTCGGTCCCGCCCCCTCCTGCCGCTAGGGTGGCGGGGATCGAGCCGGACAGCGTGGTCCGGTCCCCGGCCCACGTTGAGAAGGTTGTTTCGGGCTATGCGCATTGGTGTCCTCACGTCCGGCGGCGACTGCCCCGGCCTGAACGCCGTCATCCGGTCCGTCGTGCACCGTGCCGTCGCCGACCACGGCGACGAGGTCATCGGCTTCCGGGACGGCTGGAAGGGTCTCCTGGAGTGCGACTACCTCAAGCTCGACCTCGACGCGGTGGGCGGCATCCTCGCCCGCGGCGGCACCATCCTCGGCTCCTCCCGGGTCCAGCCCTCCCATCTGCGTGACGGGGTGGAGCGGGCCAAGGGGCATGTCGCCGAGCTCGGCCTCGACGCGATCATCCCGATCGGCGGCGAGGGCACGCTGAAGGCGGCCCGGCTGATGTCCGACGCCGGTCTGCCGATCGTGGGCGTGCCGAAGACCATCGACAACGACATCGCCGTCACGGACGTCACCTTCGGCTTCGACACGGCCGTCGGTGTGGCCACGGAGGCCCTGGACCGGCTCAAGACCACCGCCGAGTCGCATCAGCGCGTGCTCGTCGTCGAGGTCATGGGGCGGCACACCGGCTGGATCGCGCTGCACTCCGGCATGGCGGCCGGCGCGCACGCCATCGTCGTACCGGAACGGCCCTTCGACATCGAGGAGTTGGCGCGGCGGGTCGGCGAGCGGTTCGAGGCCGGCAAGCGGTTCGCGATCGTCGTCGCGGCGGAGGGTGCGAAGCCGGCGCCGGGGTCCATGGCGTTCGACGAGGGCGGCAAGGACATCTACGGGCACGAGCGCTTCGCGGGGATCGCGCGGCAGCTGTCCATCGAGCTGGAGCAGCGGCTGGGGAAGGAAGCGCGGCCGGTGATCCTGGGGCATGTGCAGCGGGGCGGTACGCCTACCGCGTACGACCGTGTTCTTGCCACGCGGTTCGGATGGCATGCGGTGGAGGCGGTGCACCGTGGGGAGTTCGGGCACATGACGGCGCTGCGGGGGACGGACATCGTGATGGTGCCGTTGGCTGAGGCGGTGGAGACGTTGAAGACGGTTCCTGAGGAGCGGTACGCGGAAGCGGAGTGCGTGCTGTAGTCGTCTGGCGGGTGCGGGTCGTGTGTGGCTGGTCGCGCAGTTCCCCGCGCCCCTTCAGGGACATGTGCTTGCCCCCGGTGACAGGAGTCGCCGGGGGCAGTTCTAGTCTGTGTGCGGACAGACTCGTACAACCCCCACGAATCAGGAGCCGGCGTAATGGATCACAGCGGGCACGGCATGACCATGGATCTGCCGCCGTTCACGCTGGGGCGGGGGCTTCAGTGGTCGGCCGACCCGTTCTTTCTCGTGGCCTGTCTGGTGGGGCTCGGGCTGTACGCGTACGGGGTCGTGAAGCTGAGGCGGCGTGGGGACGCCTGGTCGGCGGGGCGGACGGTCTCGTTCGTCGTCGGCGTGCTGACGATCATGCTGGTGATGTGCACCCGGCTCAACGACTACGGCATGGTCATGTTCAGCGTGCACATGGTGCAGCACATGGTCATCAGCATGCTGTCGCCGATCCTGATCCTGCTCGGCGCTCCCGTGACCCTCGCGCTGCGGGTGCTGCCCGCCGCCGGCAAGGGGCGCAAGGGGCCGCGCGAGCTGCTGCTGGCGCTGCTGCACAGCCGGTACATGCGGATCATCACGCATCCGGCGTTCACCATCCCGCTGTTCATCGCGAGCCTCTACGCGCTGTACTTCACGCCGCTCTTCGACTTCCTGATGGGGTCGAAGACCGGGCACCTGGCGATGATGGTGCACTTCCTCGCCGTGGGTGTCGTGTTCTTCTGGCCGATCATCGGCGTCGACCCGGGGCCGCACGGCCGGGGTATCTGATGCGGATGCTGGAGCTGTTCGCGGGCATGCCGTTCCACGCGTTCTTCGGGATCGCGTTGATGATGGCGTCGACCCCGATGGTCGAGACGTTCAAGAATCCGCCCGCCTCCCTCGGTATCGACGCGCTCTCCGACCAGAACGCCGCGGGCGGGATCGCCTGGGCTTTCAGTGAGATCCCGTCCGTGCTGGTGCTGCTCGCGCTGCTGTTCCAGTGGTACGGCTCGGAGCAGCGGCAGGCCCGGCGCAAGGACCGGGCCGCCGACCGGGACGGCGACAAGGAACTCGAGGCATACAACGCCTATTTGGCCTCATTGAACGCACGTGGGCGCTGAAAGGCCTTTTGCGACCGGGTCATTCAGTAGCATGAAGCGCGTTGGGGGAACCGCCGGGGGGAGCGGTGATGACGTTTCGCGCATTTATGCAGAGGCTCGCGACAAAGCTCGCGTGTCTGTTGGTTCTCGTTCTCGCGGTGAGTGGCTGCGACAGAGGAACGCCTTTGCTGGTGGTGAAGGCGGTCGCGGCCGGTGTGCCGTCGCTCGCGCCGTTCTTCGACGAGACGAGCGGACTCGGCCGGGACGCGCCGGACGTGAAGGCGCAGCCCGTGCGTGGCAGTCTGCAACAGGGCGACACTCCGGGTCTGTACGGCGGCTCGAAGCAGCCGACCGTCTGTGACGTCAAGAAACTCAAGGCATTCCTCACCGATCCCACGAACGACCAGAAGGCACAGGCGTGGGCGCGCGCCCTGGGAATCACCACCGGTGAGATACCGGAATACCTGGATCGGCTCACACCGGTTCTGTTGCGTCACGACACTCTCGTCAAGAATCACGACTACAAAAAGGGAAAGGCCGTTCCCTACGACTCGCTGCTCCAGGCCGGAATCGCGATTCTCGTCGATCAGCAGGGACAGCCGGCCGTGAAGTGCAGCTGCGGAAATCCTTTGCGTTCTTTCGCGGGTGACACGGACCGTATCTCGGTCAAGTTCGAGGACGGGAACAAGGAGTGGAAGGGATACGACCGCTCCTCGGTCGTGGCCGTGCGGCCCGCCGCCCGTCCGCTGGAGAAGATCGCCCTGGTCGACGTGGACGATCCCGACCGCGGGATCAACCGGCCGGTCGGCACCGGGGGCGCGAGGGACGACACCTTCGACACCCGGAAGACCGAGGCCGTCCCCGGTCTTGCGGGCAAGACCTTCGGTGAGGCCCGGCAGGCGCTGGCCGACAAGGGGCTCGCGACGGGGTACGACACCGGTTCGGTGCCGGCGGACGGCGCGCGGGTCACGGCGTCCGATCCGCCGGCCGGGACCGAGCTGCGGTTCGGCAGTACGTGATGCTGAGCGTGGCGGAGGGCTCGTCGCCCGGAGACGGCGACACCACGTCTCCCCCGCCGACGCAACCTTCTGTGTCCGGGCCGTCGACGCCCGGTACGTCGGCGCCGGAATCGAGCGGGAGCACGTCGACGTCGCCGTCCGCCGGTCTCCCGACCGGTCCTTCGACGAGCACACCGTCCGGCCCGTCGACGTCCACGTCCCCATCGGTCCCGGCCTCACCGTCGACGTCGGTGACGAGCTCGCCGCCGACCGTGACCAGCGCACCGCCGCCGTCCCCGCCACCGAAGGAGACCGCGAGCACTCCCCCGGTGACGACCAGCGCCCCGCCGCCGGTGACGACGGTCGCGCCACCGCCGGAGAGCACCAGCGCACCGCCGCCCGTCAGTGAGTCCGCGCCCGAGGGGCCCACCTCAAGCGTCGCCACGTAGCGCCCCCGCAGAACCCGGGAGTCACCGGATGCCTTCAGGACCATCGACATCGGGAGTGGGCCGGGTCATCGCCGGCCGCTATCTGCTGCTGAACCAACTGGGCAGCGGCGGCATGGGCCATGTCTGGCTCGCCCACGACCAGAGACTCGCCTGCGAGGTCGCGCTCAAGGAGATCGTCTTCCGGGACCCGTCCGAGGCCGGTCACGAGCGCGAGGCCCGGGTCGCCCGGGCTCGCGCGGAGGCCCGGTACGCGGCCGGGCTGCGCGGTCATCCGCATGTGGTGACCGTGCACGACGTGCTGGAGCACGACGGGCTGCCCTGGATCGTCATGGAGTACGTGCCGGGCGCGGTGGACCTGCGTGAGCTGGTCGCCCGGCGCGGTCCGCTGGCGCCCGCCGAGTGCGCCCGCATCGGGCTCGCCGTCCTCGACGCGCTCACCGCCGGGCACGAGCGGGGCGTCATGCACCGGGACGTGAAACCGGCGAACATCCTGCTCGCGCCGGACCGCGGCGGGGCGCCGTACGGCCGCGTCCTGCTCACCGACTACGGCATCTCGGTCCAGCCGGACGCCGGGGAGACGCGGTACACGCTGACGTCGGTGCTGGTCGGCACGGCCGGTTATCTGGCTCCGGAGCGGGCCACGGGTGGCTCGCCCACTCCGGCCGCCGACCTGTTCTCGCTGGGGTGCACGCTCTACCACGCGGTGGAGGGATGCGGTCCCTTCGAGCGCGACTCGCACCTGGCGGAGATCAGCGCGGTGGTGACGGAGGAGCCGCGGCCACCGGTGCGGGCGGGCGCCCTGGCCCCCGTACTGGCGGCGATGCTGGTCAAAGAGCCGGAGCTGCGGATCTCCGCCGTGCAGGCGGAGACGGCGCTGTCGCAGATCGTCACACCGCGGGCCGATCCGTTCGTCCGGACCCAGACCGACCTGGGCTCGCAGCCGCCGTGGGCGCAGCCGGCGCCGCCTCCGCCCGTCCGGTGGCGCTCCGCAGGGCTTCGGGCCGCTGGTCAGCAGTGGTGGCGGGAGCCGGCGCCGTACCCGTTCGCGGGCCCTGCAGTCGGCCCTCGCCGGGCTGCTGGGGCTGGCGCTCGCCGGGGGCGGGGTCTGGTACGCCGTGGCGCAGCAGCCGCCCGGGGACGGCGGGGGCGGCAGCGGCGCGACGGCAGCGCCGTACGGGACGGACGTCGGGCTCGGGAGGGCTCTGCGCGACGGTGACTGTGTGACCGTGGACTGGCCGGGTGAGGCGCCCTTCCAGGGGACGCCGCAGGTGGCGTTGGCCGCGCGGTGCGGCGGTCCGCCGGACGGGCAGGTGATGGCCTTCGTCGCGCCGCGTCGGCGGCCGAGGCGCGGGCGCAGGGGCCGGCGCGCTGTGAGGAGGCGACCGAGGAGATCCGCGGGAAGCTGGCCGATGTGCGCAGCCTCGCCCTGGTACCGACCGCGCAGGGGTTCACGGCCGCGGGACGCCGTACGGCGTGTCTGGTGGTGGGCGCGCACGGGCCGGTGTACGGGCCGCTGGGCGGGCACCGGAAGCCGGGGACGAAGTTCCTCGACGTGTCGTCCATGCAGAAGCGGGACTGTCTGGAGGTGCGGTCCAACCGGGACGCGCGGCTGGTGTCCTGTGCGGGGCCGCACGACGAGGAGGTCCTCGGGTTCACCCGATTGGCCGAGGACGTGACGCTGGCGGAGGCGGGTGCCGAGGCGGCGGACCTGGCCTGCGGCAGGGATGTGGCGCCGGCCGACTACGGCTTCGATCCGTCGGTGTACCGGGCGGGGTCCTGGACGAGCGAGGGGCCGTGGAAGGCGGGCACTCATTTCGTCGTCTGCACCGTCCGGAAGCAGAACGGGGGCACCATGGAGGGGGACGCATCCTGAGGAATCCCGAGGAGGGTGTCGCGATGCCCGGTTCCACGGACGGCTCGACCAGAACGATGGGGGTGCTCACCGTCGGCGGACTCGTCGTGGTGACCGCCTACACGGTGACGCTCGGCAGCAACGGCTGGCTGTGGTTCGGCTGGGTCGTGCTGGGACTGATCACGCTCGGGATGGTCGTCACCCGCAGCACCTGAGGCGACCGTGCCCTAGTGGACGCCCGGCTGGTACTTCGGCAGCCGGGCGGTGATCCTCATGCCGGCGCCGACGGCGGTCTCGATGACGAGGCCGTAGTCGTCGCCGTACACCTGGCGCAGCCGGTCGTCGACGTTGGACAGCCCGATGCCGCCCGAGGGGCTGACCTCGCCGGCGAGGATGCGGCGCAGTGCGGAGGGGTCCATTCCCGCGCCGTCGTCCTCGATGACGACGAGGGCTTCGGCGCCCGCGTCCTGTGCCGTGATCTGGATGTGGCAGGTGTCGGGCTTGCCTTCGAGGCCGTGCTTGACGGCGTTCTCGACGAGCGGCTGGAGGCAGAGGAAGGGCAGGGTGACCGGCAGTACTTCGGGGGCGATCTGCAGGGTGACGGAGAGGCGGTCGCCGAAGCGGGCCCTCACCAGCGCCAAGTAGTGGTCGATGGCGTGGAGTTCGTCGGCGAGGGTGGTGAAGTCGCCGTGCCGGCGGAAGCTGTAGCGGGTGAAGTCGGCGAACTCCAGGAGCAGTTCACGGGCGCGCTCGGGGTCGGTGCGGACGAACGACGCGATGACCGCGAGGGAGTTGAAGATGAAGTGCGGGGAGATCTGGGCGCGCAGGGCCTTGATCTCGGCCTCGATGAGGCGGGTGCGGGACTGGTCGAGGTCGGCGAGTTCCAGCTGGACGGAGACCCAGCGGGCGACCTCGCCGGCGGCCCGCACGAGCACGGCGGACTCCCGGGGCGCGCAGGCCACGAGGGCGCCGTGGACCCGGTCGTCGACGGTGAGCGGGGCGACCACGGCCCAGCTCACGGTGCAGTCGAGGGCGTCGCAGGTCAGCGGGAAGGCCTCGCCGCGGCCGGTCTCCAGGGGCCCGGCCAGGCGTTTCATGATCTCGTCGCGGTGATGGCCGCCGACGCCGTCCCAGACGAGGACCCGCTCCTGGTCGGCCAGGCACAGGGCGTCCGTGCGAGCAACGTCCGTAGCCTGCGGGCGGACTTGCGGGCCGTCTCCTCCGTCAGGCCCGCGCGGAGCGGCGGCGCGGCGAGGGACGCGGTGTGCAGGGTCTCGAAGGTGGCGTGCTCGACGGGCGTACCGAGCCCGCCGAGGTTCTCGGGGCGCGCGGTGCGGCGGCCGAGCCAGAAGCCGGCGGCCAGCAGGGGCAGGATGGCGACGCACAGCCCGGCAAGGAAGCCGCTCATCGCCCCGCCTCCTCCGGGTGCTCGCGGCATGCGCTCATGCCTTCACCTCCGTCCGCAGCTCCTCCGGCAGATGGAACCGCGCCAGGATGGCCGCCGTTCCGGCCGGGACCCGCCCCGGGGTCGCCAGGGACACCAGCACCATCGTGAGGAAGCCCAGCGGCACCGACCACAGGGCCGGCCAGGCGAGCAGGGCGCGCACCGCGCCGGAACCGGGGAATCCGGCCATGGTCGCCGCGACCGCCACCAGCGCGGAACCACCGCCGACCAGCATCCCGGCCGCCGCGCCCGGCGGGGTCAGCCGCCGCCACCAGATGCCGAGCACGAGCAGCGGGCAGAAGGAGGAGGCGGACACGGCGAACGCCAGGCCCACCGCGTCGGCGACCGGCAACCCGCCGACCAGGGCGCTCGCCGCCAGCGGTACGGCCATGGCGATGACCGTGCCCAGCCGGAAGTGCCGTACGCCGCGCGACGGCAGCACGTCCTGGGTGAGGACGCCCGCGACGGCCATGGTCAGTCCCGAGGCGGTGGAGAGGAACGCGGCGAAGGCTCCCCCGGCGACCAGCGCGCCGAGCAGGTCGCCGCCGAGGCCGCCGATCACCCGGTCCGGCAGCAGCAGGACGGCGGCGTCCGCGTCCCCGGTGAGGGTGAGTTCGGGGGCGTAGAGGCGGCCGAGGGCGCCGTAGACGGGCGGCAGCAGGTAGAAGGCGCCGATCAGGCCCAGCACGGCGACGGTGGTGCGGCGGGCGGCGACGCCGTGCGGGCTGGTGTAGAAGCGGACGACGACGTGCGGCAGGCCCATGGTGCCGAGGAAGGTCGCGAGGATCAGGCCGTACGTGGCGTACAGCGGGCGTTCGCCGCGGCTCTCGGCCTGCGAGGGCGACAGACCGGCGTCGCTGCGGCGGTCGGCCTCGGGGACGGGGTCGCCCGCGGCGAAGGTGAGCAGGGTGCCGGCGTCGATGTGATGGGTGCCGGCGTGCAGGCGGAGCGCGGTGTCCGTGTGGCTGCGGCCGTCGACGGTGCCGTCCACGGTGACGGTCAGCGGGCGGTCGAGCTTCAGGTCGAGGCTGTCGCCGACGCGGACCACGCGCTGCTCGCGGAAGGTCGCCGGTTCCTCGAAGGCGTGGCTGGGGGCGCCGTCGCCCTGCCAGGCGAGGATCAGGAAGAGCGCGGGGACGAGGAGGGCGGTGAGCTTGAGCCAGTACTGGAAGGCCTGCACGAAGGTGATGCTGCGCATGCCGCCGGCGGCGACGGTGGCGACCACGACCACGGCGACGATGACTCCGCCCAGCGAGTCGGGGGCGCCGGTCAGCACCTGCAACGTCAGCCCGGCGCCCTGGAGTTGGGGCAGCAGGTACAGCCAGCCGACCCCGACGACGAAGGCCCCGGCCAGTCGCCGTACCGCCTGGGAGGCGAGCCTGGCCTCGGCGAAGTCGGGGAGCGTGTAGGCGCCGGAGCGGCGCAGCGGGGCGGCGACGAAGAGCAGGAGGACGAGGTATCCGGCGGTGTAGCCGACCGGGTACCAGAGCATGTCCGGGCCCTGCACGAGGACGAGTCCGGCGATGCCGAGGAAGGAGGCCGCGGACAGGTACTCGCCGCTGATGGCGGCCGCGTTCAACCGTGGCCCCACGGTGCGGGAGGCGACGTAGAAGTCGGAGGTGGTGCGGGAGATGCGCAGGCCGAAGGCGCCGACGAGGACGGTGGCGACGACGACGAGGGCGACCGCGGGGACGGCGTAGCCGGAGTTCATCGGTCCTCTACGAGGCGTACGAAGTCGCGCTCGTTGCGCTCGGCCCGCCGCACGTACCAGCGGGCGAGCAGCACCAGCGGGACGTAGACGCCGAAACCGAGGACCGCCCATTCCAGGCGGCGGGCGTCGGGCAGCGCGGCGAACAGCAGCGGGAGCGGGCCGATGAGGAGGCCGAGGACGGCGAACACGGTGAGTCCGGCGCGGAGTTGGCTGCGCATGAGGGAGCGGACGTAGGTGTGGCCGAGGGTGGTCTGCTCGTCGATCTCGGTGCGCGGGCGGTAGGAGCCGGGCCCGCGGCGGGTGCGGCGGGGCGGGCCGGTGACGACGACACGGCGTTCGGCGGGGTCCTGGTGCGGCATGTCAGGTCCTCCGCATCAGCAGGTCGCGCAGTTCACGGGCGTGGCGCCGGCTGACCTGGAGTTCCTCGGCGCCGACCAGGACGCTGACCGTGCCGGCGTCGAGGCGGAGTTCGCCGATGTGGTGCAGGGCGACCAGATGGCGGCGGTGGATGCGGACGAAGCCGCGGGAGCGCCACCGCTCCTCCAGGGTGGACAGCGGGATGCGGACCAGGTGGCTGCCCTTGGTGGTGTGCAGCCGGGCGTAGTCGCCCTGGGCCTCGACGTGGGTGATGTCCTCGACGGAGACGAAGCGGGTCACGCCGCCGAGCTCAACGGGTATGTGGTCGGGGTCGGGTTCGTGCACGGGGATGCGGGGTGCCTGGTCGTCGGGTTCGGCGGGGCGTCCGTACGAGTTCGGCGGCGCGTCGTACGGCCTCGGCGAGGCGCTCCTTGCGGACGGGCTTGAGGACGTAGTCGACGGCCTTGAGGTCGAAGGCCTGGACGGCGAAGTCCTCGTGGGCGGTGACGAACACGACCAGTGGGGGCTTGGCGAAACCGGTGAGCAGCCGGGCCAGGTCGAGGCCGTCGAGGCCGGGCATGTTGATGTCGAGGAAGACGACGTCGATCGCCTCGGGGCCGTCCGGGCCGGACTCCAGCGCGCGGTTGATCCGGCGCAGCGCCTCGGTCGCGTCGCCGGCGCCCGCCGCGCTGCCGATGCGGGGGTCGGCGTTGAGGAGGTAGAGCAGTTCCTCCAGCGAGGGGCGTTCGTCGTCGACAGCCAGGGCGCGCAGCATGAACCCGGAGTGTAGGAGTAATTCGTACGTCTGGACATGTGCCGAGGCGTGGACGTTCCCGCTGGGTATCGTGCCGCCATGAACAGCAGGCCCCCCGCGTTCGACGCACTCGACCGGAAGATCATCAGCGCGCTGATGGCGAACGCCCGGACGTCCTTCGCGGAGATCGGCGCCGCGATCGGACTGTCCTCCACGGCGGTCAAACGGCGGGTGGACCGGCTCCGGGAGACCGGGGTCATCACCGGGTTCACGGCGACCGTGCAGCCCTCCGCGCTGGGCTGGCGCACCGAGGCGTACGTCGAGGTGTACTGCGAGGGCGCGGCCCCGCCGCGGCGGCTGGCGGAGGTGGTGCGCAACCATCCGGAGATCACGGCGGCGATGACGGTGACCGGGGGCGCGGACGCGCTGCTGCATGTGCGGGCGCGGGACGTGGAGCACTTCGAGGAGGTGCTGGAACGCATCCGTGTGGAGCCCTTCATCCGCAAGACGATCAGCGTGATGGTGCTGTCGCATCTGCTCCCGGAGAGCCCCGAGGCGGGCGCCACCCAGGCGGCTCCCGCGCCATCACCCGAATAAACATCCGAGTGCGCAGCGAAGCTGCGTGCTCAGTGCGGAAGACGCAGCATTCCTGCGCGGACACGCAATTCTCATTGCTTGTCGGGTGTGACCGTCACTTCCTACCTTGGTGTCAACCCCCAGTCGACACCGCAGGAAGCGGAGGAACCCCTCTGTGTCCGACTCCCGTGTGCCGCGCCGACGGCGATTCCTCGTCTGCGAACCCAGACATTTCGCCGTGCAGTACGCGATCAATCCCTGGATGCAACCCGATGTCCGCGTCGACGTGGATCTGGCCCGCGAGCAGTGGCAGGCGCTGATCGGCGCCTACCGGGCCCACGGCCACACCGTCGACAGCGTGGAGCCGGCCCCCGGTCTCCCTGACATGGTCTTCGCCGCGAACTCGGCGGTCGTCGTGGACGGCCGCGTCTTCGGCTCCCTCTTCCACGCGCCCGAGCGGCGCCCCGAGTCCACGCACTACGACACCTGGTTCAAGGCGGCCGGCTTCGACGTCCACCGCCCCGAGTCGGTCTGCGAGGGCGAGGGCGACCTGGTCTGGACGGGCCGGTACATGCTGGCCGGCACCGGTTTCCGCACCACCCGGGAGGCGCACCGCGAGGTGCAGGAGTTCTTCGGGCACCCGGTGATCAGCCTGACGCTGGTGGACCCGCGCTTCTACCACCTGGACACGGCGCTGTTCGTCCTCGACGACTCCGCCGAGGGCAACAACATCTCCTACTACCCGGAGGCGTTCTCGCCGGGCAGCCGGGAGGTGCTGGCGCGCCTGTTCCCGAACGCGGTGCTGGCCACCCTGGACGACGCGCTGGCCTTCGGCCTGAACTCCGTGTCCGACGGCCGGAACGTCTTCATCGCACCGCAGGCCGAATCCCTGTCCTCCGCCCTCGCCGACCGCGGCTATGTCCCCGTGCCGGTCGACCTGTCCGAGTTCCGCAAGGCAGGCGGCGGCATCAAGTGCTGCACTCAGGAGATCCGTTCATGACCGCTCCCGTGACCACGCGCACCTCCGCCGACCTGATCCGCGCCGAAGAGCCGGTCCTTGCGCACAACTACCACCCCCTGCCGGTGGTGGTCGCCCGCGCCGAGGGCACCTGGGTCGAGGACGTCGAGGGCCGCCGCTACCTGGACATGCTGGCGGGCTACTCGGCCCTCAACTTCGGCCACCGCCACCCGGCCCTGATCGAGGCCGCCCACCGCCAGCTGAACCGCCTCACCCTCACCTCCCGCGCCTTCCACAACGACAAGCTGGCCGAATTCGCCGAGCGGCTGGCCGAGTTGACGGGCCTGGACATGGTGCTGCCCATGAACACGGGCGCCGAGGCGGTCGAGTCCGGCATCAAGGTGGCCCGCAAATGGGCCTACGACGTGAAGGGCGTCCCGGCTGACCAGGCGACGATCGTCGTGGCGGCGGAGAACTTCCACGGCCGGACGACGACGATCGTGTCGTTCTCCACGGACGAGACGGCGAGGGCCGGCTTCGGACCCTTCACGCCGGGCTTCCGGATCGTGCCCTACAACGACCTCGCGGCCCTGGAAGCGGCGATCGACGAGACGACGGCCGCGGTGCTGCTGGAGCCGATCCAGGGCGAGGCCGGCGTGATGATCCCCGACGACGGCTATCTGACCGGCGTCCGCGAGCTGACCCGCCGCAAGGGCTGCCTCTTCATCGCCGACGAGATCCAGTCGGGCCTCGGCCGCACGGGCCGCACCCTCGCCGTGGACCACGAGTCGGTCGTCCCGGACGTCCTGCTGCTGGGCAAGGCGCTGGGCGGCGGCATCGTGCCGGTGTCGGCGGTGGTGGCCCGGCGTGACGTCCTGAGCGTGCTGCGCCCCGGCGAGCACGGCTCGACGTTCGGCGGCAACCCGCTCGCGGCGGCGGTCGGCACGGCGGTGGTGGAACTCCTGGAGACGGGCGAATTCCAGCACCGGGCAAGCGAGTTGGGCGTGGTCCTGCGCGACGGCCTGACAGAGCTGGTCGGCAAGGGCGTCCTCGGCTTCCGCGCGCGGGGCCTGTGGGCGGGCGTCGACATCGACCCGGCCTTCGGCACCGGCCGCGAGATCGGCGAACGGCTGCTGCGGGAAGGGGTGCTGGTGAAGGACACCCACGGGTCGACGATCCGACTGGCGCCGCCGTTGACGATCACGGCGGACGAACTCACCGGCGCGCTGGGGGCGTTGGAGAAGGTGCTGACGCGGGACTGACCGATCCGGAGGTGCGGCTCTCGGGGACGGGAGCCGCACCTCGTCCTGCACGAGACCCCCGCGTCCGCCACTCATGCACGTGTTTCCGTCATCGTGCACTCGATCACGTTGCCGCCGCCCCCTCATCCGCACCAGGCTGTCCCCCGCGGTCATCCCCACCCGCGCCCCCGTTCCCCGCGCTCCCGCATGCACTTACACTGGCACCCCCACGACACGCCGGTTGACCTGCTGGAACGCGGCGGTTGAGCCGATATGCCGGAGTGAGGAGCGTCCCCTTGTTCTATTACCTGCTCAAGTACGTGTTGCTGGGGCCCCTGCTGAGACTGGTCTTCCGGCCTCGCATCGAAGGTCTTGAGCATGTGCCCGCCAGCGGTGCGGCCATCATCGCGGGGAACCACCTGTCCTTCTCGGACCACTTCCTGATGCCGGCGATCCTCAAGCGGCGCATCACGTTCCTCGCGAAGAAGGAGTACTTCACCGGACCCGGCCTGAAGGGCCGGCTCACGGCGTTCTTCTTCCGCAGCGCCGGGCAGATCCCGGTCGACCGTACCGGCAAGGAGGCGGGCCAGGCGGCCATCCGCGAGGGGCTCGGGGTGCTCGCCAAGGACGAGCTGCTGGGGATCTACCCGGAGGGCACGCGGTCGCACGACGGGCGCCTGTACAAGGGCAAGGTCGGCGTCGCGGTCATGGCACTCAGGGCCGGGGTGCCCGTCATCCCCTGCGCGATGATCGGCACCTTCGAGGCGCAGCCGCCCGGCAAGGTCATCCCCAACATCCACCCCGTCGTCATCCGCTTCGGCGAGCCCCTCGACTTCTCCCGCTACGCCGGCATGGAGAACGAGAAGGCGATCCTGCGCGCCATCACCGACGAGATCATCTACGCCATCCTCAGCCTCTCCGGTCAGGAGTACGTCGACGAGTACGCGGCCGTCGTCAAGGCGCAGGAGACGGAGGCCAAGGCGGAGAAGGAGCGGCGGTTCCCGCGGATGCCGCTCGGGTGAGCCCGCCCGGGGTGGGCTCTGCTGTGGGCAGAGATCCCCACGCGGGCCGGCCTCGTCGTCGTAGCGTCGCCGTATGACACGACGTGCTGTGGTGATCGGGGCCGCCGGACAGATCGGGCGGGCGGCGGTGGGGGTGCTGGCCCGCGACGGGTGGGACGTGACCGCCCTCTCGCGGGGTGGTGGGCGCGAGCGAGGGGTGGGCCCGAGGAGGTGCGGGCCGTGCCGGGCGACCGGGAGGACGACGCGTGCTCGCCGAGGCCGTCGGTGACGGGTGCGATGTCGTCGTCGACGTCGTCGCCTACGGAGGCGGCCACGCACGGCAGTTGGTCTCCCTCGCCGACCGGATCGGGTCCGCCGTCGTCATCTCGAGCGTGTCGGTGTACGAGGACGACAAGGGGCGGAACTTCGACACGCAGGAAGAACCGGACGGCTTCCCCGAGTACCCCGTGCCGATCACCGAGCAGCAGCGCACGGTCCGGGCCGGTGACAGTTCGTACAGCACGCGCAAGGTCGTCCTGGAACGCGAACTGCTGGCCGCCGGTGAGCAGTTGCCCACGACCCTGCTGCGGGCCGGTGCCGTCCACGGACCGTACTGCCGGACGCCGCGCGAGCTGTACTTCGTCAAGCGCAACCTCGACGGGCGGGCCCGGCGGGTCCTGGCCTACGGCGGGGAGAGCCGGTTCCATCCGGCGAGCGTCCACAACATCGCCGAGTTGATCCGGCTGGCCGCGGCCCGCCCGGGCAGCCGGGTCCTCAACGCGGTCGATCCGGACGCGCCGACGGTGGCGGAGATCGCTCGCGCCATCGACGCCGTGATGGGTGTGGAGCGGGAGGACGTGCTCGTCGACGGGCCGCCGCCCGTGCCCACCGTCGGGGACACCCCGTGGTCCGTGCCCGTGCCGGTCGTGTGCGACATGTCCGCCGCCGAGCGGGAGTTGGGGTACCGGCCGGTGGTCCGGTACGCGGACCGGCTGGCCGAGTCCGTCGCCTCGATCGAGGAGCAGCTGTCCGGCCGGGACTGGCGGGAGGCCTACCCGAAGATGCTCCAGGCGTACGGCGACATCTTCGACTACGCGGCGGAGGACGCCTGGTTCAGGGCATGAGAAAGGGGCGGCCCGGCTCCGGGCCGCCCCTGCCTGTCACACCTTTACGGCTTCGGCGTGGCGTGCGGTCCGCACGTCACGTCGGCGGCGTCCAGCTTGCCGCTGAGCAGGTAGGCGTCCACCCGCTCGTTGATGCACGGGTTGACCAGGCTGGTGACACCGTGGGAACCGGCGTCCTTCTCGGTGATGAGACGGGAGCCCTTGAACCGCTTGTGCAGTTCGACA
The DNA here is from genome assembly GCA_002027195.1 of Streptomyces sp. GKU 895. Lineage (GTDB taxonomy): Bacteria > Actinomycetota > Actinomycetes > Streptomycetales > Streptomycetaceae > Streptomyces. Next base: position 20,484 of record MWJO01000034.1, on the reverse strand, counting down.
GCGCCCTCGTACGGGGTCGCGGCGTCCCGCTCGGACTGCACGATCAGCACCCCGGGCAGCCCCTTGCCGGTCTTCACGTCCACCGGCGTCTGCTGCTTGACCGGCCAGGTGGCGCAGGGCAGGTTCATCCAGGCGTTGGCCCAGGTGAGGAACGGGTAGTCCTTGTGCAGGCGGGTGTTGTCCCGGTCCCACTTCTTCCAGCTCGTGGGCCACTTGGCGTCGGTGCACTCGACGGCCGTGTAGACGGCGTTGCCGTTCTCCGAGGCGATGTTGCCCGCGGTGTCGGTCAGGTCGGGCGCGGCCGCGTCGACGACCGCCTGGGTGTCACCGGCGAAGTACTTGCTGAGCACCGTGGCGGTGTTGACCCACGCGGAGTCGTAGTACGGGGCGGTCTGGAAGAAGCCGATCAGCTCGGCCGGGCCGACCACGCCACCGATCGGGCTCTTCTTCGCCGTGGCCCTCAACTCCAGCCACTTGGCCTGGATCTCGGCGCGGGTGGTGCCGAGGTGGAAGGCCGCGTCGTTGGCGGCGACCCAGTCCTGCCAGTCGTTCCAGCGCTTCTCGAAGGCGACGTCCTGGTCGAGGTTGGCCTCGTACCAGATCTTCTCCCGCGACGGGTTGACGACGCTGTCGACGACCATGCGGCGGACGTGACCCGGGAACAGCGTGCCGTAGACGGCGCCGAAGTAGGTGCCGTAGGAGACGCCGAGGAAGTTGAGCTTCTTCTCGCCGAGCGCGGCGCGGATGACGTCCAGGTCACGTGCGCTGTTCGGCGTGGTCATGTGCGGCAGCATCTCGCCGCTGCGCTTGTAGCAGCCCTCGGCGTACGCGCGGGCCAGCTTGCGCTGGGCGCGCTTGTCGGCCTCGGAGTCGGGCACCGGGTCCATCTTGGGCGCCTTGACGAACTCCTGCGGGTCGATGCAGGAGATGGGCGTCGAGTGGCCGACGCCGCGCGGGTCGAAGCCCACGAAGTCGTACGCCTTGGACGTGTTGACCCACACCGGCGCCTTGGTGACGACCCGGCGCGGGAAGCGCAGGCCCGAGCCGCCCGGTCCACCGGGGTTGTAGACGAGCGCGCCCTGGCGCTCGGCGGGGGTCCCGGTGTTGCCGATGCGGTCGACGGCGAGCTTGATCTGCTTGCCGTTGGGCTTGGCGTAGTCGAGCGGCACGGTGACCCAGCCGCACTGGATGGGCTTCTCCAGCCCCCAGTCGGCGGGCAGTCCTGCCAGTCGATGCCGGCCTTCTCGGCCCGGGCGGCGGCGATGCGACGCCGCGGGCCTCACGGTCCTGGCCGTGCCGTGCGCCCGCCTTCGCGTTGGCGGTGGGCGCCGCCACGGCCCCGGCTATCAGGGTCGCCGTGACGAGCACTCCGGCCGAGCCGAACGCCGTGGCCCGCCTGGTCGATCTCTGGCGCTTCAAGTGCGACCTCCCCGTACGTCATTGATGAGTACGGGGATCCTCTCGGCTGTGGGTTCCCTGAGAACAGGGTCCGTCGGCCTTCTTTGCCAATCCGATAACCGGAGAGGGTTGTTCGCTAACCGACCTTCGGTCACCCGAGCGACGCCAGGGCCTCGTCCAGGAGCCTTCTCAGCCGCAGCGCGTCAGGGGCGACGGCGCTCACGAGCGCGGCGGGTCCGGCGAGCGGCATGACCACGGCACCGTCCCCCAGCACCCGGGCCGGCACCGGATCGGCGACGAACTCCGGTCGTACGACGACGAGTTGCCCGACCGCGCGATGCCCCGCCAGTACGGCCGGGCCGTCCCATCCGCCGGGCGCCCCGGGCCCGCAGGCGAGTTCCTGGTCCAGCACGGTCCGTCCGCCGACGCGCACGGCGAGCCGGCTGCCGAGCCGCCCCGGCTCCTCGGCGACCCGCCCCAGCACCTGCTCCTCGCGCAGCACGAGCCGACCGTACGCACCGACGTCGACGTGTGTCGAGACGTACAGTTCACTGCCGTGCGCGGAGATCAACTGCTCGGGCAGCCAGCGCAGTTCACCGCCGTCGGCGACGGTGAGGCGGACGTCGTAGCGCGCCTCGCCCTTGGCCTGTCCGGGCAGGGCGATGGTGGCGGCGGCCGATCCGAGGTGCAGCCGGGCGCCTTCCTCCACGGTCGCCCGGACAGTGAAGTGGTCGCCGCCGAGCGGGCCGCTCATCGCGCCGACGAGCATGACCCGCGCCTCGGTGCCGCTCCCCCGCGTCCGGCGCAGCGCCAGCGGCCCGTCGCCCTCCAGCACGGGAAGCGAGGTGCCGCCACGCCCGTCGTCACGGGCGAGGATCCGCGCGGTCGCCTGTACGCCGCCGCTCATGCCGTCCACGCGGTGAGCTGCGCCCGCACCCACGCGGCGACGTCCGTGACCCCGGCCTCGGTCCGCAACGACTGGAAGACGACCGGCAGTTCGGCGCGCTGCGCCTTGGCGTCGGCCGCCATCCGCGCGAGGTCCGAGCCGACGTACGGGGCGAGGTCGGTCTTGTTGACGACGAGCAGGTCGGCGGTGGTGACGCCGGGACCGCCCTTGCGCGGGATGTCGTCACCCCCGGCCACGTCGATCACGAAGATCTGCGCGTCCACGAGCCCTTTGGAGAAGGTCGCGGTGAGGTTGTCGCCGCCGCTCTCGACGAGCACGAGGTCGAGCGGCCCGACCTCGTCCTCCAGGTCCTCGACGGCTTCGAGGTTGGCGGAGATGTCGTCCCTGATCGCGGTGTGCGGGCAGGCGCCCGTCTCCACGGCGGTGATCCGCTCGGGCGGCAGGACGGCCTCGCGGAGGAGGAACTCGGCGTCCTCGCGGGTGTAGATGTCATTGGTGACGACGGCGAGGGAAAGTTCGTCCCGCAGGGCGCGGCAGAGCGCGGCGACGGTGGCGGTCTTGCCGGAACCGACGGGGCCGCCGAGTCCGATCCGCAGGGCGCGGCGGGCGCCGTCGGGGCGGTGCGCGTCCGCGCTGACGGCGGAGGGGGCGTCGTGGGAGTGGTCGAGATGCATGATTACGGCTCCTTGAACTACGACGAACTACGACGGACTACGACCAGCTACGACCAGCTACGACGCGAACAGCCGTACGGCCCAAGCGGCATGCAGCTCCGCGGAGATCTCCAGCAGGGGCGCGGAGGCGGCGGGAAGGGCGCCGACGCCCCCCTCGGCGACCTCACGTGCCATTTCCACCGCCCGGTCCGCCACCCGGTCCAGCTCCGGCGCCAACCGAGCCAGCACCCCCGTGGCGTCGAACGGGTCGAGGCTCAGCAACCGCACGGTCGCCGACGCCGGCCCGCTCACACTCTCGTACGCCGCGCAGTAGGCCGCGTCGACGGCGTCCAGCCCGGCGGCCCGGGCCGCGAGCCCCAACACCACCGGTTGATGGGCGCCCTTGGGGAACTCCCGTGCCAGCGCGTCGAGTTCCGCCGAGGGCCAGGTCGCCCGAGCCGCCCGCATCAGCTGCCGCCCCAGCTTCCGCGCGGCGCTCCGCAACGCGGGAGACGGTGTGCGGGCGTCCGCCGCCGCGTCCAACTCCACGGGATTCACCCCGAGTACGGCCGCCGCGGCCAGGGACGCCGACACCAGTCCCGCCGTGTGCAACCGTCCCCGGCAGAACTCCTCCAGGCTCGAAGCCCCGTTGATCCGCCCGGCCTTGACGGCCGCCTCGGCCCCGCCGGAGTGCGCGTGCCCCCCGGCGGGAAAGCGGCCGTCGGCCAGGACGAGCAGTGCGGCCCTAGACATCGCGTTCCCGCCCCATCAGAACAGGAAGTAACGCTGGGCCAGGGGCAGTTCGGCCGCCGGAGTCGCCTCGACCAGCTCCCCGTCGATGTGCACGGCGAAGCTGTCGGGATCGACCCGCACCGAGGGACGCGCGTCGTTCTCCCGCATGTCCGCCTTGGTCACCCCGCGTGTCGAGTCGATGGCGACGAAGCGCTTGCCGAGTTGCAGCCGCTCCGGCAGCCCGTCCTCGATCGCCAGCGGCGCGACGAAGTTGAACGAGTTGGTCGCGGGCGCCCGCCCGATCGCCCCGTACATCGGACGCGGCAGGATCGGCTGCGGGGTCGGGATCGAGGCGTTGGCGTCACCCATCTGCGCGTAGGCGATCTGGCCGCCCTTGACGACGAGATGCGGCTTGACGCCGAAGAACGCGGGCTCCCACAGCACGAGGTCGGCGAGCTTGCCGGTCTCCACCGAGCCGATCTCGCGTGCCAGGCCCTGCGCGATCGCCGGGTTGATCGTGTACTTGGCGACGTACCGCCGGACCCGGTGGTTGTCGGCCCGGCCGTCCCCGGGCAGCGCGCCCCGCTTGCGCTTCATGACATGCGCGGTCTGCCAGGTCCGCATGACGACCTCGCCGACCCGTCCCATGGCCTGGGCGTCGGACGAGATGATCGAGATGGCGCCGAGGTCGTGGAGGATGTCCTCCGCGCCGATGGTCGTCGGCCGGATCCGGGACTCGGCGAAGGCCAGGTCCTCCGGCACCGCCGGGTTGAGGTGGTGGCACACCATCAGCATGTCGAGGTGTTCCTCGGCGGTGTTGACGGTGAACGGCCGGGTCGGGTTGGTCGAGCTGGGCAGCACGTGCGGCTCGGAGACGACGGTCATGATGTCGGGCGCGTGCCCGCCGCCCGCACCCTCGGTGTGGTACGCGTGGATGCCGCGGCCGGCGATCGCCGCGAGCGTGTCGCCGACGAAGCCGGCCTCGTTCAGGGTGTCGGTGTGGATGGCGACCTGGATGCCGGTCTGGTCCGCCACCGTCAGCGAGGCGTCGATGACCGCGGGCGTCGAACCCCAGTCCTCGTGGAGCTTCAGCCCCAGCGCGCCGCCCCGGATCTGGGACAGCATCGCCTCGTGCGAGACGGTGTTGCCCTTGCCGAGGAAGCCGATGTTGAGCGGGTACTGCTCCATCGCCTCCAGCATCCGGGCGAGGTGCCACGGGCCGGGCGTCACCGTCGTGGCCTTCGACCCCTCGGCGGGGCCGGTGCCACCGCCCACCAGGGTCGTCACGCCCGCGGCCAGCGCCTCGTCGGCGATCTGCGGGCAGATGAAGTGGACGTGCGCGTCGACCGCGCCGGCCGTGAGGATGCGCCCGTTGCCCGCGATGATCTCGGTCTCGGGGCCGAGCACCAGGTCCGGGTGGACGCCGTCCATGGTGTCGGGGTTGCCGGCCTTGCCGATGGCGGTGATCCGGCCGTCGCGGATGCCGACGTCGGCCTTGACGATCCCCCAGTGGTCGATGATCACGGCACCGGTGATGACGGTGTCCGGAGTGCCGTCTGCGCGCGTAGCACGCGCCTGGCCCATGGACTCGCGGATCACCTTGCCACCGCCGAACACGGCCTCGTCACCGGCGAGTCCGGGACCGCCGGAACGATCCTCCTCGATCTCGACGATCAGATCGGTGTCGGCGAGCCGGATGCGGTCGCCGGTCGTCGGGCCGAACAGATCGGCGTACGCGGCACGCGAGATCTCAGGCATCGAGGGCACCTCCGGTCTCCCCGCGCAGTCCGGGCACGATCCGGGCACCGGCCAGCGGGACGAGTTCGACGTCGACGGGGATTCCGGGCTCGAAGCGCACGGCGGTGCCGGCGGCGACGTTCAGCCGCTTGCCGCGCGCGGCGGCGCGGTCGAACTCCAGGCCGGGGTTGGCCTCGGCGAAGTGGTAGTGGGAGCCGACCTGGACGGGCCGGTCGGCGGCGTTGAGGACGGTCAGCCGGGTGACCTCACGGCCCTCGTTGTAGACGATCGAGTCCTCGGCGAAGAGGATCTCTCCGGGAATCACGGCGGCCCCCGTCAGACGATCGGGTCGTGGACGGTGACGAGCTTGGTGCCGTCCGGGAAGGTGGCCTCGACCTGGACGTCGTGGATCATCTCGGGGATGCCCTCCATGACGTCGTCCCGGGTGAGCAGCTTGCGCCCGGAGGCCATCAGTTCGGCGACCGTACGGCCGTCACGGGCGCCCTCGAGGATGTGCGAGGTGATGAGGGCGACGGCCTCGGGGTGGTTGAGCCTGAGTCCGCGGGCCCGGCGCTTCTCGGCGACGTCGGCCGCCACATGGATCAGCAGCCTCTCTTGCTCGTGCGGGGTCAGTTGCACGTCCCACCTCACAGTCCTCGCTCCGGACCGTGCGGGGTCCGGTTGCCGCAGCCGCCGGGCAAAGTCCCTGGTGGCGTGCCGAGAGGCTAGTTGGACCGGGTTTCAAGCAAGTTAACCGAGCTGTGATCCATCGGTTGCGTCGCGACCGTCCCGCACGCTCATCAACGCCCGCAGCCCGTCACGGAGGACGTCGGTCGGCACCGGCCCGAACAGAGCCTGCTGGGCGAGGAAGCCCATGACCGCGGCCATCATGGTGCGGGCCACGTGGTCCGGGGACATGTCCGAGCGCATCATTCCGGCGTCCTGGTAGGCCTGGACGATCCGCCCCCAGGTCTGCCGTACCCCGCCGTAGCCGTCGCGCAGGACGCCCGCGAGTTCCTCGTTGCGGAGCGTTTCCGTCCACACCTGGACGACGAGGCGCGGGAACGCGGGCCGCCCGTCCACGGTCAGGAACTCCTTGGTGGCGAGGATCCGGGCGAGCACCGTCGCCGCCAGGAGGTCCGGCGGCGGGGGCGGGCTGCCGAGAGCCGCCTCTTCGAACCCGTCGCGGACCTGGCCGAGCACCTCCTCGACGATGGCCGCGATGAGGGCCTCCTTGCCGCTGAAGTAGCGGTACACGGCCCCGGCCGACAGATCGACCTCCTTCAGCACGTCCTGCATGGACGTGGCGTGGAAGCCGTTGCGGGCGAAGCAGATCGCGGCACCGTCGAGGATCTGCCGGCGGCGGGCGTCGAGGTGTTCCTGGGATACGCGGGCCATGGTCCTCAATCTAAAACGAACGTTCCTTCTTGACAAGACGCGCGTTCGGCAGCACGGTGGGAGCGAAATAAAAAACGAACGATCATTCTCTATAAATCCCAGCCCGTCCGAGCCAGGAAGGCCACCCCATGTCCACCGCTTCCGCTACGGCGCCCAGCGGCACCCCTCGCCGTCTGCTCGCGGTCGTCGTCCTCGTCCCGCTCCTCGCCGCGCTCGCCCTGTGGGCCTTCGCCTGGCCCGCGGCCCGCACCGCACCCCGCGACCTGCCGCTCGGCGTGGCCGGTCCCGCCGCCGCGACCGCCCAGGTCGAACAGCAACTGGCGCGGCACAAGGGCGCGTTCGAGATCCACCACTACGCGGACGAGGCCGCCGCCCGGGACGCCGTCGAGGACCGGACCGTATACGGCGCGGTCGTCGTCACCGCCCAGGGGCCCGAGCTGCTGACCGCGTCGGCCGCGAGCCCGGTCGTGGCGCAGCTGCTCCAGCAGGCCGTGGCGGAGCCGGCGGCGGCCCAAGGCACCCAGGTCAGGACGGTCGACGTGGTGGCGGCGCCCGCCAAGGACCCGCGGGGCGCGGCCCTGAACGCCAGCGTGCTGCCGCTGGCCCTGGCCGGGATCGCCGCTGGCGCGGTGGTGACCGTGAGCGGGCTGCGCGGGACGCGTGCCGCGGTCGCCCTGGCCGGCGCCTCGGCCCTGGTGGGCGTGGCCGCCGCCGGGGTCGCGGACAGCTGGCTCGGTGTCCTCACCGGCGACTGGGTGGGCGGAGGCGGGGGTGTTCGGGCTGGCGACGCTGGCGGTGAGCGCTGCCGTCGCCGGCCTCGCCGCCCTCCTGGGCACCGCCGGGATCGGGATCGCGTCGGCGCGATCATGCTCTTCGGGAACCCGTTCTCCGGGGCGCCTCGGCGCCGCAGATGCTCCCCGAGCCGGTCGGCGCGATCGGCCAGTGGCTGCCGCCGGGCGCGAGCGCGACCCTGCTGAGGTCGGTGGCGTACTTCGACGGCGCCGCGGCGACCGGCCCCGCCCTCACCCTGGCCTGGTGGGCCGCGCTCGGCCTGGGCGCCGTGCTGCTGGGGAAGGCGCTCAAGGCGCGGAAGCAGAGCCCCGCACCCGCCGCGGAACGAGAGCTGGTGGCCACCGGCTGACGCGGGCACCCTGGAACCGGCCGTGCACCTCCGCTGTAGCGGACGGAGGTGTGCGGTCTTCTTCTTTCCTGTCCCCGCTACGAGGCGCCCGTGCCCCGGTGGTGGGCCGCGATGCCGAACCGCTGCGGCTCGCGGGGCGGCGAGGACAGCTCGCGCACGGTCGAGACCGCGCTGATCACCTGCTCCTCGGCGGACTCCGGACGCTCCTGGAGCCCCTCCAGCCGTTCGAGATCGGCGGCGGAGACCAGGGCGACGAGCGGCTTGCCGTGCCGCGTGACGACGACACGCTCACCGCCGTACACCACTCGGTTGATCAGGTCGGCGAGTTCAGCCCTGGCTTGCGTCACCGGAATCTCGTAGGCCATACCCCCATCATAACGTCACGTACATCCTGTACATTTTTTACAGACGCCGAAGGAGGGGTACCCATGACCCGACCGACCGCCCGCCACGTCCTGCCCGAGTTCACCGAACGCACGAGTTCCGGCAGCAAGACGATGGACCCGTACTCGAAGCTGTTGGAGGAGCGAATCGTCTTCCTCGGCACCGCGGTGGACGACATCTCCGCGAACGACGTGATGGCGCAGTTCATGCACCTCGAGCACCAGGACCCGGACCGGGACATCTCGCTCTACATCAACTCCCCCGGCGGCTCCTTCAGTGCCATGTCGGCGATCTACGACACGATGCAGTTCGTCACGTGCGACGTGGAGACCATCTGCCTGGGGCAGGCCGGATCGTCCGCGGCCGTCCTGCTCGCGGCCGGCACCCCCGGCAAGCGGTTCGCGCTGCCGGGTGCCCGCATGGTGATCCACCAACCCTCGCTGACCGAGCCGGTGGAGGGGCAGGCCAGCGATCTGGCCATCCGCGCGGCTGAGTTGGGGCGCGTCCGCGACCGTCTGGAGGAGATGCTCGTCCAGCACACCGGGCGCAGCCGGGAGCAAGTCACCGAGGACATCGAGCGGGACAAGATCCTCACCGCTCAAGAGGCCCTGGGATACGGCCTGGTGGATCAGATCATCCCCAGCCGCAAGGCCTCGCGTCCCGCGCCCGGCACCCGGTGAGCGGGCGATGCTGCCACCCGAACTCCCGCCGCTGCCCGCACTGACGCGCGCCGAGGGCGAGTTGATCGACCGTTATCTCGACGTGGTCGACCTGCTGGGCCGGATCAACCCGGCGCACCACGGCGACACCTACCGCGGGCTGCGGGCCGCGCAGGCACTGGTCGCCAAGGCGGCCGAGCTGCGTGACGCGCTGACGCTGATGCACCAGCGGGGTGAGACGGAGCTGCATGCCGCAACCCTGGCGCGGGCGCTGCGCGTCCTGGACGGTGAGCGGCGCACGGCGCGGGTCACGGTGCCGCCGCACGTCGGCAGTTGACGCGGAAGCGCCCGTTCCGGACAGCCGACCGGGACGGCGAGGCGTCCGGACCGGCTTTCAAACGGACCAAAAGACGTACCCCCGTTTGGAGTAGTCGCCCGTCGTTCTGTGGGGCCGTCAGGGTTGCACAACGCGCGTAGCCCGAGGCCGGAATGAGACGTTCCGTCGCTGGTCCGAGGCTCCTCGACCCCCTCGACAGTCCCTCGAACAGAGGAGTGTCCACCCGAACGGGTGAGTGGTGAGTAACGCCACAAATCCCCGATTCCATTGGGTTTTTCGGGTGTCCGTGCGTGAAGATCCCTGTCTGACGACAAGCCCCCGCCGCAGCGGCGGGGCGATCCGGGTGGACGCCGAGTCCTGCCGCCACCCGGATGACCGGTCGACAGGAGTGGATCGGCAGGAGTGGAGGACCCAAGCACGACGGGTCGCCGGAACAGCGCTCAACGGCCGTTCCGAGCAGCCCTTGGGGTGAAGCCGCAGTACGCGGCCGGGCAACTTCGCCAGCCCGAATCCGACAGGTCATCCTTCACAGGCGGCTGACGAAGGGTTGCGCATGTCTGCGCTCAATCGTGTCCCGTCGCTGATGGCCCGAGCCGGTACCGCCTCGGCCCTCACCATCGCCGCAGTGGGCGGCTCCATCGTGGTCCCGGGCGTCGCATCCGACGCCGAGGCCGCTACACCGGCGACGAAGGCACTCCAGGTCGCGGCTTCCAAGAAGGGCTCCCCGTACAAGTGGGGCGCCGCGGGGCCGCACAGGTTCGACTGCTCCGGGCTCACGCTGTACTCGTACAAGAAGGCGGGCAAGAAGCTGCCCCGGACGGCGGCCCAGCAGTACAACAAGACCCGCCACATCTCGGCCGGCAGCCGCAAGGCCGGCGACCTCGTGTTCTTCCACTCGGGGTCGAGCGTGTACCACGTCGGGATCTACGCGGGGAAGGGGAAGATCTGGCACTCCCCGAAGAGCGGGGAGGTCGTGAAGCTCCAGAAGATCTGGACGAAGAGCGTCTGGTACGGCCGGGTCAAGTGACCTTCCCGCGGGGGCGGCGGCGACCTGACCCGCCGCCGCCCCCGCGGGGCCTCAGGCTGCTCCCCGGTCGAGGGCGAGCAGCGGTTCGAGGAGCAGGACCACGCCCAGCACCGTCAGCGCGGTGCCGGTGACGCCCGCGACGAGCCGCGCGGCCCGCGGCCGCCTGAGCCACCGGCCCAGCCGGTCCACCAGCAGCGCCACCGCCGGGAACCACACCAGGGCGAGCACCACCACGATCAGCGCCAGCAGCAGCGTCCGGGGCAGCGCGGCCGAACCGTCCGGCACGAACTGCGGCAACAGGCTCAGGAAGGTGACGGGCGCCTTCGGATTGAGGGCGTTGGTGACGAACCCCTGCCGAAGAGGCCTCGCGGAGCCGCTCCCGGCGTCCTCAACCACCGTGTGCGGACCGCTCAGTGAGCGCAGGGACCGTACACCCAGGTACAGCACATAGGAACCGCCCAGGAGTTGGAGCGCACGGAACAGTGCCGGTACGGCCGCCAGGACAGCGGCGACCCCGGCCACCGCCAGCGCCGTGTGCAGCAGCAGCCCGCCCGCGACACCGAGGGCACTGGCGACACCGGCCCGGCGGGAGACCAGTGCGTTGCGTACGACGACGGTGAAATCGGCGCCGGGCATGGCGACCATGCCGGCGGCGACCCCGGTGAAGGCGATGAGCTGTGCGTCCATGCCTGTCAGCCTGCCGCGCGTGAGCCTTCAGCAGGTATGTCGAATATCCTGAGTCTTCCTTAAGCATCCCTTTAGGCTGGGGGCTCGGCATGTACGACCCGAACCGGCTCGCCGCGCTGGTCGCCGTCGCCGAGGCCGGCTCGATCACCCGGGCCGCCCAGCGCCTCGGGTACACCACCCCCGCGCTCTCCCAGCAGCTGGCCAAACTGGAGCGGGAGGCGGGCACCGCCCTTCTCGTACGGCATCACCGCGGCGCACGGCTCACGGGCGCCGGGGAGCTCCTGGTGGCCCGGGCCCGCCGGGTGCTGGACGAGATGGAGCAGGCCCGCCATGAACTCGCGCGGCTGACCGGGATGTCCGGCGGCACGCTGCGGCTCGGCACCTTCCAGACCGCGGGCATCCAGCTGCTGCCGCCCGTGCTGAGCGCGTTCCGCCGGGCGTATCCGGACGTGGAACTGACCGTCGCCCACCTCGAACCGCCGACCGGGGTGGTGGCGGTGGCGGCCGGTGACGTGGATCTGGCGCTGACGCATTCCTACGAGCCCGCGGACCCGGTACCGCTGCCCGCGTCCATCAGCGTGGAGCCGGTCCTGGTGGAGGAGCTGGTCCTGGTGACCGCCCCGGGGCATGCCCTTGCCGAGGGCACCGCCCGCCTGCCCCTGACCGAACTCGCCGGCCAGCCGCTGATCAGCATGGCCCCGGACCATCCCGCCCGGCGCGGCGTGGAGGCGGCCCTCGCCCGGGCCGGCGCCACCGCGTCCGTACTGGTGGCGACACCTGTGTACGCCCTGGTCTGCGCGCTGGTGAGTGCGGGGCTCGGCGTCGCGGTCGTCCCGGAGATGGTGGCGCGGACGTCGGTGACACCGGTGGGGGTACGACTGCTGGAACCGGGGGATCTGCGCCGTACCATCTCGGTCGCCCATCGCACCGACGAGACGGCTCCGACGGCGGACGCCTTCCGGGCCCTCCTCAGGGGCGCGTTCGGCCGGCCCGGCCCTAGGGCTCTTGCTGTCCCGCCGCGGACACCGGCTGTGCCGGTACCGTCCACGGGAGTTCGATGGAGACCGTCTTGCCGCCCTCGCGGGTGGGGCGGACTCTCAGCTTGCCGCCGCACTCCGCGGTCAGCCAGCGGATGATCACCATGCCGCGGCCGTTGTCCTGCTGGACGGCGGCCGGGAGCCGCTTGGGGAAGCGGGGGTGGCTGTCGGTGACTCCGATGCGCAGTTGCTCGTCGCGGTCGAGCTGGATGTCCACCGTGAAGGTGGGTGACTGACCGAAGGTGTGCTGTACCGCGTTGGTGGCGAGTTCGGAGACGATGAGCCGGATCGTCTCCGCCGCTTCCGTGTCCGCCGGCAGGCCCCACTCCGAGAGGGTGCTCAGGACGTAGGCGCGGGCCGCGGAGACCGAGGCGGGATCGCTCGGCAGAGTGACGGATGCTTCCAGATGGTCTGCCATGGCGAGGTCGTCCCTTTCCCACGGGACCGCAGTCCGACACGGAGCGGATGGTTCGAGTACGGTCCCGGACTGGTGCTTCTTCGCCAGACTGCCATTACCAGGCCGGTCACGGTGCCGATCCACCAAGATATGCATATATCTGTCGCTCGAAGCGGTGAACTCTCCGACGGAAGACCGTATTTGGGCGGCCCGGAAGGAGTAAGGAGTAGCCCATGCAGCACGGTCCCGCGGTACGCCGCCGGAAACTGGGCGCCGAACTGCGTGCCTTGCGTACCGGTGCGGGGCTCACCAGTGGTGAGGCGGCCCGGCTGGCGGGCTGGCACCAGTCCAAGGTGAGCCGGATCGAGACCGGCGCCAGCGGGGTGAAACCGGCCGATGTGCGGTTACTCCTGGACGTCTACGAGGTCCAGGACAGCCAACTCAGGGAGTTGCTCCTGGTGTTGGCGGGGTCCGACGAGGGCGGCGGACGCCACCACTGGTGGCACGCCTACCGTGGGGTGCTGCCCCCGACGTACCGGGACTTCATCAGCCTGGAGTCGCAGGCGACCGCGATGCGCACGCTGGAGATCTCCGTCGTCCCCGGGCTGCTGCAGACGCCCGAGTACGCCCGTGCGGTCACCCGGGCCGCGGTCGGCGGCCTCGAGGGCGAGACCGACGAACGGCTCGACGCGCTGGTCGAGGTGCGGCTGGCCCGGCAGGACGTGCTGCGGGCCGACCCGCCGCTGGAGCTCGCCGCGGTGCTGGACGAGGGGGTGCTGCGCCGGGAGATCGGCGGACCCGAGGTGATGGCCCGGCAGTTGCGGCGGCTCGTCGAGGCGGCCCGGCTCCCCCAAGTCAGACTTCAGGTGCTGCCGTTCGCCGCGGGAGCACACATCGGCATCACCGGCCCTTTCGTTATCTTCTCATTTTCGCGCACTTCTGATCTGGATGTGGTTGTTCTCGACCACTTGACGAGTAGCCTCTACCTCGAGCGGAAAGAAGACCTCCGGGCCTACACCGAGGCCTTCAACGCCCTTAAGATCCACGCCCTTTCGCCCGAGGACTCGTTGGATTACATCGCCGCGATAGGTGACGGCGCGTAAGGAGGCACCATGTCTGCACTGCCTCGGAACGTTCCTACCAGTACCGATCTGCTCGACGTGCGCTGGCTGCGCAGCAGTTACAGCACGGGAGCGAACAACTGTGTCGAGACCGCTCGGCCAGGGTCGGGCCCGCGGGCCGGACTCGTCGCCGTACGCGACTCCAAGGACCCGTCCGGACCCGCGCTGCTCTTCTCCCCCGGGAGCTGGGCGGAGTTCACGGCCGCGTTCTGATCAGTTCCGATCCGATCCGGGCACGGCCGTGTCACGCCGACTCATGGTCGTGTCTCACCGATCACCCGTACAGCGCGTTCGATCTGCGCCTCGGAGAGGTCCGCGCGGGCGGTCAGCCGCAGCCGTGAGATGCCGTCGGGCACGGAAGGAGGACGGAAACAGCCCACGGACAGGCCTGCCGCACGGCAGTCGGCCGCCCACCGCACGGCCCCCTCCGGGGACGGCGCGCGCACGGAGACCACCGCGGCGTCCGGTCGTACCGCCTCGTGACCCGCGGCGGTCAGGCGTGCGTGCAGTTCGGCGGCCACCTCGCGGGCCCGGGCCGCCCGCTCGGGCTCGCGGCGCAGCAGGCGCAGCGCCGACAGGGCGGCCCCGGCCGCCGCCGGGGCCAGGCCGGTGTCGAAGATGAACGTCCGTGCCGTGTTGACCAGATGGTCGATCACCCGGGCCGGCCGAGCACGGCCCCGCCCTGGCTGCCGAGCGACTTGGACAGCGTGACCGTCACGACGACGTCGTCGCGCCCGCGAGCCCCGCCGCGTGCGGCGCGCCCCGGCCGCCGTCGCCCAGCACCCCGAGGCCGTGGGCGTCGTCGAGCACCAGCCGGCGCCGTACTCCCGGCAGGCCTCGGCGTGCGCGGCCAGCGGGGCGGCGTCGCCGTCGACGGAGAAGACCGTGTCGGACACGAAGACGGCCGGCCCGGCCCCTCGACTCGGGTCGTGCAGCGTCTTGCGCACGGCGTCGGGGTCGGCGTGTTCCACCACCTGTGAGGTGCCCCGGGCCAGCCGGCAGCCGTCGATCAGCGAGGCGTGGTTGCCGGCATCGGAGACGATCAGGGAGCGGAGCGGGGCCAGCGCGGTGACCGCGGCGAGGTTGGCCGCGTAGCCGGAGGAGAAGACCAGGGCTGCCTCGAACCCGCAGAAATCGGCCAGCTCGCGTTCCAGCTGCGCGTGGAGCTCGGTCGTGCCGGTGACCAGTCGGGATCCGGTGGAGCCTCCGCCCCAGGTCCGGGCGGCCCGCGCGGCCCCCTCCACCACCTCGGGATGACGGGTCAGCCCCAGGTAGTCGTTGCTCGCGAGATCGAGCAGCGGCGCATCGGCGGGGCGCGGGCGCAGGGTCCGCACCAGGCCCCTGCGGGTGCGCACCCGGACCTGCTGGTCGATCCAGCCGAATGCCATGGGTCCTCCGGGGGTTTTGTAGGCAGCGAACAGACACTAGTGGGACAAGCAGCCGCCCACTGTGTGGCAATACCCACACAGCGAATGGCAGCTGTTGTACGAACTCTCCTTGGCCGGAGACGGGTCCTTAGGACAGGATCAGCTTTCATGGACCTGCTGAACACGCTGGTGGACAAGGGGCTTCGGCGCGAGCTGCCGACCCGCGACGAGGCGCTCGCCGTGCTCGCCACTTCCGACGACGACCTGCTCGACGTGGTGGCCGCGGCCGGAAAGGTGCGCCGGCACTGGTTCGGCCGACGCGTGAAACTGAACTACCTCGTCAACCTCAAGTCCGGCTTGTGCCCCGAGGACTGCTCCTACTGCTCGCAGCGGCTCGGCTCCGAGGCGGGGATCCTGAAGTACACCTGGCTCAAGCCCGACGAGGCCTCCAAGGCCGCCGCCGCGGGTCTCGCGGGCGGCGCGAAGCGGGTCTGTCTGGTGGCGAGCGGGCGCGGCCCGACGGACCGGGACGTGGACCGGGTCGCCGGCACCATCAAGGCGATCAAGGACCAGAACGAGAACGTCGAGGTGTGCGCCTGCCTGGGGCTGCTCTCCGACGGCCAGGCCGAGCGGCTGCGCGAGGCAGGCGCGGACGCCTACAACCACAACCTCAACACCTCCGAGGCGACGTACGGCGACATCACGACGACGCACACCTACGCCGACCGCGTCGACACCGTGCAGAAGGCGCACGCGGCGGGTCTGTCGGCCTGCTCGGGGCTGATCGCGGGCATGGGCGAGTCGGACGAGGACCTGGTCGACGTGGTCTTCTCGCTGCGTGAGCTGGACCCGGACTCGGTTCCGGTCAACTTCCTGATCCCGTTCGAGGGCACCCCGCTGGCCAAGGAGTGGAACCTCACCCCGCAGCGCTGTCTGCGCATCCTGGCCATGGTCCGGTTCGTCTGCCCCGACGCCGAGGTGCGGATCGCGGGCGGCCGCGAGGTCCATCTGCGCACGATGCAGCCGCTCGCCCTGAACATCGCCAACTCGATCTTCCTCGGCGACTACCTGACGTCCGAGGGCCAGGCGGGCAAGGCCGACCTGGAGATGATCGCGGACGCCGGCTTCGAGGTGGAGGGCGCGGGCGAGGTCACGCTGCCGCAGCACCGGGCGGACGTGGCGGCGGCTGCCGCGGGCGGCTGCGGGTCGCACGAGGCGGCGGGCTGCGGGTCGCACGAGGGTGCCGGGTGCGGGACCGGCTGTGGTTCGGTGTGCGGTTCCCCTGAGCCCGCCGCCGTTCCCGAGGTCAACGAGCCGCGCACGGATCTGGTCGCCGTACGCCGTCGCGGTGCCGGGACGGATCTCGCGCCCAATGCCTGAGCTGCCCGTGTCCGAGCTGCTGGAGCTCGACCGGCGGCATGTGTGGCATCCGTACGGGCCGATGCCCGGTCGGGTGGAACCGCTCGTCGTGGAGTCGGCGAGCGGGGTGCGGCTGCGCACGTCCGCCGGGGAGCTGGTCGACGGCATGTCGTCCTGGTGGTCGGCCATCCACGGCTACAACCACCCGGTGCTCAACGAGGCCGCCGCCGGCCAGCTCGGCCGGATGAGCCACGTGATGTTCGGCGGGCTCACCCACGAACCCGCCGTACGCCTCGCGAAGCACCTCGTCGACCTGTCACCCGAAGGCCTGGAGCATGTGTTCCTGGCCGACTCGGGCTCGGTGTCCGTCGAGGTCGCCGCGAAGATGTGCCTCCAGTACTGGCGCTCGCTGGGACGCGGCGGCAAGCAGCGGCTGCTGACCTGGCGGGGCGGCTACCACGGGGACACCTGGCAGCCGATGTCGGTGTGCGACCCCGAGGGCGGGATGCACGACCTGTGGACCGGGGTGCTCCAACGCCAGGTGTTCGCGGACCCGCCGCCGGCCGAGTACGAGGAGTCGTACGCCGACCATCTGCGCGCGCTGATCGAGCGGCACGCCGGCGAACTGGCCGCCGTGATCGTGGAGCCGGTGGTGCAGGGCGCGGGCGGGATGCGGTTCCACTCCCCCGCGTATCTGCGGGTGCTGCGCGAGGCCTGCGACGCGCACGACGTGCTGCTGGTCTTCGACGAGATCGCGACCGGCTTCGGGCGCACGGGCGCGCTGTTCGCGGCGGAGCACGCGGCGGTGACCCCGGACGTGATGTGTGTCGGCAAGGCGCTGACCGGCGGCTATCTGACGATGGCGGCCACCTTGTGCACGGCACGCGTGGCCGACGGCATCTCGCGGGGCGAGGTCCCGGTGCTGGCGCACGGTCCCACATTCATGGGCAACCCCCTCGCGGCGGCGGTGGCCTGCGCGTCCATCGAGCTGCTGCTCGGGCAGGACTGGCAGGCCGAGGTCAAGCGGATCGAGGCGGGGCTGGCGGAAGGCCTCGCTCCGGCGCGGGAGCTGCCGGGCGTCCGGGACGTCCGCGTCCTCGGCGCGATCGGCGTGGTCCAGCTGGACCACGAGGTGGACATGAAGGCGGCCACGGAGGCGGCCGTGCGCGAGGGCGTGTGGCTGCGGCCGTTCCGCGACCTCGTCTACACGATGCCGCCGTACGTCACGGGGGACGCGGACGTGGCACGGATCGCGCGGGCCGTGTGCGCGGCGGCGGGAGAGGGTTGAGATGTCTGTCCTGGTGATCACGGGCACCGGCACGGAGGTCGGCAAGACGATCACGACCGCCGCGGTCGCCGCCGCCGCGATCGCCGCGGGCCGGTCGGTGGCCGTCCTCAAGGCGGCCCAGACGGGCGTACGGCCGGACGAACCGGGCGACGCCCAGGAGGTCGCGCGCCTCGCCGGGCCGGTCACGACGGCCGAACTCGCCCGCTACCCGGAGCCGTTGGCCCCGGCGACGGCCGCGCGCCGGGCGGGCCGCGCGCCGGTGCGCCCGCCGGAGATCGCCGAGGCGGCCGCCAAACTGGCCACCGAGCACGATCTGGTGCTGGTCGAGGGCGCCGGCGGACTGCTCGTACGGTTCGACGACGCGGGCGGGACGCTGGCGGACGCGGCGCGACTCCTGGGGGCGCCGGTGCTGGTGGTGGCCACGGCCGGACTGGGCACGCTCAACACCACCGACCTGACGGCCCGTGAACTCCGCTCCCGGGACCTGGAGTTGGCAGGCGTCGTCATCGGCGGCTGGCCGCATTCCCCCGATCTGGCGATGCGGTGCAATGTGACCGACCTGCCCGAGGTCGCCGCGGCGCCGCTGCTGGGGGGCGCTGCCGATGGGCGCGGGCACGCTGGCACCGGCCGACTTCCGCGCGACGGCACCGAGTTGGCTGGCGCCGCGGCTGGACGGGGTGTGGGACGCGGAGGCGTTCCGGGCACGGGAAGCCGCGTGAGCCCGGGGCGGTGACCGCCTCGCTTCCTCTGCGGTCTGAGTGCGAGGCGGTGACCGCCCCGCGTCATTCCGCCCCCTCGCCCTCCGCCAGCAGCCGCACCAGCTCGATGCGTGACCGTATGCCCAACCGTGCGAAGACGCCCCGCAGATGGTGGTCGATCGTGCGGGGGCTGAGGGCCAGCCTCGTTGCGATCTCGCGGTTGGTGGCGCCCTCGGCGGCCATGCGGGCGACCATGAGCTGCTGAGCCGTGAGGCGGGTGGTGGGGTCGTCGGGGGCTGTCGGCGCGGGAGTCGCGGGGGTGCCCAGGGCGCGGAGTTCCGCCCGGGCCTGGGCGGCGGCAGTGCGGCGCGCCGAAGTGCTCGAAGGCCTCCAGGGCGCTGTGGAGACGGTCGCGGGCCTCGGTGCGCTGCCGCAATCGGCGCAGCGCGCTGCCGAACAGCAGCTCCGTGCGGGCGCGTTCGAAGTCGCGGGTGCCCCGGGCGTGCAGATCGAGTGCGGTGCGGTAGTGGTCGACCGCTTCGGCTCCCGGCGCCAGCAGCGCCCGGCACCGGGCGCTGAGCGCCAGGTCGTCGGGGCTGCGGACGGCGCTCGCCCAGCGGTGGTAGTCGGCGTGCGCGGCCCGGGCCACCCGGGTGTCGTCGGTGCGGACGGCCGCCTCGACATAGTGCGGGGTGGCCAGGTGCCGGATGGCCCGGTGCCCGTGACCGGGGCCGAAGCCGGCGAGCGCCCGCAGCCGGGCCGCCGCCGCGGCGAACCGGCCGCTGCTGAGGTCGAGGTAGGCGAGCGCCCACTGGGCGAGCGCGGCGGGCAGACCGAGACCGCGTCCGAGGGCGTACGAGCGGGCCGTCGCCGCGCGTTCCCGGCAGACGTCGGCGTCGCCCGTGAGCGCCGCGAACATGGCCAGGGCCGCCTGGAGATGGCAGGCCCCGTTGTCCTGGCCGGTGGCGTACGCCTGCCAGAGCGCGTCGGTCGCTGCGGCCTCTCCGGCGCGTGGGCGCCCGGTCCAGAAGTCGGCGTAGGCACGGAACTCCATCGCCTGCACGACGGCGACCGTCGCGCCGCGCACGCGCGCGGAGGCGGCCGCACGGACGGTCGCGGCGGTGGCCCGCGTCTGGTCGCCGAGCAGGAGGGCGGCGATGCCCGCGTGGATGAGGAGGGTGGGGTCGCCGCCGGGGCCGCAGCGCCCGGCCGTCGCGCCGAGCAGGTCGCGCGCGTCCTCGTACCGCCCCTCGAAGGCCGCCGCGAGCCCGCCCAGCGTGCCGGGCGGCTCGATCCCCAGCCCGCGCGCCACCCGGTCCGCCTCCCGGCATCGCCGCAGGTCACCGGTGTAGATGGCGGCCTCGGTGGCCCGGGCCAGGAGGTGGCGGGCGTGGTCGAGGATGGGGCCTGTGGTGTCCGGCGATACGGGAGAAACGTTCCGGCCGACCGGCTCCGGGAGCTCGATCACCTCACTTCCCCCCTCCTGCGGCTCCCGCACCGCAGCCGTCAGCAGCGCGTCGAACGCCTCCGCCGCGTTCCCGGCCCGCAGGGCGAGTACGCCGGTCAGCGCGTCGTCCTCGGTGCGCGCCGCCAGGGCTCGCGCCCGGTCGCCCGCACCGGACTGCCAGGCGTATACGGCGGCACGTGTCACCAGGCGGGTTCGCCCGGCCCGGTCGGGGCACAGCGCGGCGGCGCGTTCGGTGAGGGCACGGGCCAGCGGGAGGCGGCCCTCGTCGCGGGACGGGCCGCGGCCGTGGCGAGTTCGGCGGCGAGCCGGGAGCTGGGGCCGAGAGCGCCCGCGCCCCGGTGCCAGGAACGCAGCGGCGTCTCGCCCTCGGGCGCTCAGCACGCGGGCGAGCAGCGGTGGACGTCGCGCCGGTCCGCCGGGGGAGCCGGTCTCGTACGCGGCGATCCGCGTCCAGGCGTCACGGAAGACGACCCCGTCGGCGCGCGCGTGGGCGAGCCCGGCGGCCTCGGCGGCCTCCAGGGGGCGGGTGTCGAGGCGGGCGGCGGCGACCGCGCGCAGGAAGGCGTGGGTGGCGACCGGGTACTGGTCGGCCGCGGCGAGGAGGAGCAGAAGCCGGGTGTCGTCGGGCAGGGCGCGAATCTCCGCGCGGTGGGCGCGCAACAGCGACGGGCCAGTTCGGGCGGGTTCGG
>MWJO01000033.1 GCA_002027195.1 Streptomyces sp. GKU 895 | reverse complement strand
CAACGCCTACAAGGTTCTCTCCATGCCGACGTTCATGGTCTTCCGCGACGGTGAGCCGGTGAAGTCCATGGTGGGGGGCCAGGCCGAAGCGGCGACGGGGGGTGGACGAACAGCGCCGCCGCCACCTCCTCGCGCCTGCCCTGGTGCAGGAGCCAGGCGCGCAGCGTCTCCTCCAGCCGTCGTGCGGTCGCGACGGGCAGGGTCCGCAAGGGGGCGAGAGCGCGGGCGCGCAGGTCCGCGAACGCGTCCGCGTCGGCGCTCAGCACCAGCTCGGGCAGGTGGTCCTCGGTGTCATGGATGCCGGCGGAGAGGGAGCGTGCGCGGACGGCTCGTGCGTACGAGGCGGAGGCACGGGTCCACGGCCGGGCCGGGCCGACCACGGCGGCGCGGTCCGTCAGCTGCCGCAGGAGATGCGGTCGGTCGGCATCGGGGACGAGCAGCACGCCGGTGGCGTCCGGCAGATCGTCCAGGACGAGAGTGCTCGGGTCGAGCGTGCGATGGGCGGGCCGGGCCTGGGCGGCGGGCAGCAGGACCGCGGTCAGCGAAACGGGAGGCTGCCACCCGGCCCGCTGAGCGGAGGCCAGCAGCACATCCGGGCTCGCGCCGGCGACGAGGTCGCGGGCCAGCTGCTCCAGATTGCGCTCGTGAGCCCGGCCCCGGGCGGCCAGCTCGTCGGCGTGGCCCGCGGCGCTCGCGGCGGAGAGCTCGTCGATGTAGGCGAAGGTCAGCTCGGCGAACTTGGCGACCTCGGCGGCGGGCAGACCCGCGGGGACGGCACCCGCCGCCAGACAGCGCCAGGCCACACGGGCGCCGACGCGATAGGCGCTGAGCAGGGCGTCCATGGAACGGCCGTCGCGCACCTCGCCCCGGCCCAGCTCGTAGGCCGCGTCACCGGCGTCGCCGCTCGTGGCGTTCCCGCCCGCGAGGTCCAGGTAGTGCCCGAGGGCGGTGCGGACGGCGCGGCGGATGGTCGCGCCCATGTGGCCCGACAGGGCGTTGGTGTACGGAGGGACCTCGTCGATGATCGCCTGAACGACCTCGTCGGCCGTGGTCTTCAGCTCGGCCCGCAGGGCGGTGACGATCGTCTCATCCAGAGCCAGCTCGCTGGCCCGCTGGACTGCTTGGCTCATGTTTTTATTCCCTACGAACAATTCCAACCACCAGATTCACGTCCTACGGTCAGGACTTTACGCCCTGGGACGCAGCAAGCTGGGGTCATGACGAGTACAGCCCTGCGCAGCAGGGCGTGGAAACTGCTGGAAATGGTCACGACGCCACTGCTGCCGTCGGACTACCTCGACCTGGTCAGCCCGCTCCGCGCGGGCGCCGACCTGCGAGGGCGGATCGAGGCCGTGCACCCCGAGACGCGTGACGCCGCGACCATCGTGATCCGACCGGGGCGCGGCTGGCGCGGCCACACGCCCGGTCAGTACGTGCGGATCGGGGTCGACGTCGACGGAGTCCGCCTGTGGCGCGCCTACTCCCTCACCTCACCGACCGACCGCCCCGACGGCCGCGTCACGATCACCGTGAAGGCGATCCCGGACGGCAAGGTCAGCAACCACCTGGTCCGCAGAGCGAAGCCGGGCACGCTGATCCAGCTCGACCAGGCGACCGGTGACTTCGTGCTGCCGCAGGCCAAGCCCGCCAAGGTGCTCTACCTGACGGCCGGCAGCGGCATCACGCCCGTCATGGGCATGCTGCGCAACACCGACTTCGACGACGCCGTCATGATCCACTCCGCGCCGCAGCCGCAGGACGTGATCTTCCGCGACGAACTGCACCGGCTGGGCGCGGCCGGGAAGCTGCGCCTCACCGAGGTGCACACCGACACCCACGGCATGCTCGACATCACCCGTCTCGACGAACTCGTGCCCGACTGGGCCGAGCGCGAGACCTGGGCCTGCGGGCCCGCGGGCCTGCTCGACGCCGCCGAGAAGCACTGGAGCGAGCACGGCGTACCGGAGCGCCTGCACACCGAACGCTTCCGCCCCAGCATCGTCGCCGCGGGCGACGGCGGCCAGGTCACGTTCAGCACCACCGGCAGGACCGTCGACGCGGACGGCACCACGCCGTTGCTGGACGTCGGCGACGAGGCCGGCGTGCTCATGCCCTCCGGGTGCCGCATGGGCATCTGCTTCGGCTGCGTCAGCCCGCTCAAGGCGGGCGCCGTCCGCGACCTGCGCACCGGCGAGATCACCGAGGCCGAGCCGGGCGTCCTCATCCAGACCTGCGTGTCCGCCGCGGCGGGCCCCTGCGACATCGAACGGTAGGAGCACTTTGACCGCCATCGACCCCACCGCCCACCTGACCGCAGAGCAGATCGAGGAGCTCGGCCGCGAACTGGACGCGATCCGCGACGAAGTGATCGCCAGCCGCGGAGAGAAGGACGCCGCCTACATCCGCAAGGTCATCGGTGCACAGCGCAAGCTGGAGCTGGCCAGCCGGGCCGTCCTGCTGTTCTCGCTCTTCCCGCCCGCATGGGTGATCGGCACCGCCGGGCTGTCCGTGGCGAAGATCATGGACAACATGGAGATCGGCCACAACATCCTCCACGGCCAGTGGGACTGGATGCGCGACCCGAAGATCCATTCCACCACCTGGGAGTGGGACCACGTCTCCCCGGCCGACCAGTGGAAGCACTCCCACAACGAACTGCACCACACGTACACCAACGTGATCGGCAAGGACAACGACCTCGGCTACGGCATCATGCGCGTCGACGAGGACCAGAAGTGGCACCCCTTCCACCTCGGCCAGCCGCTGTGGAACTTCATCAACGCCTGCTTCTTCGAGTACGGCATCGCCGCGTACGACCTCGAGCTCGGCAAGAACCTGCACAAGCGCCGCCGCAAGAACCCGGAGTTCCGCGCGCGGGCCAAGGCCGTCGGCCGCAAGATCCGCAAGCAGGTGCTCAAGGACTACGTGATCCACCCGCTGCTGTCTGGCCCGTCGTTCCTGCCCACGCTCGCCGCCACGTTCACGGCGAACCTGGTCCGCAACATCTGGTCCCACTCGGTGATCATGTGCGGGCACTTCCCCGAGGGCGTCCAGGTCTTCGAGCGCCGGTCGATCAACGGCGAGACGCGCGGCCAGTGGTACCTGCGCCAGATGATGGGCTCGGCCAACATCAGCGGCAGCAAGGCCATGCACTTCATGACCGGCAACCTCTCGCACCAGATCGAGCACCACCTGTTCCCCGACCTGCCGAGCAACCGGTACGCCGAGGTCGCGGTGAAGGTGCGCGCGCTGTTCGAGAAGTACGAGCTGGAGTACGTCACCGGCCCGCTGCCCCAGCAGGTGTTCTCCGCCTGGCGCAAGGTCGTCCGCCTCTCCCTGCCGAACAAGAAGCCCAAGGCCCCGGTTGCCCTGCCGGAACGCGAGAAGGAACTCGTCGCGGCCTGACCGGCCTCAGGTCAGCAGAGAAGCAAGCTGCTCCAGCCTCCGCGGAGGGACTGACCCCCTGGCCTGCTGCCGTCCACGATCTGAAGAGCCACATGATCCGCGCCCGCGGCGAGGTACTCCTCGATGCGGCGCGGATCCGCGTTTCGTCACCCCAGGCGTAGACCGCGTCGACGAGACGGTCGCTGCCGCCGTGCGCCAGGTCGTCCTCCGTGAAGCCGTTGCGCAGGAAGTTGTTGGTGTAGTTCGGGAGGGTCAGGTAGACGGCGAGGTAGTCGCGGGCCAGGGCGCGGGCCCGGGCCGGGTCGGACTCCAGGACGACCTTCAGCTCCGGGGCCAGCAGCGGGGCTTCGCCCAGACGCCGGCGGGACGTGGCCGTGTGGTCGGTGGTGACCAGGTACGGGACGGACCCGGCGGCACGCTCTCGGGCCAGGTCGACGGTCTTCGGGCCGAGGGCCGCGAGGAGGCGGCGGTCGGCGGGATGGCCCGCCTCGTCCAGCGCGTCCAGGTAGGACACCAGCGCCGAGTAGGGGCGGCGGTACTGCTCCGCGAACTTGGCGTGGCTGACGCCGAGGCCCAGGACGAAGCGGCCCGGGTGGGCGGCGTCCAGTTCGGCGAAGCTCGCGGCGGAGGCGGCGGGCTCGTGCTCCCAGATGCTCTGGATGCTGGTGCCGACCACGATCCGGGAGGTCGCCTCGATCAGCGGGGCGGCGTCGCGGGCGGAGCTGCTGCCGCCGAGCCAGAGCGCGCCGTAGCCCAACTCCTCCAACTCCGCCGCCGCCTCTGCCAGTTCACCGCGCCGGGACGGGTCCGTGGAGCGCAGGCCGCTGCTCCAGATGCCGTATCGTCCGACGGTTTCCTTCAGGCTGTCGGTCATGAGTGGCCTTTCCCTCGGGTTGGTGTGCGCCACGGCCATACACCGACGACAACCGGAGGGTGCCGCCGGATCTTCCCCTCGGCCCGCCCGCACCGGCGGCCACGCGGACAACACCGTCCCCTCCGACGGCACGGCCCTGCCTGGTCGACGGCGACCGCCTGCCCCTGCACGCCACGTCGGCCGGCAAGATCCTCCTCGCCACCGGCCACGGCCCACGACGAGCACGCACTGGGGCACTCGACGCTCCGGCGCGACAGCCGCGTTGAGCGGCGGTCAGCCCTGATGGGACTGGAGCCACCGGTCGAGGGCGACGAAGTCGTGATCGGTGAGCCCGTAGCGCGGATCGACGTGGTGCAGGAGAGCGTGTCCCCGGTGGTTGGCGGTGATCCAGTCCCGGTCTCGGTCGGTCATCTCGTCGTCGACCCAGACGAAGGAGCGACCCGCGGCCCAGTCCAGGAGCGGGCGGGTCTTCCAGTGCAGTCCGTCCCTCAGGTGGTCGTCTGTGGCGTCCGGCCAGTTCACGACGGACAGACGGGGCAGGCCGAGCCAGGGGGCGATGCAGTCGTTCGCGTCGTCCATCCAGGTCGTCGCCCACACCAGCTCGCAGGGAAGGGCCTGTAGCCGAGGCCCATACCCGGGGGTTGATCCTGGTGATGAGCGGGCTGATTTCGACCTTGCGACCCCCGATCAAGGACCCCCGCCTTCCCGCGACCCGGCGGTAGCGTGATCGGCATGACAGCTGAGGGTGAAGTCCTGGTCGGTGGCATGGTGAACGTGGGCGCGGTCATCCGTCACGGCGCCCTGGTGGAACGTCCGGCGCCGTCCACCGCGCGCGCCCTCCACGCCCATCTCCTCGCGCTGGAAGAGCAGGGATTCGCCGCGGCCCCGCGACCCGTCCGACTCACCGACGACGGCCGCGAGCACCTCACCTTCATCCCGGGCGACGTCCCTCTTCCGCCGTTTCCGGACTGGGCGATGACCGAGGGCGCGTTGAGTTCGGTGGGCGGCCTGCTGCGGCGTCTGCACGACGCGAGCGCGGCCATCCCGGTCGACGGGTCCGCCGAGTGGCCGCGGGCCCTGGCCGACCCGGAGGGAGGGACGATGCTGTGCCACAACGACGTGTGCCCGGAGAACGTCGTCTTCCGCGACGGCCGGGCCACGGCCCTGATCGATTTCGACCTGGCGGCCCCCGGCCGGCCCGTGTGGGACGTTGCCATGACCGCCCGCTACTGGGTTCCGATGCTGGATCCCGTATCCGCGGCAGGGTTCTATCCAGCGGGACTGGATGCGCCAACACGTCTGCGCATCCTCGCCGACGGCTACCGTCTCTCCCCGCAGGAGCGCGTTGAGCTCCCCGGCGTCATCGAACAGGCCACCGCGTCCTGCCGCGCCTTCGTCGCCGGCCGCGTGGCCGACGGTGACCCCGGCTACGTCCGGGCGCTGTCCGAGCGCGGTGGCTGGCGGCGCTGGGACCGCATCCAGGAGTGGCTGGTGGCGCAACGCGAGGTGTTCACGGCGGCCCTGTTGACGTGAGGGGCGCGGTCTCGTTGCGAGCGCCCGTCAGCCGTGCTTGGCTCGCCCGATGAACTTTCTGCTGACGGCGAGCGGCCTGAGCAACCAGACACTGCGCGATGCGCTGCGGGACATGCTGGGCAAGCCGTTCGGATCGGCGAACGTCGTGTACGTCCCCACCGCATCGCTCGCCGAGCCAGGCGACCACAGCTGGTTCATCGCGGACATGAACCGGTTGCACGGCCTGGGCTGGCGGGAGTTCGACGTCCTGGAACTGAACGGCCTGCCCCGGCAGATGGTCCTCGACCGGCTGCTCCGCGCCGACGTCGTCTACGTCAGCGGCGGCAACCACTACCACCTCGCCCGCAGCATCACGGGCAACGGCCTGGCCGACGGCTTCCTCAAGGCGCTGGAGAGCCGGGTCTACGTCGGATTCAGCGCCGGATCGATGATCTTCAGCCGTCATCTCACCGGCCACTCCGCCGACGTCATCGGGGACACCGCCGACCTCCACGTGCTCGGCGCGACGACCGTGGAGCCGCCGTTCGGGCTCTTCGACTGGTATCTCAAACCTCACCTGTACTCACCGGACTTCCCCGACCGGGACGACGCCTGGGCCGACCGCATCGCCGCGCGCGCCGATTTCCCGATCTACTTCATCGACGACGCGACGGCCCTGCGCGTCAGGGACGGCGAGTTGGACGTCATCTCTGAAGGCCGCTGGCGGTTCCATCCTTGACGACCACCGGACGGGGCGAAGCTGGGAGCCCCGTCGACAGCTTTGGCAGGAGGAACCAGTGACATCCGCGCAACCGCTCAGCCCCGAGGAGCAACTCTCCGCCGTGAAGCGGCAGTTGAGCCTCCCTCGTATCGTCGCGATCTGCGGCTCCACGCGTTTCATGGCCGAGATGGCGGAGGCTGATCTACGGGAGACCAAAGCGGGAAGGATCGTCGTCAAGCCGGGCTGCGACCTCAAGTCACCGCACGCACTGTGGTCCGATCCTGTCGAGGCCGAGGCCCTGAAGGTTCGGCTCGACGATCTGCACCGGGCGAAGATCCGGCTCGCTGACGAGGTGCTCGTGGTGGGCGACTACATCGGAGACAGCACCCGAGCCGAAATCGCCTACGCCCGATCGCTGGGCAAGCCCGTCCGCTTCACGCACCCCGAAGTGGACCCCGCCACCTGACGATCGTCGAGGATGGATTCAGGGGCGCCGGTAGCGAGGGCTGCAGAGCAGGTCCTTGAGATTGCCGTCATCGAGGCAGACCCGCACGAACGCGGCCCCGCCGGGGACGTCAGCCGGAACGTCGAAGCTGCTGAAGTTCACGGTCGCGCCACACGCCGTGTCGGAGGAAACGGAACCGGCGGAGCCCAACTTCGTATCGTGGGCGTCATAGGTGTACGCCCACGTGCGTCGGCAGTACGCCGGTCCCGCCGCGCTCACCGACTTGTGCGTCCCCACCACCGCGACCGAGCGGTTGTACCAGGTGATCGTGCCCTGCGTCCACGTGTTCCCGACCGTGACAGGTCCGTAAGCGGTCGTGGGGTAGTCGGATGTCTGAGCGCCGGCGGCGGGAGCGCCCAGCAAGGTGCCCGCGGTCAGCACGACGGTACCGAGCGCGGCGGCGAGATGAGTCCGCATGTGTTCTCCAGGATGGTGGGAGCTGGTTTCGGCTCCACATCCTGGAGGGGCTCGCCACCTGCGGCCCACCCCTTAAGTCACGGCTTAAAGGGGGCCGCACGACCGGGGGTTGATGCGGCGACGTCTGCGGGGCTCACTCCTGTACCAGGCCGCCGGTCCGCAACAGGGCCAGGCCGAGCGGTGTGATGAAGTGCAGCACGGACCCGCCGCGACGGCTGGTGGTGATGAGGTCCGTGTTGCGCAGCACGGTCGCGTGCTGACTGGCGGCTGCAGCCGTGACGTTGAGGCGGCGTGCCAGCTCGGTCGTCGTGCAGCCTTCCGCTGTCACCTGCAGGGCAGCAGCGCGCGTGCGGCCGAGCAGAGATTCCAGGTTCCGGACGGTGGAGTCGTCGGCTTCGCCCGGCTCGGGGCCCGTCAGTGGCCGGCGCAGGGCCGGCACCGTCAGCCGGGGTGGCTGGGTGGTGTCGAGCGGGTCCCACAGCAAGCTCACCGGGAGCTTCGAGAAGACGGTGGGCGTGATGATCAACCCCCTCCCCTTCAGGCGCACTTCGATCCGTCGCGGGTAGGGGGCTTCGAGCACCGGCGGACGCCAGCGGACCAGTGGTGCGCAGACCGAGCGCAGCAGAAGATCGATGCCTCCCTCCAGCACCAGGTTCGCGCAACGGGTGGCCAGCGCGACCAACTCGGACCGCCCTCGGTGCCAGTACGGCTCCACGGTCAGTCGATGGCAGGCGCGCACGGCCTCGGCGAGCTCCCGCAGCGCGTCGCGGTCTCCCTCCGCCACCCGCCTGGCCCACGGCAGGTGTCCGGGACGGAAGTCGAGGCCTTCGAACTCGCGCCGCAGCCGGGTCACCGGCGCGTGCAGCAGGTTGTCCACGGCGTGGTCCAGAGACGACACATCACCCATCAGCGCCAGCAGATCCAGTCCGGGACCGCGCACCGGCACCAACGACGTCAGGGGACGTGTGTCCGCTCCCATCCGGCCCGCGACGGCCGCCCGCCACGAACGCAGGTGCGGAAGGTCCCGCTTCTCCCTCAGCAGCTCCAAGCTGTAGTAGAGCTCCGCCGCGACACCGATCGTCGCGGCCACCCGTGTACGTGCAAGGTCTTCCGCCGTGAAGTGAATACGTAACACCAACTGGCCCCCCTGCCACCGCTCGTGATCGCACCCTCAGCATGCAGCACGGTAAGGCCGGAGCGATATTTCCTGGCAGCCCGGTGTGAGGTCGGGCAGGGTGCGGGGGGATGAACGACGAGAACGAGATGTTCTACGCCCGCCACGACGGCGTCGAGGGCCTGCTGCAACGTGGCCGCGGCCTCGGCGCGATACGAGCGCTCCAAGACCCCGCGAAATCAGCCGGGTTCGTCCATGACGCCATCCGCCGGGACTGGCGCTGGCACGCGACCGACGACCGTGCCCTCTATCTGGCGCGGCTCGTCCAGGAGTTGGGACTGTCTCTTTCACCGATCCCGGGTTGGTTGGCGGCGGACGAAGAGGCCTGTCTGCGGGCCTGCGAGGTGCTGCAACTCCTGGCTCTCATCGGCGTGGAGGAGGCCCGGGAGGGGCTGCGGGCGTACGTCCGGCAGGGGCGGCACTGGCGCCGTGTGCTGGAGTCGGTGGCATCCTGTTGGCCGACCGAGTGGTGGGAGGATCTCGGTCCCCTCGCACGTGCCCGGATCAGTGAGGGAGGAGAACCGCCGTGGTGCGTCGAGCCGTGGATACGGTTCGGGATCAAGGTGCCCGGCCGTACGCGTGTTCCGCGGGCCTCCCTGGACCAGCTCGGCACCGCGGAGCTGCTCGGCCTGCTGGCCGACGTCCGCGGACCAGAGGAAACGAAGTGCGAAGCGCTGCGTGCGCTCCTCGGCCGGCAGCCGACGGAGGAACTGATCCCGCTGGTCCCCTTGTCGGGCCCGCCGGACGGGCACCGGGTGCCGGCCCTGATCGCGCGGGCTGTGGACCGCCTCGGAGCGGCGGCCGTACCCGCGGCCAAGGTCTGGGTCCAGGACGGGCGACCCTGGCTGGTCCAGTTGGGGGCGCAGGTCCTGGCCGAACACCCCGGCCCCGAGGCGCTGCCGGGACTCGTACAGGAACTTGCCGGGCAGTGGGCGGCGCACACCTGGTGCGGCCCTGACCGCACGGCCCGGCGTCTGGCCCGGTTCGGCCCCGACGCCGCCGCAGCGGCCCCCTACCTGCGGCGGTTCTGGCTGCACACCCCGCACTCGTACGAACGAGCTGCCTACCTCCGGGCACTCGCCGCCATCGATCCGCACGGCCTCGACTACGCCCTCACCGAATCCCTGTGGGACTGCGAAGAGCACGCCCGGCTTCTCGCGGTCGTCTCAGCACCCGCCGGCCCGGAAGCCCTGGCACGCATCGCGATACTGAGCGACGACCCGGCAGAGACTGCCGAGGTACGCGCCGCAGCACGCACACGCCTGAGGCAGCAGCCCGGCAACGCATGAACCGTGGGGAGCGCGACGACGTCCCCACAATCCGCCTTACACCTCAGCGTGCGAGGCCGACCGCTCGGCTGATGACCGAGTCGAAGGCGCGGTCGGGCAGGATCCGGCGCAGCGTGATGAGCGGTCGGGCGCCGAAGCCTTTGACGTAGCGGGTCTTGGGGCGTCGGGCGGTGACGGCCTTGCCGATGGCGTCGGCGATGACGGAGGGCGGGGAGTTGCGTTTGGCGTTGGCCTCCGAGCGCAGGGTGGAAGCCACGGCGGCGGCCTGGGCGGCGTAGGCGCCGCCGGCGGAGGACTTCTCCAGCTTGTCGGCGGCGATGCCGCCCCATTCGGTGGCGATACCGCCGGGCTCGACGACGACCACGTCGATGCCGAAGGGCTTGGCCTCCACCCG
This sequence comes from Streptomyces sp. GKU 895, assembly GCA_002027195.1. Classification (GTDB taxonomy): domain Bacteria; phylum Actinomycetota; class Actinomycetes; order Streptomycetales; family Streptomycetaceae; genus Streptomyces. The sequence continues at coordinate 57,248 of MWJO01000033.1, read as the reverse complement.
CAGGCAGTCGCTGAGGGCTTCGAGGGCGAACTTGGTGCCGTGGTACCAGCCGCCGAGCGGAGTGTGGATCTTGCCGCCCATCGAGGTGATGTTCACGACGGTGCCGGAGCGCTGGGCACGCATGTGGGGCAGGGCGAGCTGGGCCAGGCGGATCGCGCCGAAGACATTGACCTCGAACTGGTAGCGGGCCTCGTCCAGCGGGACGTCCTCGATGGCGCCGTAGGAGCCGTAACCGGCGTTGTTGACGAGCACGTCGATGCGGCCGGTCTCGGCGATGACCTTCTCGATGCCGGCCTGCATGGAGGCGTCGTCCGTGACGTCCATGGCCAGGGGCCGTACGCCGCGGTCGGCGAGTTCGTGCAGGCGGTCTGTGCGGCGGGCGGCTCCGTACACGGTGTAGCCGAGTTCCTGGAGCTTGAGGGCCGTGGCTTCGCCGATGCCGGAGGAGGCACCAGTGACGAGGGCGGTCTTGAGTGGCATGACGGGTTCCTTCACGAGTAAACTGAACTGCGGTTCACTATCTATCGTGAACCACGGTTCATGTTTACGCAAGTGGAGAGGTGGACGATCTCGTGGCCCAGGCCAGGGCGCCGCGCGCCGACGCGGTCCGTAACCGAAAGAAGATCCTTGCCGCGGCCGGTGAGCAGATCGCCGTGCACGGGCCCGAGGTCGGGATGGATGAGATCGCCGCCGCGGCGGGCGTCGCGGTCGGCACGCTCTACCGGCACTTCCCCACCAAGACCGACCTGGTCGCGGCCGTTGTCGCGGAGTACGTCACGCGGGTGGCCGACGACGCGGAGGCCACGTACGCGCGTGTCTCCGCCGGAGCCCGCGCGCTGGAGGAACTGACCGCGCTCCTCGGTCGCGTCGTCGAGACGTCGGTGACCGACCGTGCCGTCAAGGCGGCCGCGCAGACCCTGGGAGCGGAGCCCGGTGACCGTAGCGCCGAGGACCGGGCCGGAACCGCCGTAGCGGCCATCATTCAAGCGGGACAGGCCGCCGGCGACGTCCATCCCGACGTCACGGTCGACGACATCTATCTGTTGTTCGCCACCGCCCCCATCGACCAACCCGCACCGGCCCGCACCCGATGGCTCACCCTCGTCACCCCCGGGCTCACCACTGCCCGCCCCAGCGAGGGGGCCGGGTGAGAGCTGAAGAGCACGGCTCGGAAGGTCCCGCACACCTGCACCGGTTACCCGCAGCGGCGTGAAGAGCGGCCAGGCCTTCGGCCATCATGCGGTGCTCGCACTCCAAGAGATCGGCGGCAGGTGTTCGACGGGATCTGACTCCGATCGGCGGTGGGCGCCTCCGCAGCCGGCCGGAACACGTACGTGCCGACCGGGTTCACTGCTCCCGTCGCTCCCGATCACGCCACGGACCGTCCGGCACCAAGGTGCCGAGCACGGCCGGCAACTGTGGCGGCTCAACCGGGTCCGGCAGCGAACTCAGATCCGACCATGCGATCCAGGCGTGTGTGTCCAGGTTGGCCTGCTCATCGGGGAGCAGACCGGTCCGCACGAGCGGTGGTTGCTCGTCGGGGAACCGCGCAACAAAGAAGTGCTCCGTCCCGACGTATCGCTTGCCGTTCCACTGAACATCACGGTCCACCGGCACGGACCGACCAAGGACCGCCCCCGGGTCGAGTCCGGTTTCCTCGGCCAGTTCTCGTCGTGCCGCCACCAGCGGTGACTCGCCCGGTTCAAGACCTGGGCTGCGTTGACCGGCATCCCCCACACGACCTAGCGCACCAGCAGATCGATCACGCCGGTCAGGTCCTCCTCCCCGCTGCCCTCGGCGAGACGTCGGCGCATCAACTCGAAGTAGGGGCTGAGCAGTTCCGGACTGACGCCCTGCTCTTCCGCGGTGCTCAGGAAGGTCGGTGTGCCGGCCACCTGCATGGCCAGGTTGGACACGACACCTTTGGTGTAGTCCCCGCTGCGCAACTGGTCGGCGGTCCGGTGGACCGCCGGAGCCATCGCGACCAGCCAGCCCGCGAGCAGGGGCGCGAGCGAGGCGGGGTCGATGTCCTCCTTGCGGATCAGCGCGAAGGCGTGCGCGGCCCCGGCGAACATCCCGTACATCGCGCTGAGCAGTGCCACGTCGTGCAGGGCGGCGAAGCCCGCGTCCTGGCCGACGTAGGTGGTCCCGGCCGGGACGCCCAAGGTGCTCTGGTACTGCTCGAACACCTCCTGCGCGCCGCTGTAGAACACGTAGCCGCCGGATTCCGGGACGCCGATCATCGGAGGGACCGCCATGATTCCGCCGTCCAGACAGCGGGCGCCCTGCGCGCGAGCCCACTCGGCGCGAGCGCGGGCCTGGGCCGGGGTGCTGGTGGTCAGGTTGACCAGGTCCCTGCCGGTCAGGTCGATGCCGGTCAGCGCTTCGCCGACCGAGGCATCGTCCAGCAGACATACGACGACGAGGGGGTTCGCCGCGACCGCCGCTGCCGCACTGGCCGCGACGTTCGCGCCCTCGGCGGCGAGGGCCGCAGCGCGGGACGGGGTGCGGTTCCAGACGGTGAGCGGGTGGCCGGCGGCCAGCCACGCGCGGGCCAGGGCGGTGCCCATCGCGCCAAGGCCCAGCAGGGTGAGGGGGGTCTTCTCCACGGGGGTCTGCTCAACGGTGTTCTGCTCAACGGTGTTCTGCGTCATGCGGATTAGGCTGGTCGCAGGCCCCTGAGGTGATCAAGTACGCACTTCGCAGTGGGTGGTTACCGCGGGGTGAGTGAGCAGCTCAGAAGGGTGGGGGTATGACGACGCTGAACCGGCCGTGCACGTCACAGGGGCACGTCTGCGGGATCGACAGCGCGATGGAAGTGATCGGCGGCAAGTGGAAGGTCCTGATCCTCTGGGCGCTGCACGAGCACCCCTGCCGGCGCTTCGGCGAGCTGCGCCGGCTGGTCCCCGGGATCACCGAGAAAGTGCTGGCCTCTCACCTGCGCGAGATGGAAGCGGACGGTGTCGTACGCCGGGTCGCCTACGACGAGGTGCCGCCCCGGGTCGAGTACGCGCTGACCGAGGAGGGCACCCGCCTCAACGAGGCGCTCCAGCCGCTGGCCGCCTGGGGACGTGAGCGGTCGACCGCCTGTGGGGAATGAACGACGACCTTGATTGTTGAAAGTGGCATGAAAAAGATCGGGTTCCTGTCCTTCGGACACTGGACACCGTCGCCGCACTCCCAGACGCGCTCCGCCTCCGACGCCCTGCTCCAGGCGATCGACCTCGCGGTGGCCGCGGAGGAGCTGGGCGCCGACGGCGCGTACTTCCGTGTCCATCACTTCGCGCGGCAGTACGCCTCGCCGTTCCCGCTGCTCGCGGCCATCGGCGCGCGGACCAGCCGCATCGAGATCGGCACCGGCGTGATCGACATGCGCTACGAGAACCCGCTGTACATGGCCGAGGACGCGGGCGCCGCCGACCTGATCTCCGGTGGCCGGCTGCAGCTCGGCATCAGCCGGGGATCCCCGGAGCAGGTCATCGACGGCTGGCGGCACTTCGGGCATGTGCCGTCCGAGGGGGCCACCGACGCCGACATGGCACGTGCTCACACCGAGCGGCTCCTCGAGGTGCTGAGGGGCGAGGGGTTCGCGGAGCCCGACCCCAACCCGATGTTCTCCAACCCGCCGGGGCTGCTGCGCATCGAACCGCACTCCGAAGGCCTCCGGGACCGGATCTGGTGGGGCTCCGGCTCCAACGCCACCGCGGCCTGGGCGGCCGGCCTCGGGATGAACCTGCAGAGCTCGACCCTCAAGTACGACGAGAGCGGCGAGCCGCTGCACGTCCAGCAGCGCAAGCAGATCGAGGTCTACCGCGAGGCCTGGCGGGAAGCGGGGCACACCCGTGAGCCGCGGGTGTCGGTCAGCCGCAGCATCTTCGCGCTGGTCGACGACCGCGACCGCGCCTACTTCGGCCGTGAGGGCAACTCCAAGGACCAGATCGGTTACCTCGACGCCGACACCCGCGCGATCTTCGGCCGTTCCTACGCCGCCGAACCCGACGTCCTGGTCAAGCAGCTCGCCCAGGACGAAGCGGTCGCCGCCGCCGACACGCTGCTCCTCACCGTGCCGAACCAGCTCGGGGTCGCGTACAACGCCCATGTGATCGAGAGCATCCTGACGCACGTCGCTCCGGCACTGGGCTGGCGCTGAGCACGACACCCACTCCGCGGCCCCCGCGCACGCAGGGGCCGCCTCGGGGAGCTCAGTGCTCGCAGAGCGAGAACTCCCGTTCGTAGAGCTGCTCGTTGTGCTCGTCGACGAAGAACTTGCGTTCCTGCATGAGCTGGTCGCGGTACTCCTTGGCCTGCTCCAGCGTCATGGTCGAGGAGTCGGACCACGGCTGCTGCGGGGGCACGTCGGAGGTCGAGACGATCCTGTGCGACGGGTCCACCAGGAAGAACGCGAGGATCTTGCGATGTCCGGGGCGGGTCGGGTCCGCCAGCCGGAAGGACCCGACCCGGTGCTGCAGGACGTTCGGGAAGGCCAGGCAGCGCCCCTCGGGCGTCGACGCCGAGCCCAGCGGCTGGTTCAGCGCGTCTTCGTCCTCCAGGCCGTAGACCTCCCGCAGACCGTTGTCGTCGTTCTGCTGGTAGTCGGGGTCGTCGAGTGCCGCCCGGAAGCTCAGCCGGCTGTCGGTGATGTTCTCGCTGTCCCAGTAGTAGATGCCGGTCGAGACGATCCGCTCGTTCAGCATCCCCTCGACATGCCAGGAGCCACCGGCGTACTCGGGCCGGTCGGGGGTGAGGTGGATGGCGGCGAGCTTGACGATGACCTGGAGTGAGCGGCCGCGCAGGTCGACGCGGTCCGACGCGTCGGGCAGCTGGGGCGGGGTGAAGGCGGGCGCGTCCGGGACGACCGGACGGCGGTCCTCCCACCAGGCGTCGTGGGCTTCTGCCCAGGCGTTGCGCGCTTCGGCGTAGGCCTGGTCGTCACTGTAGGAGGACCGGTTCGGGTACTCCGGCTCCGAGTCGTACCACCCGTACGGATCGGCCTCGATCCGCGGCGGTCGCGGATGGCGCAGGTCGGTGAGCACGTTCTCCCAGAGCGGGCGGAAGCGAGCGAACAAGTCCGGTAGCACGGCGAGCAGTTCGCGATGCGTATCGGGGTGGACGTTGTTGACGTACGACCGGAAGGCGACGGCGCCGTCCTCGCTGATGTCCACGTCCGTCGGCAGCCACTGGAACTTCTCCGAGAACTCGTACTTCGAGTAGCGGTCCGTCGGATTGTGCCAAGCCTGCTCGGGTTCGCCGCTCACGCCTCTCACCAGGCAGAACAGCGAGGGGTGGACCAGATCCAGGACGAGGCCGTCGGAGCCGGGATGCCAGTCCCGCTCCGCTTCGGGGACCTCTTCCAGAGACCGCACCGCCTCACGCAGCCGCGCTCCGAGCTCGTCGTCGACGAGGGTGTCCGACTGCCACACTCCGTCGACGGCGGACACCTCGATGCCGGTGCGTACGTCGCGCAGCGCGGCGTAGTGCCGCAGCTCGGCCAGCACGTAGTCGACCTGTGCTTCGGTGAGGCCCTGGGCTGTCGCTTCCCGCGTCCACCTGGCGACGATGTCGGCGTCGTTCATCTTGTCGAACCATCGCTGCTTCGCCCTGATCTGTGCACTGCACTCCATCATCTGGAGCTCCCGCAGTGTCCGGGGGGTCGCGAACCCTGTGGAACGGGAGGCTTGGAAGGGCAGCGGAAAAGCGGACAGGTCAGTCAACTCTCTGAATCTTCCCGGTAGGTGAGTGGTGCCCGGAACGATACGGGAGGGGACTGACACCACAGGATGCGTACAGCTGGGGGACAGACAGGAATGTGATCGTGCTTTGCGGACAGGTGAACCGGGTTACCCGGAAACAGTCGGCAGGTGAGAAGCGATCTCGTTCATGGCCAGTACACCGGAATCGACAGCCGTGGCAGCAGCCGAGGGAAGTACGGCGGTCACAGGTCGGAGACGCACGGCCCCGGCGGCACCAGGTGCACGCCGGGGGTTCCCTTCCGCGACCCTGCACAACGGCCGGGTCGACGCACTGGACGGCCTGCGCACCCTCGCGGTCGCCCTGGTCCTCGTCTACCACGTCGACCGCACACTGGTCCCGGGCGGTTCGATCGCCGTCGACGTCTTCTTCACCCTCAGCGGCTTCGTCATCACCCGCCAACTGCTCGCCGAGTACTCCCGCACCGGCACCCTCGCCCTGCTCCCGTTCTACCGGCGCCGCTGGCTACGCCTGGTTCCCGCCCTGTTGGCGCTCTGCGCTGCCTGTCTGGTGCTGGCGACGACGACCTCGCTGTGGGGCTTCGACGGCTCCTGGCAGGCGGTGGGCCTCGCGGCGACCTTCCTGACGAACGTCTTCAGGGCCGCGGACCCGGGGTCGTACACGGGCGGACCGCTCGCCCACACCTGGTCGCTGGGCGTGGAGGAGCAGTTCTATCTGCTGTGGCCGCTCCTGCTGCTGGGCCTGCTGCACCGCCTGCGGGCGCGTACGGTCCTGCTGTGCACCGCCGCCCTGTGCGTGCTGCCCTTCCTGTGGCGCTGCGTCCTGTGGCACCCGGACGCCGTCCACCGCATCTACAACGGCACCGACACCCGCGCCGACGAACTGCTGGCCGGAGCCCTGGTCGCCGTGGTCCTGGCACGGTTGCGCCAGGACGACCCGCGCCTGGGCCTGCTGCGTGTCTGGGCCGGCCGGCTCGCCCTCCCCGCGCTCGCGCTGCTGGCGCTCGTGGCCTGGAAGGTGCCGGTGACCGGGAACGCCGGCCTCTGGACCGCCCTTTGGTACACGGGCGGGATCCTCGCCGTGGCCGCGCTGTCCGCCACCCTCGTCGCGGGGCTGGAACTGCGGCCCGACGGACTGCTGTCCCGCCTGCTGGCCTTCACGCCGCTCGCCTGGTCCGGCCGGAATCTCAGCTACGGCGTCTATCTGTGGCACTACCCCGTCGTACGGCTGCTGGCCTCCCTCGACGTCGAGGTCGGTCTGCTGACGGGCACGGTGGTGCTGACCGTGGCGATGGCCCTGCTGTCGTACTACCTCGTCGAGCGCCCCTTCCTGCGCCGCGCGCGGCGGCACCGGACCTGACGGCGGCCACCGCTTCCGGCGCGGTCGCAGGAGGACTTCGCGCATCCGGTGGCTAGGCCAAGTGCCTTGTCTCTAGGATGGATTGCCTCGCGCACCGGTCGGTTCGGTGCGGTAGGTGACGGGGGAGACGATGGAGTCCGGGAAGCGGTTGTCCACCAAGATCGACGCCACGGTTCCGACGGCCGCGCGCATGTACGACCACTATCTGGGCGGCAAGGACAACTACGCGGTCGACCGTGCCGCCTGCGAGGAGCTGGACAAGGTGGTGCCCAGCACCCGGGCGCTGGCGCTGAACAACCGGAGTTTCCTGCAGCGGGTGGTGGGGACCCTGGCGCAGGAGTACGGCATCCGGCAGTTCCTGGACCACGGCTCCGGTCTGCCCACGCAGAACAACGTGCACCAGGTGGCGCAGCGCATCGACCCGACCTCGCGCGTGGTGTACGTGGACAACGACCCGATGGTGCTGGTGCACGGCCGCGCCCTGCTGGACCAGAACGACCGTACGGCCGTGATCCAGGCCGACCTGCGCGACACCGACGTGATCTTCTCCCACCCCGACACCCAGCGGCTCATCGACTTCTCGCAGCCGGTGGGCGTGCTGTTCAACTCGGTGTTCCACTGCATCCCGGACAGTGAGACGGACGGCCCGCTCGCCGTGGTGAAGCGGGTGACCGAGCAGCTCGCGCCCGGCAGTTGTCTCGTGATGTGCCAACTGGTCAGCGACGACCCGAAGGTGCGGGACTTCGTCACCGACTTCATGGACAAGGCCACGCAGGGGCACTGGGGCCGGGTGCGTGAGGAGAAGGACGTCGCGCAGTGGTTCGAGGGACTGGAGATCCTCGAGCCCGGCCTGGTGGAGGTGTCCACCTGGCGGCCCGACACCGACGTGGCGCCGCGTCAACTCACCCAGGAATGGATCGAGTTCGGCGGAGCCGGCCGCATCCGGTGACGGAGCGGCACCGGCTCAGCCGCCCCCGTACCGCTGCTTGACGGTGTCGCGCAGCAGGCCGAGCGAGTCGCGCGGGCTGAGCGCGTCGTCGGCCAGTTGGTCCAGCGCCACGCGGTACTGCTCGGTCTCGTCGCGGTCCTCCAGGAACGTGGCGCTCTTGAGGTGTTCCAGGTAGACGATGTCGGGCAGGTCGAGACCGCCGAAGCGCAGGTAGGTGACCGGGATGGCCGGTGCGGAGGCGTTGGTCACGTCCAGGGGGACGACCTGGATGACGACGTGCGACTGCTCGGCCATCGTGACGAGGTGTTCCAGCTGTTCGCGCATGATGTCGCGGCTGCCCATGACCCGCAGCAGCACCGACTCGTCGACGACCGCCCACAACTGCGGTGCGTCCGGCCGCCCGAGCAGCTCCGCGCGCTTCGTGCGCAGCTCGACCCGGCGGTTCACCTCGCGGTCCGGGGCCGAGGGCAGGCCGCGCTGCACCACAGCGCGGGTGTAAGCGGGCGTCTGCAGCAGTCCGGGGACGTACTGGATCTCGAACGTACGGATGGAATCGGCCGCTTCCTGCAAGCCGACGAGCCGGTCGAACCACTCCGGCATCAACCGCTTGTCGAAGCGCTGCCACCATCCGGGCTCACCAGCTCGCCGCAGCAGCTGCAGGAGGACGGACGCCTCGTACTCGTCGGTCTTGTACAGGTCCAGCAGCGCGCGGACGTCGGCCTCCGTGGGCGGCCGACGGCCCTTGCCCGCCTCGATGCGGGACAGCTTCGCGGGGCTGAACCCCACGGCCCGCGCCGCCTGTTCCTGCGCCATGCCCGCATCCTCACGCAGGCCCGCCAGCTGCACGCCGACCAGCATCTTCAGCAGGGTCGGCGCGGGCTCACTGCGATGCAGGTACGGCTCGAGCCGGGAGACGCGCGGTGATTCCGAGGGCATCCTGACTCCCCGTGGGCGGAGGGCAACAGCCCGCATTATCGCACCGGTTGGGCCCTGTGCGCATGTTCCGGGCCCGAGCTCCGTGCGTGCCGCGGCGATCGCCCTTCACATCAGGTCGTCGAACTCGCCGTCCTTCACACCGGCCAGGAAGGCCGCGACCTCGGCGGACGTGTACACCAGGGCGGGACCGTGCGGGTCCCGGGAGTTGCGGATCGCCACACCTCCCTCGGCCAACGGCGCCACCTCGACGCAGTTGCCCTCGGCGTTGCTGTGCCGGCTCTTGGTCCAGCGGACGCCCAGTGAACTCGCTTGCACCCCGTTAGGCACTGACGGCACGGCAGTCTCCTCGCGCACGATTGGCTCGATCCACGCGCGCAATTTCTCGTGAAATTGCACGGACGGGCTTTCGAGGTGGATAATAACCCCGTCGCCAACACCCGTACCGGCGCCTGGTCCTGACGCCCTGACGCCACCTCAGGAGATGCCGTGTCGCAGCCCGCGCGCCCAGCACTCTGGTCTGGCCCGATCGGGGTCCCGGCACACCAGGCCGCGCCCCCCTCCCCCGCACCGCGCCCCACGCGCCACACCGCCACCCTGCGCCTGCCCGGCAGCAACGAGGGATGTGCGCTGGCCCGCGAGTTCACCGACCGCGTCCTGGGCGAATGGGAGTTGGACGAGTGCCGGGACGACGCGCTGACCGTCGTCTCCGAACTCGCCGCCAACGCCGTGCTGCACGGCCGTAGGAGCGACACACCCGACGACACCGCGTGCGACGTATGGCTGCGGCTCACGCGCCGCGCGGCCCACCTGGTGTGTGCCGTGACCGACCAGGGCGCCGGACTCCCGCGCCCGGGGCGCGCGCCGGACGCGTTCAGCGAACACGGCCGTGGCCTGATGATCGTGGAAGCCCTGTCGCAGCACTGGGGCTGGACCCGCCACACCCCCTCACGCAAGACCGTCTGGGCCATGCTGGCCACAGGGGGCGCCTGACATGCCACCGCTCACCGAGCACGCGGGCGGTGAGAAGACAGCGCGGTGCCCCCGACCAGCCACCACGCTCCGTGACGTCGGCCTCGTGCCGTGGGGCGACATCGAGGACTCGACGGGGTCCGCCGCCGCGATCCCCTACCTGCTCGCCGCCATCGCCTCCGGCGACGAGGGCGCCGCGCAGGACGCACTGGCCCGACTGCGGCACCGCATCTGCCGGCACGGCTTCGTCGTCGCACAGGCCACCGCCGTCACGGTCCCCTTCCTGTGGGACCTGGTACGGCGTCCGCAGACGACCTGCCGCGCCCAGATCCTGCGCCTGCTGCGGAACATCGCCGACGCCCGGCAATGGGAGACCACGGCCGCGGCCTACCCCAAGCTCCGCCGCCACGGACACCACGTCGAGTGGGAATCGGCCGCCCGCCGCGCCGTGCGAGGAGGCCGCGGCGCCATCCCGGGCCTCCTGGCCGAGCGGGACCTCGAACTCGTGGACGCGACCAAGGCACTGGCCTCCACGCTGGCCGACTGAAGCCCAGGCGGCTCGGGCGATACGGGGCCCGCCCGATGTCGAGAACTCCGCCACCGCTCCGTCCCTGGGGGGAAGACGACGACAACCCTCCCGGAGGACAGTCATGCGAGCCGACGAGATCGCCGAGATTCTGCAGTTGCCGATCAGCCGAGAACTGCTGGAGCGCGACGTGGTCCGGCTGGCGTATGTGGCCAAGGACGGCACGCCCAGGAACATCCCGATCGCCTTCACGTGGAACGGCGCCGAGATCGTCATGTGCACCACCAAGAACGCCCCGAAGCTGCCCGCCCTGCGCGCGAACCCGATGGTCGCCCTGACAATCGACACCGAGGTGCACCCACCCAAGATCCTGCTCATCCGCGGTCGCGCCGAACTGGACGTCGTCGACGGCATCCCGGACGAGTACCTCCAGATCAACGGGTCGTACGCGATGACGCCCGAGCAGCGCGTCGCATGGGAGGCCGAGGTCCGCTCGCTCTACGACGGCATGGTCCGCATCGTGGTGACCCCGACCTGGGCGAAGCTGATCGACTTCGAGACGACGCTGCCTAGCGCGGTCGAGGAACTGGTCCGGCAACGCGCCGAGCGCGAGCAGGCCTGAACGCCCTGTCCATTGCCGGGTCGGCCGACGACCGCCCGGGGCGCCCGTGGGGACGCCGGAGTAGGGTGGGAGAACCGGCGCGTCTCCCACCGGCACATCGAACTCCGAGGTCGCCATGCAGTCCACGCAAGCATCCTCGGACGGACAGGCCGAGGTCCGTATCGTCGCCGCCTCGCCCGAGGCCGCCCGCCGGGTCGCGGAGGCTCTGCGCAGTTGTTTCGCCGCCACCGAGCAGCGCAGCTATCCCGCGGGGGCCGACGGGGGAACCCGCCTCGACCTCACCGTGGACACCACGCGCGCGGCGGGACCCGAACGGTCGTGGCTGGAGAGCAGCCGGTCCCCGCAGGACAGTCGGCCGCGTCCCTGAGCCCGGTGCCCGAGAGACAGTCCGGTAGGTGTGCAGTTCGGTGTGCTGCCTTGCGTCGGCGCCCTGGGACGGTCCGTCCAGCCCTTGCGGGGAGTAGCGTGACCTCATCGGGAGCTCCTCGCACACCGGCCCCGGCGCCGGTGCCGTTCCCGGTGAGCGACGACACCGGGCGGCTGCCCTCCCGCAGGGTCCGGAGACAGGTCCGACCGCCATGCTCACTTCCCTGGCCGTCAGCGCCGTGCTGATCCTGGTCGTCGCCGCGTCACGTCTGGCCGTCCGCCGCGGCCGCCATGAGGTGTCCCGCGGCCTCCTCGGTCGTGTCCGGGGGCACCACCAGCAGGTCCCAGCGGCCCGGCCGGGAGTGAGCAGGACGATCGTGTGCGGGGCTGACGGGGTGAGTGACCTGCGCAGCTGCACGACTTGGTTGAAGACGAGCACGCGGCCGGGTACGGCGGTCCACGCGGCCCCGTGGACCGTGACGCTGGTGATGTGACCCCAGGCTCGTGGCAACCCGGCGAGGAGCTGGGGCAGTTCGGCGAGGAGGTCGTACGAACGCGGCCACCACGCTCCGTCGATGGGCCGGGGCATGCTCCGGGCGGGTGCCAGGCGCAGACGCAGGAGGGGAAGGGAGGGAAGCGGGGGTTGCACTGCGGTGGTCATGAGGGCTCCTGCCAACTGCCTTACGGGGATGATCGCGGTCAGGTGTGTCATGCACCCGGTCGAGCCGTTCGAGGCTTCGGGCGCGGGTGGGGTCGGCTTAGCGGAGGTGGTCTGAGCGGCAAACGCGACTCCTCGGCCTGGATGCGGATGGCGCGGCCGGGGTCACGGGCCGCCCTTGAGGACGGGTGACGTGCTCCGGAAGGAACGTGGTCCGGTGGACCCACTGGAACACGAGGCGACCGTCCGAGCCGGTTCGGGTTCCGGCATACGGAAAGTCCTCGTCCTCTCCACCGTACCCCTGCGCATGCGACAAGCGCGTCGCTCCGGCTCCGGCGCCGCGTTGACAGGGATCGGCAGGGGACGTTGACTGGCCGCACGGCTCACGGCCACGCCGCTACGGACATCCGGCACCACGCACAGGAAAGCGGCACTTGATGATGTACGACCAGACACGCGCCCAGCAGCCCGCGGACCAGCCCCGGAACGTCTCGGGGCGCCGTACCTCGGGACCGGAGGCACTCTTCCCGGCGGACGAGCGGGAGAAGATACGGCACCGTCTCGGGCGGGCGCTCAACACGTTCCCCGACACTCCGCTCGAGTCGCTGGAGGAATCCGAGAACGCCCTCGACGACGCCATTGCCCAGCTCATGGCAGTCCTCGCCGAACAGCGCCGGCTCCTGCGGGCAGGTTGGGAGGGCCAGGGCCACCACCAGGATGAGGCTCAGGGTCAGGGCCCGGACATTCAGGTCGCCGAACTTCATCTCGCTCTGCGGCGGTACCGGGAGATCACCCAGCGGCTGATGAGCCTGTGACCGCAGGCACGCTCGTCCGTTTGCGGCTCACAGACCGTAGGCCGCCACGGCCGCCATGAGGTACTCGGCGTCCGCCGCGGCCAGTTCAGGGGGTACGACCAGCAAGTCCCTCCGGTAGTGGTCGGGTTCGAACAGGCCCACGGTGTGCCGCCGCTGCCAGACGGACTCCCTGAGCAGTCGGACAACGTGGTGGCCGACGAGAATCCGGCCCGGCGCCTCGGCCCACATCTGGGTGTTCACCGTGACGGTGGCGATCTTTCCCCACTCCTCGGGCAAGGCGCTGATCAGCGAAGGGAGTTCGGTGATCAGATAGTGGGACCGTGGCCACCACGCGCCGAGGACGCGCAGAGACACCGCGCCTCGCGGCGCCAGCCGCAGACGGGCCGCGGGAAGGGCGGACGGGGGCTGAAGGACGGCGGCCATCAAGGCACTCCTGTCTGGGACCCGGCCCGTGGCCGTGCCCGGGTGTCCGCGGTTCGCCGCGGGACGAGAGGGAACGGACGGGCGTACGACGTCCCCTCGCCTGCCCACGGTAACCCCGTCGGCCGGGAAGTGAGCCGTGGCCGACGAGCCCGATGTCCCGGGGGCCTCAGGGGCTGAGGACCAAGGCCCGGTGCAGGGCCGGCGGGTGTGCTCCAATGCCGGCCGGGACGCAGCGCCAGCCCCACGAACGCAGGACCTCTAGCATCCTTGTGTCCCCACGGCACACGAGCGTGACGCCGAGGGCCGCGCCGTGATCGTGCAGCAGTCTCATCTGCAGGCGTCGGGCGAGGTTCCAGTCCCGGCTCTGGTACTGCCGGCATGCCTCGGGCGGAACGACGGTCTCGGGGATGGCGAACAGCAGCCCCGCCGCCGCTAGTTGGCACAGGCCCGTCGGCAGATACGCCCCAAGTCCCTCCCCCGGCCGCCCCTCGACCCGTACGGGGAATCCATAGGCCAGTCCGGTGGGATCGGTGTTCCCGGCGAGCAGCAGGGCGAAGCCGGGCCGTTGCACGGCGGACGCCAGGCGCCGCAGGAAGCGGGTGCGGGCGACGTCGCCGCCGGCCACGCTGTGTGCGTACACATCGCCGAGTTCCTGCAGACGGTCGTCGACCTGGCGGCGGGTCAGCGGGCGCAGCACCGCCCCTGCCCTGGGCGACGCGCCCCGTTCCCTGCTCGGCGGATCCAGCGCGTGCGCGGCCATGACGCGATCCCTGCTCCGGACCGGACGCGACCGCCCCGGCGTCGTCGCTCACCGGGGACGGCACCGGCTACGGGGCCGGCGCGCGCGATATCCTCGGTCCTTCCACCGTACTCCGGGGTGCGCGACCCCCGGAGCACGCGCCGAGCCACACCGGCTGTCAGCCACCCGCCAGTGCGTCACCTTGCGGTCCTTGACAGACCCAGCGGGGACGAAAGGCTCGTCGTGGGCCGCCTCGTCACCGCCCCCGGCGAACCGGACCGGGCGTCTTCGGCCTCGGCCCCTTCGCGGACACCCGAGCCCGCCGCACGACGCAACCCAGGGCGGGGGCGGGTCGGCAGCGCGCCCGCCCCCGCCTGGCTTCGCGGCCCCGGATCAGGCCGCGACAGGCCGAGGTCGGGAAGCCGGAGCGGCAAGACGCCCGGTGCGGTGCAGCCCGTAGAGGCCGGCCGCGCAGGCGAGGCCGAGTGCCGTCAACGCGATCCACGGCAGCGCGGACATGCCCGCCTCACGGGCGGCATCGAGCGCGACGCCGGTGAGCAGGTTGCCCAAGGTGATGCCGATGCCGCAGATCGTGTTGTACAGGCCGTAGTGCGTAGCCACGAGGCGGTCACCGGAGAGCCGGACGATGGTGTCCATCTCGAAGGGGTACGCGATCATCGTGCCGACGGCCAGCAGCAGCGCGGTGAGGGTCGGGGGCAGGGCTGCCAGCAGCCACAGTCCGACACCGGACGCCGGCACAGGAACGGCGGTGGCCGCCAGCAGCGGTACGAACGCGACGCCCATCACAGCCAGCCCTCGGGTGAGGGCCTGTCCCGGTTCGTACCGGGTCCTGCACCAGGCGGTCACCCGTGTCTGCCCGAGGATCGTGCCGAGTCCGGAGACCGCGAAGAGCAGCGCCACCGCCGCCGTAGCGAACTCGCCCTCGCCACCGATTCGGCGCACCTCCAGCGGCAGCGCGAGATACACCTGGAAGGACAGCACGTAGGAGCCGACCATGGCACCCGAGAAGAGCAGGAACGGCCGGTTGGCCAGGATGCCGCGCCACTGGGCCAGCACGCCGTCGCCGCTCTCGCCCTGCCGGCCCGCGGTGTCCGCGGCGCGGCGGGCGGGCAGTGCGTGGAGCTGTACGACGCTCAGCAGCGCGAAGATCCCGGCGGCGACCAGGCAGGTGACACGGAAGTCCACCCCGGTCAGGACCATCCCGGCCAGCGGGCCCAACAGGATTCCGGCCTGGTAGAAGACGTTGAACAGGGCGAACGCCTCGACCCTGCGCTCCCCCGCGTCGCGGCCAGGTACGCCCGGACCGCCGGGTTGAACAGTGCCCCGGCGAGCCCGGTGGCCGCCGACGCGGCGATCAGCGCGGCGAGTGAGTCGACCAGGCCGAGCATCGCGAAGCCGACGGTGCGCAGCACGCAGCCCGCCACGATCATCGGCTTGTACCCGAGGCGGTCCGCGAGGGTCCCGCCGACGAGGAACATCCCCTGCTGGCTGAAGTTGCGCACGCCCAGCACCAGTCCGACGACCCAGCCGGCCAGGCCGAGGGTGCCGGACAGATGGGCGGCGAGATAAGGCATCAGCATGTAGAAACCGAGGTTGATGGTGAACTGATTGACCATCAGCAGCTGGACGCTGCGTTCGTACGTGCGGACCTGTGCGAGGGTGCCCTTCACCGGCTCTCCTCCTCCGCCCGGTCGCCCAGGTCCGCCGTGAGCGGATCGGCCACGGTGGTGCAGCGGGTCCAGCGGGTCACCTCCTTCTCGTCCGCGCGGCCGATCACCTCGGGCTCGGGCGCGGGCGGGGAGTCGAGCAGGCCGTGGGCGGCGCAGTAGCCGTCGTCGAACACCGTGCCGAGGTAGCGCTGCGGCCCGTCGGGGAAGATCGCCGCGATGCGGGTCCGAGCGGGCAGGGTGCGGGCCAGCCATCCGGCGACCAGGGCGACCGCCCCCACGCTCCAGCCGCCGGTCGCGTAGTGGGACGTGGCCAGTTGACGGCAGGTCCACACCGCCTCGGCCGGTGCCACCCAGTGGACCTCGTGGAAGACGTCGTAGGCGACGTTGCGGGGATAGATGCTCGACCCCAGGCCGCGCATCAGCCGCGGCCGGGCGGGCTGTCCGAAGATCGTCGAACCGATGGTGTCGACCCCGACCACCGTCACCTCGGGGTAGAGCTGCTTCAGCACGCGGGAGACCCCGGCGGAGTGTCCCCCGGTGCCCACGCTGCACACCAGGACGTCGATGTGGCCGAGTTCGGCGGCCAGTTCCAGGGCGAGCGGGGTGTAGGCGCTGGTGTTGTCGGGGTTGTTGTACTGGTCCGGGCACCACGACCCGGGGTGCCGGTCCAGCAGGGAGCGGACCCGCTCGCGGCGGGCCTGCTGCCAGCCGCCGGTGGGGTGCGGTTCCGCGACGACGTCGACCTCGGTGCCGTACGCGGTCAGCAGCCGGGTCATGGACGGCTCCAGACCGGGGTCGGTGACCAGGGTGACCGGGTGGCCGTGGACCAGGCCGGCCAGGGCCAGGCCCAGGCCGAGGGTGCCGCTGGTGGACTCGATGACCCGGGCGCCGGGTCGCAACTCGCCGCGGGCGCGGGCCCGTTCCACCATGTGCAGACCGGGCCGGTCCTTGATACCGCCGGGATTGAAGCCCTCCAGCTTGGCCCAGAAGCCTCGGTCCGCGGGAGTCAGTGGCTCGGACACCCGCAGCAGCGGCGTGTCGCCCACCAGCGCCGCCAGGGCGGACCGGTCGGGCGTGACAGTGGTGTGCGTCTGTGACTGCATCTCGTTCGCTCTCGCTCGATGAATACGCGTGCGTGCTCATCTCGCGCCGCGGGCCGGACGGCGGACGGTGACCTGTCCGTGCGTGCGAAGCCCGTGGCGCGGCAACCGACAGGGTGCGGCCGGCTGCGGACGGGAGGTCTAGATGCGCCACCGCGAGGTGCGAACGAGCGCGGTCCTGCCGGTACGTCTTCCGCGGCGGCGATACGGCGTCCGGCCGGCGACCGGCCCCACCCGGGCCACGGATACGCCGACGAGTAGGGCGGTCCCCACCTCGGGGGGCGCGTGCTGCGCCGCTTGACCCGTCACCAGGACGGCTGCGTCCAGGGCGCATTCCTCGTCGCCGTGGTGCCGATGAGGCCCGTGGGGTGCCGGGTCGCCCGCGACCGACGCCAGCTGTGACGTGACGGCGGAGTGCGGCCGTCCCTCCCCGCCGGACACGCCGTGGACGAGGGCGCACAGGCCGATCACCGCCGGCAGTGCGGCACGCAGCAGGACGAGCAGCGAGTGCCCCAGGGCAGGCGTGGGCGTACGGAAAGGTGACGGCACAGGTCCTCCCTGCGCACGCCGCCTCTTCGGTCACGGCTGATGCAGCCGGCGACCGAAGGGAGCGTGACGGGCGTGGTGGTGGGAGCGGGACGGAGTCGACGGCGGCGATGCCGCGTCCACGGTCGTGGTGGGCGGGTGCAGACGCGAGGTCTGTCGACCGCCACTCGCGACCCCGGCCTCTAGACCTGTCGCACCACGGACGATCCGCGAGCGGCAGACGGCACGGCGGCGAGCACCGGCCCACCGAAGGCCCGCTGGGCCAAGTGCGTCCCAGTAACGGCGGATTCGCCAACCGACACTGCAAAGGACGGGGGCGTCAGTACCGGTCCTTGCTGTGGCTGGCCGGACACGCAGTGCTCGTTCGGATGCGAGAAGCCGTGACCCTCACGCGGCTCGCCTGTCGCCGCGAGCCGGGACACGGTCTGTTCGTCGGTCACGTCGGCCTCCACGGCGACCGAGACGACTGCGAGCCCCGTCACGCCGGTGACCAGGTGTCCTTCGGCGCTCTCGGCATGGAGGCCATGGGTGAACACGACGCCGAACAGCAGCACGGCCAGGGCCGACACCCGCAGCGGCGGACCCGCAGCGACGCGGACCCGCGGCACACGCAAGAGTGACCAGGCCGTAATCATGCCGTGATACTAGCGGCTGACGGACCTGGGACCGCCAACTCCCACGCCACAGCGCTCAACGCGCCACGACATGACCGATTTGCATCGGCGAGGTGCTCACCACGCCGACACCACGCGGTTCCGGTACGCCCTGCTCACCGCCCCTCGTTCAGACGCCCCCGGTCGCGCGGACGGACGCCGGATTCAACGCTGGAGACATGCCACCATCCCCAGCCGCACCCAGCACGGCCGCCCTCACCAAGGGGGGAGCCTCGCTGGTGGACCTGCTCGTCGACGCTCCCGAGATCCGGATCGCCGTCACCGGCCCCCGGATGCTCATCGAGCAGCTGATCCTGGTCACCACCCTCTCCCCCTTCGACGGCTGCACCGCCCCCCGCCTCCAGGAACTCGCCGACACCCTGGAAGGGAGCATTCACTGCGGCCTGGTCGGCGTTCAGCCCGCACGGATCGAGGTCGCGTCGAACCGTTCCGGCGTCCTGCTCCAGATCGACCTGGGGCCCGCGAGCATGTACCAGAGCGAGCTGGCCCTCCGGACGAAGACCGGTGAGACACTCCGCGCGCTGATCAGCCGGCTGCTGAGCGACGACCCCGGCCGCCCGTTCTTCGCGGGTCTGTTCGCCGTGCCCGCCACCGGCCACCTGGAACACCAGCATCCATCCGGCGACGAACCCCCTCACCCCGGCCACGACCACCAGGGCGGAGGGCACAGCCATGGACATCCGTAGGAACGCCGTCGACCTCACCTCCCAGGAACGAGACAGGTTCCTGGAAGCCGTCATCCGCCTCAAGCACCGGCCCGCCCCGGCGGGCCCCGCGGGCGTGAGCGTCTACGACCAGTTCGTCGCCCTGCACAGCGCCGTCATGACCGTGCTCCCGCCGGGATCGCCCCCGAACCCGCCCGTCAACTACGCCCACTGGAACATCGGGTTCTGCGCCTGGCACCGCCAGTACGTCAGACAGTTCGAAAAGGCGCTCCAGGCCGAGGTGCCCGGCGTCACCGTCCCCTACTGGGACTGGACCGATCACACGGGCGCCCTCGACCGGCTGTTCACCGGCGGCTTCCTGGGCTCTCTCCACTCCGGCACCCCCGCACCGCTCACCGACAGTGTGCTGCGCAGCCCGGTCCCACCGGCCGAGCGCCCGGCCTGGTGGCCGACCGACATCCCGGGAGCGAAGGGTTTCCCGATCCACCCCCTTCTGGCCGAGGGCTTCGGGACCAGACTGGCCAGGGGAAGAGGCGCACTCACATGGCCCCCGGGCACGGCACAGATCGCCCAGCTCGAACAGCTCGTGCGGCAACAGCCCGGCGCGCACCCCTTCTGGTTCTTCTGGGCAGCGCTGGAAGAGGGCTTCATGGCCCAGGCCGCGGGCGGGTCACCGGTGTTCACCCCCACCCACAACACCGGACACAATTTCATCGGCGGCCACATGTCCGGTGCCTTCTCGCCCAACGATCCCGTCTTCTGGCTCCACCACGCCAACGTCGACCGCCTGTGGGCCACTTGGCAGACCCGGCGCCTCGCCGCAGTCCCCGGTTCGAAGCCGAAGGACCACTACCCGCCGCCGCAGCAGCCCTCGCCGTCCACCGGCAAGCCACAGCCGCCCGGCCATGGCCTGAACGACAGGATGTGGCCGTGGGTGGGCGCGACGCCCGGCTACGAGACGGCCCAGCCACCCCAGCTCAAGGCGCTCCTGCCGGACTTCTCCGGCGACGACGCCGTGACCGTGCTCGACGTGCTGGACACGCAGACCATGGACGCCGCGGGCTACCGCTACGCCTGAGCGAGTCGACGATCCAGGAGTCAGTCATGATCAGCGGTGCGCATGTCATCGTCTACAGCCAGGACGCCGAGAAGGACCGCGCCTTCATCCGTGACGTCCTCGGTTTTCCCGGCGTCGACGCGGGCGGCGGGTGGCTCGTCTTCAAGCTGCCCCCGGCCGAAGTCGCCGTACACCCGACGGACGGCCCGCCCCAGCACGAGTTCTACCTGATGTGCGACGACCTCGACGCTCAACTCGAGGCGTTCCGCGCCCAGGGCGTCGAGGTCAGCCGCCCGATCAGCGAACAGCGCTGGGGCAGACTGACGGCGGTCCGGCTCCCGAGCGGCGCCGAACTTCCGCTGTACCAACCGCTGCACCCCGTCGCCCACAGCTTGTGACCCCACGGCCGTGCTGGTGGCGGCGCGGAACCCGGCGTACGGGTCCGGCCGGCCGGCCGGGTCGACGCGGCGACGCGGGCCGCGCGGTCCGGCATGGTGAAGGCGAAGAGCGCGGCGACCGCGGAGACGGCCGCGAGTACGAGGTAGGCGTGCTGGAAGGCGGAGACGGGCGGATGGGCGTCGGCGCCCGTGCCGACCGCGGTGGCCGAGGCCAGCACCACGGTCACCACGGCGGGTGCGGCGGCGTTGGCGGCCTGCCGTACCACGGTGTTGAGCGTCGAGGCGTGCGACACGTCGGCCTTCGCTATGCCGGTGAACGAGGCGACCGTGGTCGGCATGAACACCCCGCCCATCGCCGCGCCGAGCAGGAGCATCAGCCCCCGGAACGCCCACAGTGAGGACTCCGCGTCCAGCCGGGAGAAGGCCACCAGCACCAACGCCACCCCGAGCAGTCCGCAGCCCGCGATGCGGCGCGGCCCGACTCGCGCGTAGAGCGGGCCGACGAGCTGGACGGTGAGCAGGACACCGAGAGCCTCGGCGAAGGTCGCGGAACCGGACTCCCAGGCGCTCAGACCCAGGCCCTCCTGGAGGAAGAGCGGGCCGAGGAACATCGCCCCCATGAAGCCGATGAAGCCGATGAACGCCGTGATGTTGGTGTCGCGGAAGAGCCGGTCGGCGAAGAGGCTGACCCGCAGGGCCGGTTCGGACACCCGCAGTTCGACCACCACAGCCGCCGCCAGCAGGACCACGCCGCCGATCAGCCCGGCCAGCACCGGCGGGCTCCCCCAGCCCATCTCGGCGCCCTCGCTCACGCCGAACATCAGCCCGGCGGTGCCGAACGCGGTGAGCACCAGGCCCGGCACGTCGAGGCGGCCGGGGACGTGGTCCCGGTGCCGGTCCAGGAAGAGCAGTCCGAAGACCAGCACCGCGACGCCGATGGGGAGGTTGGCGTAGAACACCCAGCGCCACGACAGGTGGTCGACGAGCCAGCCCGCCCCCATGGGGGCCAGGGCGGGCGCCACCTGCTGCGGGATGATCATGTAGCGGGAGACCTTGACCTGCTCGGACAGGCTGAAGGTGCGGTAGAGCAAGGCGGCGGTGACCGGCAGCAGAATGCCGGCCGCCAAGCCCTGGAGGGCACGCCAGGCGACGAGTTCGCCGAGCGAGCCGGCCCCGCCGCAGAGTCCCGAGGCGAGGGTGAAGACGGCGAACGAGACGAGCACCGTGCTCCGGCCGCCGAAGCGGTCCCCGAGCCACGCCGACACGGGGACGGCCAGGCCGACACAGACGGGGTAGACCACGACGACGGCATCGAGGCCCGCGGTGGCGAGCCCGAAGTCCCGTCCGATGGAGGGCAGGGCGACCGTGGTCCCGGCTCCGTCCACGATGGACATGAACGCAGTGACGACACAGACGACGGGGACGACGATGCGCTGGGTGAGGCGTACGGACACATACTGAGCATACTCAGTTTGAGTAACCTCAGTGTTTCCGGGCTTCCTCCGCACCGGGACGGCCGGTCGCCCGACGGCCCGCCGCCCGCATGCGATAGGAACGGACACGCGGCGCACAGCAGTTGTGGCCCGAGAAGACAAGCCGACGACGACGGGAGCGCCACGGTGAGGGACGTACCGGGCAGCAGCGATCCATTGATCGACGAGATGTTCGCCACCACCCACCGGCTGCGGACCTACGTCGACGGACGGCTGGCAGAGAAGGGCACCTCCGTGGCACGGCTGCGCGCCCTGCGCTTCCTCGCCCACACCGCCGAGCCGATGCGGATGCGCGACCTCAGCGACATGCTGGGCATCGCCGCCCGCACCGCGACCAGCCTGGTGGACGCCCTGGAACGGGACGGCCTCGTGGCACGGCTGCCCCACCCCACCGACCGTCGCGCCCATCTGCTCGCCCTCACCGACGCGGGCCGCTCCCGTCACCAGGAGGCGGAGGACCTGGACCGGGAGGCCCTGAGCACGGCCACCGGCGCCCTCACCGCCGAGGACCGCGCCACCCTGCGCACGCTCCTCGGCCGCATCCGGGACACGGTCGACGCCGCCCCGAAACACCCCCAGCCCGCCGGTACGACACCGGGCGGACGTCAGTCGGAGTAGGCCGGTACCGCGACATCGACGGCTGTTGTGCGTGATGCCAGTCGGTTCAGGAGCGTACGTCCACGTAGTCGCCGGCCGCCTTGGCGGGCCCCGTGGTGGACGAGCCGGGGAAGTTCCAGCGCCAGTAGCCGTCCTTGACCGCCTTCACGGTGGTGCGCAGGGTGCCCGTGCTGCTGGTGTTCACCGTGGCCACCGTGGTGTAGGTGCTGCTGCCCTTGGGCCGGAACTGCAGCTTCACCGCCCGGCCCGCGTACCCCGCGTACCGGTAGGTGTCCCAGTTGGCCCGCACCAGTTTGCCGGTGACGGTGATCCGCGCACCCTTCACCACCGGTTCCGGCGCGGCGTCGACGGTGAGCCGTGCGGCGCGCTTGAGGGCGAACGATCCTGCCCCGGGGGCGAAGACGGAGTCGCCGTCCACCGCGTCGACCAAGGCGTCCACCGACCAGGTGCCCGCGTTGGCGTTGGCCAGGTCCACCGGGTCGTCGCTGCCGGGGGCCGGGTGGGCGTTGACCGTGAACGTCGTCGTGCACGACGTGGCGGTCTCGCAGAACGCGTCGGTGGTGTAGAAGCCCCCGTGAGGTCCCTTCAGGTCCACATCGGCGAAGGACAGCCCGGAGTCGTCCGATCCGGTGACCGTGACCGGGAAGACCACGTCGCGGGTGATCCCCACGATGACGTCATGCCCGGAGTTGACCACCGCGCCGCCGACCACGGGCGCGCCGGCCGGGCTGTCGGACACGGCACCAGCCGAAGCCCCCGCCCCCACCAGCGCGAGGGCGACGGCACCCACCACCGCACCGCGCCTCGCTGCACGGGCCGGTGAGGAGACCTCACGCCCGTCGGTCTGTCTGACGCCCGCCATCGCGACGTACCGGCTCATCGATCCTCCAAAGGAGACGCACCGCGCCTCCAACCACTGCCCCAGCGAGGGAAGTTGGCGGCAAGCACGGAAAACAGGGCTGTGTCGCCCCGTACGACCACCGAACCGGCCCGACCGTTGCCCGGCACCAGGCATCATGTGTCGGACAGGACAGCAGGAGGAGCAGCAGCGTGACCGACACCAGCGACACCCGGCCCGCAGACGGTGCGGCACCAGAGGCCCGGCCGAGCCCCGTGCTCCGTCTGGTGCGCTACCTCCCCTTGATCGCCCCCGTGCTGCTGTGGACCGTGCCCTGCGGGGTGCTGCTGTTCACCGGCCAGCACTGGCCGCTGCCCGTCACGCTGGCCGGCACCCTCCTGTGCGCCCTCGGGCTGGTCGGTATGCCGTTCGCGATGGTGCGTGGCCACGGCCGGCGCCAGCAGGACCGGGCGGCGATCATCGGAGACAGCCTCCTGGGCGGCAGCTGGGTCCTGTTCACCTGGTCCGTGCTGCTCGGCGTGCTGCTGCGACCGGCCCTGAGCCTGGCCGGTGTCGGGGACGGACAGGACCGGGCCCGTATCGTCACCTGGTCCGTTCTCGGTGTGACCGCCGCGCTGCTCGCCTGGGGGTCCTACGAGGCCCGGCGCGTCCCCCGCGTACGCGAACTCGACGTCCGCCTCCCGCGCCTGGGAGCCGGGCTCGACGGCACCCGAGTCGTCCTCGTCACCGACACCCACTACGGGCCCCTCGACCGCGCCCGCTGGTCGGCACGGGTCTGTGAGGTGGTGAACACCCTGGAGGCCGACCTGGTCTGCCACACCGGCGACATCGCGGACGGCACGGCCGAACGCCGCCGCGCCCAGGCCACCCCGCTCGGCACCGTGAAGGCCACCCGGGCCCGGGTGTACGTCACCGGCAACCACGAGTACTACAGCGAGGCCCAGGGCTGGGTCGACCTCATGGACGAGCTGGGATGGGAACCGCTGCGCAACCGCCATCTGCTGCTCGAACGCGGCGGCGACACCCTCGTCGTCGCCGGCGTGGACGACGTCACCGCCGAATCCTCCGGCCTGGCCGGGCACCGCGCCCATCTCGCGGGGGCCCTCGACGGCGCCGATCCCGATCTCCCCGTGCTGCTCCTGGCCCACCAGCCCAAGTTCATCGACCAGGCCGCCGCCGCGGGCGTCGACCTCCAGCTCTCCGGGCATACCCACGGCGGTCAGATCTGGCCCTTCCACCACCTGGTCCGCATCGACCAGCCCGCCCTCGCCGGCCTCACCCGGCACGGCACCCGGACCCTCCTCTACACCAGCCGCGGCACCGGCTTCTGGGGCCCGCCCTTCCGGGTCTTCGCCCCCAGCGAGATCACCCTGCTGGTGCTCCGCTCCGCCCCGTAGGACGTGGTCCGTCCCGTCCGCCGGACAGCTTGATCGGGAGCTGTCCGGCCAACAGACTGCACGGGTGAGCCCTCGACTTCCCGTCTTCCGCTATCACCCCGATCCCATCGCCAGCGGATCCCTCCGCGAGAGCACCGAGACCTGTGCGTGCTGCAACCGCGCCACGGGGTGGATCTACACCGCGACGTTCTACACCGCCCAGGAGGTCAGCGGGAGCTTCTGCCCGTGGTGCATCGCGGACGGCAGCGCGGCCGAACGGTTCGACGGCGAGTTCATGGACGCCTACGGACTCGCGGGCGTCAGCGAGGAGATCCTGCACGAGGTCACGCGTCGTACCCCCGGCTTCCACGCCTGGCAGGATCCGCACTGGCTGACCCACTGCGACGACGCGGCCGCCTTCCTCGGCGAGGTCGGCCACCGCGAACTCGCGGCCCACCCCGAGGCCCTCGACCAACTCCGGCAGGATCTGCGCCTCGGCGGCCGGCACGACGCGGCGCGACTCGAGGAGTTCCTGACCCACCTCGGCGAATCCGCCACCGCGATGCTCTTCCGCTGCACCGTCTGCGGCACCCACCTCGCCTACGCCGACGCCTCGTAATCGAACGCGTCCGACGGCCAGGCTCCTGGGTTCACTTGAACGAGTGAGGCAGTTGGACGCCGGACAGGTCGAACGGCAGCATGGCCGCCGTCGGCCGCCCGGCCGTCGTGTTCCCGGTGCCTCGTCGCACCTCATCTCGGGAGTGTTCAGTGCTCAAGGGTTTCCGTTCGTTCCTGCTGCGCGGCAACGTCGTCGATCTGGCGGTCGGCATCGTCATCGGTGCCGCGTTCACCGCGGTCGTCACCGGATTCGTCACCGCGTTCCTCACACCGCTGATCGGTGTGGCGACCGGCGCGGTCGGTGACTTCAGCAAGCAGGAGTTCACCGTCGCCGGGACCGCCTTCCCGTACGGGGCCTTCCTGAACGCCCTGATCAGTTTCCTGCTGGTCGCCGCCGTGATCTACTTCGCCGTCGTGCTCCCGGTGGGTCGGCTCCAGGAGCGCTTCAACCCGGTCAAGGCCGAGCCGGTCGCCAAGGTCGACTGCCCGGACTGCCTGAGCACCGTGCCCGCGGCGGCGGTCCGCTGCGCCTTCTGCACCGCCGAACTCGCCGGCCGCCCCGGGTTCCCGGCCCAGGCGACCGCGTCCGTCGGCTGACCGACCTCCGCTGATCCGCCCAGCGTCTCCTCCTTGAGGATGAGACGGGCGAGCTGCCTTGGTGCCCTCGTATCAAGCGCAAGTGCGGACAGCCGCACGATGCCCGGACACGTCCGGTCCGGCCAGGCTGGTGACACATCCCGAACCAGACCTGGAGACCCGTTTCCGTGGCTACCTTGCTCTACCGGCTGGGCCGAACCGCCTTCCGGCGCCGCTGGCTTGTGACCCTGTTGTGGGCGGTGATCCTCGGCGCCGTCGGCGTCGGTGCCGCCAAGGCGCCCGCCGCCTCCGACAGCGGTACCTCCTTCATGCCCGGCATCGAGGCGCAGAAGGCCTTCGACCTGATCGGAGAGCGATTCCCCGGCTCGTCCGCGAACGGGGCGAACGCGCGGATCGTGTTCGTCGCCCCCGACGGCGACAAGGTGACGGCCGCCGGCAACCGGGCCGCCATCGGCGCCTTCGTCAAGGAGGCCGGGGCCGCGCCCCAGGTCTCCGGCGCCGTCGACCCGTTCGCCGCGAAGGCGGTGAGCAAGGACGGCACCACCGCGTACGCGACCGTCACCTACAAGGTCGAGGCCGACGATCTCACCGACGCCGACAAGGCGGTGCTGGAGAAGGCCGTCGACCAGGCCCGCGACTCCGGGCTCACGGTCGAGGTCGGCGGCACCGCGCTCGCCGAGCAGCCGGCGGCGGGCGGCTCCTCCGAGGCGATCGGCATCGTCCTGGCCGCGGTCGTCCTGCTGATCACCTTCGGCTCCCTGGCAGCGGCGGGACTTCCGCTGCTGACCGCCGTCATCGGCGTCGGGATCAGCGTGGCGGGCGTCCTGGCGCTGGGCAGCGTCTTCGGGCTGTCCATGACCACGGGCACCCTCGCCTCGATGCTCGGACTCGCGGTCGGCATCGACTACGCCCTGTTCGTGGTCTCGCGGTACCGGGAGGAACGCGCGAACGGGCACGACCCGCGTGAGGCGGCCGGTCTGGCCGTCGGCACGGCCGGCTCCGCCGTCGTCTTCGCCGGACTCACCGTGGTCATCGCGCTCGCGGGCCTGTCCGTGGTGGGCGTGCCGATGCTGACGAAGATGGGCCTGTGCGCGGCGGGCGCGGTGATCGTCGCCGTGCTGATCGCCCTCACTCTGGTCCCGGCCCTGCTGGGCATGTGGCCCCGTGCCGTGCTCTCCCGCGCCACCCGCAAGGGCGGCCGTGCCACCGCGGCGGCGGACAACGGTGGTACGCGCTGGGCCCGGTTCGTGCTGCGCCGCCCGGTCGCCGTGCTGGTGACGACCGTCGTGGGCCTCGGCGCCCTGGCCCTGCCTGTCACCCAGCTGGACATGGGGATGCCGGGCGCGGAGTCCAAGCCGGTCTCCTCGACCGAGCGGCGTGCCTACGACGCGCTCGCGCACGGCTTCGGCGCGGGCTTCAACGGCCCCTTGACGATCGTGGTCGACGCCCGGGGTGCGGACGACCCCGAGGCGGCCGCGGCCGCGATCGCCCGGCAGATCGGTGGCACGCACGGGGTGGTGTCCGTCTCGCCCGCACGGTTCAACCCGGCCGGCGACACGGCCCTGTTCTCCGCGGTCCCGGCCACCGGCCCGAACGACGAGAAGACGCAGGACCTCGTCCACACCATCCGCGCGGAACGCGCCGCTCTGGAGCGGGACACGGGCGCGACGTTCAAGGTCACCGGCAGCACCGCGATGGACATCGACGTCGCCCAGGCCCTCCAGGACGCCCTCGTGCCCTACCTGGCCGTCATCATCGGCCTCGCCCTGGTGCTGCTGCTCGTCGTCTTCCGTTCCGTGCTCGTCCCCGTCAAGGCCGCCTTCGGCTTCCTGCTGAGCGTGCTGGCCGCCCTCGGCTCGGTGGTCGCCGTCTTCCAGTGGGGCTGGGGCGCGGGACTGCTCGGCGTGGAGCAGCCGGGCCCGATCATGAGCCTGATGCCGATCTTCCTGGTGGGCATCGTCTTCGGCCTCGCCATGGACTACGAGGTCTTCCTCGTCGCCCGGATGCGGGAGGCCTACGTCCACGGCGACCGGGCGCCCCAGGCCGTAGTCACCGGCTTCCGGCACAGCGCACGGGTCGTCAGCGCCGCGGCCGTCATCATGATCGCGGTCTTCTCTGGATTCGTCGGCGCCGCCGAGTCGATGATCAAGACGATCGGTTTCGGACTCGCCGTCGCGGTGCTGTTCGACGCGTTCGTCGTCCGCATGGCGCTCGTGCCCGCGGTACTGGCCCTGCTGGGCGACAAGGCCTGGTGGCTGCCGAAGTGGCTCGACCGGCTGCTGCCCCGCGTCGACGTCGAGGGCAGCGGCCTGGCCGGGACGCGCCCACAGGCCGTCGGCGAGCAGCCCGCGGCGCCGGATCCGGTCCGCGTCTGAGCGGTACGACGGAGGCCGCGGCACCCACACCGGGGCGTCGCGGCCCACCGTATGTGAGCATGACCTTCTCCCCCTCCTCGGATCGCCCTCGGAGTGCGATGAACACAAGCCGGCAGCGCTGGGCAGCGGCCCGCCCCCAAGCCGCCGAGGCGGGGGCGCTGGCGCTGGCGGCCGTGGTCACGATCAGCGGTGTCGTGTTCACCCGTACGTTCATGTCCACTCCGCCGCTCTGGCCCGCCCTCGCCCTGGCCGTCGTCGCCTGTGCCGCACTCCACTGGCGACGCGTCCGGCCGGTGCCGGTGCTGGCCGTCACCCTGCTGTGCACCATGGGCGTCGGCGCGCTCGGCTATCTGCTGACGCCGCTTCTGATGGGACCGCTGCTGGCCGCGCAGTACTCGCTGAGCGTGCACTGTCCGCGCCGCACCACCTGGAGCAGCGCGCTGGCCGCCGCCCTCGGCATGGTGGCCACCGGGCTGTTCTTCCCGCCGTTCGAGCGCTCGCCCGTCCTGTCCATCGTCAACCCGACGGCCTGGGTGCTGCTGGCCGCGGCCTTCGGCAGCTACGTCCGGGTACGCCGCGAGTACGCCGCCGCCCGCGCCGAACACGCCGCCCGGGAGCGCGAGGAGGAGGCCAGGCACCGGGTGTTCCAGGAACGGATGCGCATCGCCCGGGAGTTGCACGACGTGGTCGCCCACCATCTGACGCTCGCCGACGCCCAGGCCTCGACCGCCGCCCATCTCGCGGCGACCCACCCCGACCAGGCGCTGGACATCATCGGCAAGCTGCCGCAGACCACCTCCGCCGCCCTGCACGAGCTCAAGGCCGCGGTCGGGCTGCTGCGCCAGGACTCCGATCACGGCGACGACCTCACCCCGGCGCCCGGACTGCGCGACCTGCCCGCCCTCGTCGAGACGTGCGCGGCGGCCGGCCTGACGGTGACCGTCGGCGTCGAGGGACACGAGCGCCGGCTCACCCCGGTGCTGGACCTGACGGCGTACCGGATCGTCCAGGAGGCGCTCACCAACGTCAGCAAGCACGCCGCCACCCCGGCCGCGCGAGTCCGCCTCCGCTACGCCCCGCACCGGCTGACCCTGAGCGTCACCAACGACGCGGCCCCCGGCGGACCGCCGAACATCACCGGAGGGTTCGGTCTGGTCACGATGCGCGAGCGGGCCACCGCCGCGGGCGGCACCTTCCACGCGGGCCGCCGCCCGCAAGGCGGCTTCGAGGTCGCCTGCACCCTCCCGCTCGACGACCGCGACGAGAACCCCGGGGAAGCTCTCGGGGAAGACCTCGGGGAACTCCGTCACGGCAGCCGCGCGACCCGTCCTCACGAAGGCCCCGCCCTATGACCATCCGCGTCCTGCTCGCCGACGACCAGGCGCTGCTGCGCGCCACCTTCCGCATCCTCATCGACTCCGTCGAGGACCTGACCGTCGTCGCCGAGGCCGCCGACGGCCAGGAGGCCGTCGATCTGGTGGCCGAGCACCGTCCCGACGTGGTGATCATGGACATCCGGATGCCCAACCTCGACGGAGTGTCCGCCACCGCCGCCATCTGCGCCCGGCCGGAGCTGTCCGGGACCCACATCCTCGTCCTCACCACCTTCGAGAACGACGAGAACGTCGCCAAGGCCCTGCGGGCCGGCGCGAGCGGCTTCCTCGGCAAGGGCGTCAGCCCCGACGTCCTGCTGGCCGGCATCCGCACAGTCGCGGCGGGCGAGGCCCTCCTGTCGCCCGCCGCCACCCGGGCCCTGATCGCCCGCTTCCTCGCCACGCCCGAAACCGACGGCTTCCTGGCCCTGCCCGACGCCGTCCAGGCCCTCACCGACCGCGAGCGCGAGGTCGTGGCTCTGGCCGCGCACGGCAAGTCCAACGCCGAGATCGCCGACCGGCTGGTGCTGAGCCCGCTGACCGTACGCAGCCACATCCACCGCGCCATGACCAAACTGGACGCCCGCGACCGCGCCCAACTGGTCGTCATCGCCTACCAGAGCGGCCTGGTCAAGCCCCACCCGCACCGCTAGGGCAGCGTGATGCCGCACCGGTGCGCGAGTTCGCCGGCGTCGATGCCGTACGTCTCCCGGATGCGTACGCCGTCGGGGCCGACGTCGAAGACGCCGTGGTCGGTGTAGACGCGGCTGACGCAGCCGACGCCGGTGAGCGGGTAGGTGCAGCGCGGTACGAGCTTGGGTTCGCCGGTGCGGGTGAACAGGGTCATCATCACGTAGACGTCCTTGGCGCCGATGGCGAGGTCCATGGCACCGCCGACGGCGGGGATGTCGTCGGGTTTCCCGGTGGTCCAGTTGGCGAGGTCACCGTTGAAGGCGACCTGGTAGGCGCCGAGGACGCAGACGTCGAGATGTCCGCCGCGCATCATGGCGAAGGAGTCGGCGTGGTGGAAGTAGGCAGCTCCCGGCAGTTCGGTCACCGGGACCTTGCCGGCGTTGGTCAGGTCGGGGTCGATCGCGTCGCCCTCGGCCTTCGGGCCCATGTTGAGCATGCCGTTCTCGGTGTGCAGCACCACACCGGAGCCGGCCGGCAGATGGTCGGCGATCTTGGTGGGCTGTCCGATGCCGAGGTTGACGAAGGACCCGGCCGGGATGTCGCGGGCGATGACGGCGGCCAGCTCGTCCATCGAGAGACGGTGGTCGGTGTACGCGGTGGTCATCGTGCCCCCTGGACGGTGTAGTGACGGGCCGTCACCTGGACGATCCGGTCGACGTAGATGGACGGGGTGACGACGGCCTCGGGGTCGAGTTCGCCGGCCTCGACGACCTGCTCGACCTGGACGATGGTGGTCGTCGCGGCGGTGGCCATGACCGGTCCGAAGTTGCGGGCGGTCTTGCGGTAGACGAGGTTGCCCAGCGTGTCCGCGGCATGGGCGCCGATCAGCGCGTAGTCGCCCTTGATCGGGTACTCCAGCAGATACGTGCGGCCGTCGATCTCCCGCACCTCCTTGCCCTCGGCCAGCGGTGTGCCGACCGCGGTCGGGCAGTAGAAGGCGCCGATCCCGGCCCCGGCCGCGCGCATCCGCTCGGCGAGATTGCCCTGCGGCACCACCTCCAGCTCGATCTTCCCGGCGCGGTAGAGGTCGTCGAAGACCCAGGAGTCGGCCTGGCGCGGAAAGGAGCACAGCACTTTGCGCACCCGTCCGGCGGCCAGCAGCGCGGCCAGTCCGACGTCGCCGTTGCCCGCGTTGTTGGACACGATCGTGAGGTCCTTCGCGCCCTGCCGGATGAGCGCGTCGATCAGGTCGAAGGGCATCCCGGCCAGTCCGAATCCGCCGACGAGGACGGTGGAGCCGTCCTCGATCCCGGCGACCGCGGCGTCCGCGCTCTCGACGATCTTCGCCCGGCTCATCGGCCCTCCCCCGTGACATCGCAGTTCTCCAGTACGACGGCCAGGCCCTGGCCGACGCCGATGCAGATCGCGGCGACGCCGTAGCGCTGCCCCGTCTCGCGCAGCACCTTGGCCAGTGTGGCGAGGACACGGCCGCCCGAGGCGCCCAGCGGGTGGCCGATGGCGATGGCGCCGCCCTTCTGGTTGACGATCGCGGGGTCGATCTTCCACGCGTCGAGGCAGGCGAGGGACTGCACGGCGAAGGCCTCG
Organism: Streptomyces sp. GKU 895; assembly: GCA_002027195.1. GTDB lineage: Bacteria > Actinomycetota > Actinomycetes > Streptomycetales > Streptomycetaceae > Streptomyces. The sequence continues at coordinate 25,499 of MWJO01000033.1, read as the reverse complement.
TTGAGTTCGACGGCGCCCACCTGGTCCCAGCCGATCCCGGCCCGGGCCAGTGCACGGTTGGCGGCCTCGACGGGGGCGTAGCCGAAGGCCTGGGGTTCCAGGGCCATGACGCCGCGGCCTGCGATGCGGGCGATCGGGTCGGTGCCGATCGTGGCCGCCGCCCGCTCGCTGCCCAGCAGCACCGCGGAGGCGCCGTCGTTGAGCGGGCTGGCGTTGCCCGCGGTGATGGTGCCGCCCTGTTCGGGGGTACGGAAGACGGGCTTGAGCCCGGCGAGCGTCTCGGGCGTGGAGCCGGGGCGGATGCCCTCGTCGCGGGTCAGGTCCACGCCCTCGACCGGCGCGACCAGATCGTCGTAGAAGCCGGACTCCCAGGCGGCGTGGGCGAGTCGGTGGGAGCGGGCGGCGAACTCGTCCTGCCGCTCCCGGGTGATGCCGAAGCGCTCCCGGAGCTGTTCGTTGGCCTCGCCGAGGCTGATCGTCCACTCCTTCGGCATGCGCGGGTTGACCAGCCGCCAGCCGAGCGTGGTGGAGACCGCGGTGACATCGCCGACCGGGAACGGCTTCGCCGACTTGGGCAGCACCCAGGGCGCGCGCGTCATCGATTCGACACCGCCGGTCAGCACCACCTCGGCGTCGCCGGACTCGATCGTGCGGCTCGCCGTCATCGCCGCGTCGAGGCTGGAGCCGCAGAGCCGGTTGACCGTGGTGCCGGGCACGCTGACCGGGAGTCCGGCGAGCAGTGCCGCCATGCGGCCGACGTTGCGGTTCTCCTCGCCGGCGCCGTTGGCGTTGCCCCAGACCACGTCGTCGATCGCGGCGGGGTCGAGGTGCGGCACCCTCGCGAGCGTCGAGGTGATCGCGGCGGCGGCGAGGTCGTCGGGGCGGACGCCGGCCAGCGCGCCGTTGAAGCGGCCGAACGGCGTCCGGGTGGCGGCGTAGAGGAATGCGGTCATGGTGACGACGGTAGTCCGCGCGCTAGATATCCTGAAGTACGTATATCCGCGTCGATTGATATGGACGACATATGGATCTGCGGCATCTCAGGTACTTCGTCGCGGTGGCCGAGGAGCGGCACTTCGGCCGTGCCGCCGAGCGGCTGCACATGGCGCAGCCACCGCTCTCGCAGCAGATCCGCCAGCTGGAGGCAGAACTCGGCGTCGAGCTGCTGCACCGCACCACCCGTCGCGTCGACCTCACCGAGGCGGGCCGCGCCTATCTGGAGCGGGCGCGCGCGATCCTCGCCGAGGTCGACGAGGCCGGACAGCATGCCCGCCGGGTCGCCGCCGGGTCGGTGGGCCACCTCGCGATCGGGTGCGTGGGCTCGGCGACGTACAGCCTGCTGCCCGCGCTCTCCCGGCGGCTCACGGAGGAACTCCCCGGCGTCGACTTCTCCTTCCGCGGCGAGATGCTCGCCCCCGACCAGGTCGAGGCGCTGCGCACGGGCGCGATCGACGTCGCGCTGCTGCGCCCGACGGCGGCCGACCTGTCCCTCGCGGTGCACACCCTGCGCCGGGACCGGCTGGTGGTCGCCGTGCCGGTCGGCACCGGCTCGCCGGGCGCAAGCGGCTGCGCGTCGCGGACCTCGCCGGCGCCGACCTGATCGTGCACTCGGCCGACCGCCGGTCGTGATGTACGACGTGGTGCTGGGCCTGATGCGGGACGCCGGCGTCGAGCCGCACATCCGGCACGAGGTCGGCGAGACCTCGACGCTCGTCACCCTGGTGGCCGGCGGCCTCGGCGTCGCCGTCGTACCCGAGCCCGTGACCGCGCTGACGCTCGACGGCGTGGCCTATCTGCCGCTGGCCGGGGCCGGCGCCCGCGTGGAACTGGCCGTCGCCCACCGCGCCGACCGCGCCGAACCGCATCTGGCGCGGACGGTGGGGATCATCCGGTCGGCGTTCTGAAGCGTCGTACGACGCCCGGCCCACGCCCGTACGGGAGGCTCAGGTCCTGCCGGACAAGGTGCGGCCGAGAAGGGGCAGCAGGCGATCCCAGTGGAGCCGCAAGGCGGTGGCGTCGAAGGCGTCGGTGTCGGACATGGTGAAGCCGTGGACGGTACCGGGGTAGATCTCGGAGGTGTAGGTGACACCCGCCGCGTCCAGGGCCTTGTCGAGCTCGCCGAGGGCCTCGGGCGTCAGGTCGCTCTCGGCGTGGCCGAAGTGGACCTCCGCGGTGAGCTCGGCCAGGCTGTCCGGTCCGTCGGCTCCCACGGGGGCGTGGAACGCGGCGAGGGCGGCCACCCGGCCGGGGTGAGCCGTGGCGGTGCGGGTGGCCGACAGGCCGCCGATGCAGTAGCCGGTCACCGCGACCGGTCCGGCGCTGACCTCGGGCTGAGCGGTGAGGAACCTGAGATAGGCGTCCGCGTCGCTCAGGACGCGTTCCGGGGTGTGCGCCTCGATCAGGGGCATCAACCGGGCGAAGATCGCGGGCCGGGCCTGTTCTCCGATGTGCTCGGGGAGGTCGGTCACCGGTGCCGGGCCGTGCCGGTAGAAGAGGTTGGGCACGAGCACGTAGTAGCCGTGTGCGGCCAGTTGACGGGCCATGTCCCGCAGCACGGGCCGGATGCCGAAGCCGTCCGGGTACATCAGCACGCCGGGGTGGTGCGCGCCGTGGTCGGGGAAGGCGGCGAAGGCGTCGGCCCGGCCGTCCGCGGTGGGAATCAGCAGCGTCGAGACGGTCATGAACTCTCCTGTCGTGGTGGATGTGTCGAGCCTGCGATCAACACGACGGAGGCGGAGCCCGCGCGGCGGCACGGGCTCCTCGGTCCAACAGCGGGCCCGCACCGGCCCGTTCGGCGCTCAGAACAGCACCGGGTCACCTGTCCGTGTGTGGCGCGATGCCGTCCCGGTAGTCATGTTCCGCAACATAGCCCAGCGAGCAGGACCGTCGTCAACCCGTCCGCTCCACGCCGTCCGTGGGGTCAGCAGTCGAAGACGGACCAGCAGATGTCGTTCCGCAACCGCTGGTCGTCGAGGACCAGTTCGCGAATCGTCTCCGGAAGCTGATCGCGCTGCCATTGGCACTCGCGTCGGCCCGCCGCCTCGCTCTCGGTTTTCGGTGCGGCGGCGCGTACGGCTTTGATCGCGTAGGCGGCCGCGCCGAGTTCGTGCGCGGCGACGTGTGCGACGACCGCGGCCTGACCGGCGGCGTAGGCGGCGTGCCGGGCCGCTCCCCGCAGGTCGCGAGCGGCGCCCATGGCATGGCCGCCTGCCGCCCGGGCCTCCATCATCCTGACCTCGCCGCGTGTCCAGGCGCGGGCGTGCTCGATGGCCCGGCGCGGACGCGGGTCCTCGGGTCGCGCCGTCTCGAAGAGGCCGAGGACGTGTTCCGCGCAGGCTGCCGCCCAGAGGGCGAGGAGATGGTGATCGGCGTCGGTGAGGGTGCCGCCCCGGCGGATCGTGACGAAGCGGGGGTCCCTGACCTTCGGGAGGATCACGGTGGGTCTTCCTTCCTGCCGGCTTTCGCATCGGTGCGGCTTGATCATGTATCACTCGACCGCTGCCGGACGCCGTTCGGCCTGGTGAGAGGCCTACGGGCGCTGCGGCGGCCCGCGAAGAGTGGCGCGATGTCGCTCTTGGACCGATAAACCGTATTCGAATGATTGTCACCGCTTCGAAGGAAGCAGCTGGCTTCTCCGGGCGAGGCGGCGCAACCGGCCGTTACGGTCCTGCGGTGGATGGATCACCGCCGCCGTCCCGTTCCGTCGCCCCATCCTCCCCGACTCCCGACCGGCGCACAGCTGTGCGCGACCGTCCGGCCACACAAGGAGCAGCCCACCCCGATGACCGTGGACAGCAGCCCGGAGACCGAGGCCGCACCAGCCGCGCCGCAGCAGTCCCTGAGCACCGCCGCCGCGCGCAACCTCACCACCACCACGAAGTCCGCCCCGCAGATGCAGGAGATCACCTCCCGTTGGCTGCTGCGGATGCTCCCCTGGGTCGAGACCAAGGGCGGCGCCTACCGGGTCAACCGGCGGTTGCGCCATACCCTCGGCGACGGTCGCATCGAGTTCGTGCAGGAGGGAGCCACGGTCCGGGTGATCCCCCGGGAACTCGGCGAACTGGCCCTGCTGCGGGGCTTCGAGGACCTGGACGTCCTCACCGCGCTCGCCGACCGCTGCGCCCAGCGCGACTTCGCCGCCGGCGAGGTCATCGCCTCGCGCGGCAGCCCGGCCGACCGCATCCATCTGATCGCCGACGGGCGGATCAGCCAGTCCGGTGAGGGCAAGTACGGCGGGGAGATCGCCATCGCGGTCCTCGCCGACGGCGCCCATTTCGGTGAGGACGCCCTCCTCGACCCGGACGCCTGCCACGAGTACACGGCCACCGCCGAGACCTCCGGCACCCTTCTCACCCTCTCCCGCGCCGACTTCGCCGCCGTACGGGACTCCGCTCCCGGCCTTCAGGCCCACCTCACCGAGTTCGGCTCCAGCGCACGGCGACCGCAGAACAAGCACGGCGAGGCGGAGATCGCCGTGTCGGCCGGCCATGTCGGCGAGGTCGACGTGCCGAACACCTTCGTGGACTACGAGTTGAAGCCCCGGGAGTACGAACTCTCCGTCGCGCAGACCGTCCTGAGGATCCACACCCGGGTGGCCGACCTCTACAACGGGCCGATGAACCAGACCGAGGAGCAACTCCGGCTGACCATCGAGGCGTTGCGTGAGCGCCAGGAGCACGAGCTCATCAACAACCGTGAGTTCGGGCTGCTCCACAACGTCGACTTCAAGCAGCGCATCCAGCCCCACTCCGGCCCGCCCACCCCGGACGACATGGACGATCTGCTCTGTCGCCGCCGCGGCACCAAGTTCTTCCTCGCCCACCCCCGGACGATCGCCGCCATCGGCCGCGGCTTCAACGCCTACGGGCTCTACCCGGACCACGTCGATGTCGGCGGGCAGTCCGTGCCGGCCTGGCGCGGGGTTCCGATCCTGCCCTGCAACAAGATCCCGATCAGCAGGGAGCAGACCAGCTCCATCATCGCCATGCGCACGGGCGAGAAAAGCCAAGGGGTCATCGGCCTGTGGCAGACCGGACTGCCGGACGAGGTCGAACCGGGGCTCTCGGCGCGCTTCATGGGCATCAACGAGCAGGCCGTCATGTCCTACCTCGTCAGCACGTACTACTCCGCCGCGGTGCTCGTGCCCGACGCGCTCGGCGTCATGGAGAACGTGCAGATCGCCCGCGGTCGCGACTGACGCCCCCTGCGCGCTGAGCGAGCCTGTCCCCGACACCACAGCAAGGAGTAGTGGATGCCCGAATCCGGGCCCCCTGGACCGTCCATCCCCGGGCAGCGGTCGCTGCCTTCCGGCGCCGTGCCGGAGGTTCCGACCCCGGCCGTCCCCGATCCTCCGATCACCGCGGCCGCCTTCGGACTCGATGCCGTACTGCATCCGGCGACCGCTCCCCCGCCGCCTTCGCCGGTCGCCGGCACGCCTGCCGAACCCTCTGCCGAACCCGTCTTTCAGCGGGTCCTGGGCGGGCCGACCGGACTGGGCACCAACTCGCTGTCACTGGCGGGCAGTTCCACGGGGGCGGTTCCGTCACCGCCGGCCACTGTCACGGAATCCGCCGCTCCGCCCCTGCCGGAGGCCGTGTCCGCGCCCTCGTCCGAGACCACGTCGGGGGTCGAGCGGTCCTGGGCGGACCCACCGGCCTGGGCACGGCCTCGCTGTCCCTCGCCCGCACCGCGCACCGGCCGCCGCCGGAAGCCGTCCCGGCGCCCCCGGCCACCGCGCCACCTGCCGAAGGCCAGGCCGTACCCGGCCTCTACCACCACCCGATCCCGGAGCCGACCCCGCGCGCGTCGAGGAGGTGAGCCGGCGGATCAAGCGGCTGGGCCGAGGACGAGTCCAGCTCTATCCCGAGGAGTGGGAGGGGCAGTTCGACGGCTTCTCGGTCGGCCGGTACATGGTCGGCTGCCATCCCGACGCCCCCACGGTCGATCACCTCATGATCGCCACCCGGCTGATGGTCGCGGAGAACGCGGTCGACGACTGCTACTGCGAGGACCACGGCGGCTCACCCGTCGGCCTCGGCGGCCGCCTCCTGCTGGCCCACACCGCGCTCGACCCGCTCCACACCACCCCGGAGTACGCGCCGTCCTGGCTGGAGTCGCTCGGCTCGGACCCGCCGCGGCGCGCCTATCGCAGTGCCATGGACTACTTCACCGCCATGGCCTCGCCCTCCCAGGTCGACCGCTACCGCCACGACATGGCCCGGCTGCACATGGGTTACCTGGCCGAGGCCGCCTGGGCCGAGACCGACCACGTCCCGGAGGTGTGGGAGTACCTGGCCATGCGCCAGTTCAACAACTTCCGCCCCTGCCCCACCATCACCGACACCATCGGAGGCTACGAACTACCAGCCGACCTGCACGCCCGGCCGGAGATGCAGCGCGTCATCGCCCTGGCCGGCAACGCGACCACCATCGTCAACGACCTGTACTCGTACACCAAGGAACTCGCCGCCCCCGGCCGGCACCTGAACCTGCCCGTGGTGATCGCCGAACGGGAGAAGCTCTCGGAACGCGACGCCTATCTCAAGGCGGTCGAGGTCCACAACGACCTCATGCACGCCTTCGAGGCGGCGGCGGCCGACCTGGCCGCGGCCTGCCCGCTACCCCCCGTGGTGCGCTTCCTCAAGGGCGTGGCCACCTGGGTCGACGGCAACCACGACTGGCATCGCACCAACACCTACCGCTACAGCCTGCCCGCCTTCTGGTAAGGAACGGACACTCAGTGACCACAGAAATCACCCCCACCGTCTCTGCGACGATCCCGGCCCCCGCGACCCCCTACCAGGGGGACATCGCCCGGTACTGGAACAACGAGGCGAGGCCGGTGAACCTGCGCCTAGGTGACGTGGACGGGCTCTACCACCACCACTACGGCATCGGCCCGGTCAACCACGAAGCCCTCGGCGATCCGGAACACAGCGAGTACGAGAAGAAGCTCATCGCCGAGCTGCACCGACTGGAGTCCGCCCAGGCCGAGTTCCTCCTGGACCACCTCGGCCCCGTCACCGCCGACGACACCCTCGTGGACGCCGGCTGCGGGCGTGGCGGCTCCATGGTCATGGCCCACCAGCGCTTCGGCTGCAAGGTCGAGGGCGTCACCCTGTCCGCCACCCAGGCCGACTTCGGCAACGGGCGGGCGCGGGACCTGCGGATCCAGGACCATGTGCGCTCCCGGGTGTGCAACATGCTCGACACCCCCTTCGAGAAGGGCAGCATCACCGCGTCGTGGAACAACGAGTCGACCATGTACGTCGACCTGCACGACCTGTTCGCCGAGCACTCCCGCTTCCTGAAGGTGGGCGGCCGGTACGTGACCATCACCGGCTGCTGGAACCCCCGCTACGGCCAGCCGTCGAAGTGGGTCTCCCAGATCAACGCCCACTTCGAGTGCAACATCCACTCGCGGCGTGAGTATCTGCGGGCGATGGCCGACAACCGGCTCGTGCCGCAGACCGTGATCGACCTGACCCCGGACACCCTGCCCTACTGGGAGCTGCGGGCGACGTCGTCGCTGGTCACCGGGATCGAGGAGGCGTTCATCGAGTCGTACCGGGACGGCTCCTTCCAGTACGTGCTGATCGCGGCCGACCGGGTCTGACGGCTAGCGACGGCAGGCGTGGCGGCTCGGTGAGGGCCGCCACGTCTTGCGTATGATCACCGGCCGCCCGGTGGGGCTCGCCTCGCGCGCCGGTCGGCGGCGGGGCGTTGTCAGTGGCGGCGTGCAAGATGATCCGCATGACGACACCAGCTGCACAGATCGTGGATGCCGCCGCCTACGCGCAGGCGGTCGAGGACGCGGTGAAGGCCTCGGCCGCCTACTACGAGGGCGGCACCTCGCCCCTGGACGACGACACCTACGACCGGCTGGTGCGCGGCATCGCGCAGTGGGAGGACGCCCACCCCGACCAGGTGCTCCCCGACTCCCCCACGGGCAAGGTCGCCGGCGGCGCGGTGGAGGGGGACGTCCCGCACACGGTGCCGATGCTCAGTCTCGACAACGTCTTCTCCGCCGCGGAGTTCACCACCTGGGCCGCCTCACTGGCCCGCCGCATCGGCCATGACGTCACCCGTTTCAGCAGCGAGCCGAAGCTCGACGGGCTGGCCATCGCCGCCCGCTACACCCGCGGCCGGCTGAGACAGCTGATCACCCGCGGGGACGGCACAGCCGGGGAGGACGTCAGCCATGCGATCGGCACGATCGAGGGCCTGCCCGACACCCTGTCCGAGCCGGTCACCGTGGAGGTCCGCGGCGAAGTCCTGATGACGACGGCCCAGTTCGAGCACGCCAACGAGGTGCGCACGCAGCACGGCGGACAGCCGTTCGCCAATCCGCGCAACGCCGCGGCCGGCACCCTGCGCGCCAAGGAGCGTACGTACACCGTGCCGATGACGTTCTTCGGCTACGGCCTGCTCCCGCTGCCCGGCACCGACCCCGCTCTCGCCGACCGGCTCGGCGAGGGCGCGCACAGCGAACTGATGGCGCAGGCAGCCGCGTTGGGGGTGAACACCACCGCGTCGACCTCCGTGCCCGGCACCACCGCCGACGGCGTCGAGGAGGTCCTGGGCCGGGTCGAGGAGATCGCCGCGCTGCGCGCCGAGCTGCCGTTCGGGATCGACGGCGTCGTCATCAAGGCCGATCTGGCCGCCGACCAGCAGGCCGCCGGTTCCGGCAGCCGCGCCCCGCGGTGGGCGATCGCCTACAAGCTGCCGGCCGTGGAGAAGATCACGCGGCTGCTGGAAGTGGAGTGGAACGTGGGCCGCACGGGCATCATCGCCCCGCGCGCGGTCCTGGAACCGGTCGAGATCGACGGCTCCACCATCACCTACGCCACCCTGCACAACCCGGCCGACATCACGCGCCGCGACCTGCGCCTGGGCGACCACGTCATGGTCTACCGGGCCGGCGATGTCATCCCCCGCGTCGAGGCCCCCGTCGCCCACCTGCGCACCGGCGACGAGCAGCCCATCGCCTTCCCCGAGGTGTGCCCGCGCTGCGGGTCGGACATCGACACCAGCGAGCAGCGCTGGCGCTGTACCAACGGCCGCAACTGCCACCTGGTCGCCTCCCTCTCCTACGCCGCGGGCCGCGACCAGCTCGACATCGAGGGCCTGGGGCACACCCGGGTCGTCCAGCTCGTCGACGCCGGTCTGGTCGCCGATCTCGCCGATCTGTTCACCCTCACCCGCGAGCAGCTCCTGGCCCTGGAGCGGATGGGCGAGACCAGTACGGACAACCTGCTGGCCGCGCTGACCGCGGCCAAGGGGCAGCCGCTGTCCCGGGTGCTGTGCGCGCTCGGGGTGCGGGGCACGGGCCGGTCGATGTCCCGGCGGATCGCCCGTCACTTCGCGACCATGGACCACATCCGGGCCGCCGACGCCGAGGCGATGCAGCAGGTGGAGGGCATCGGCACGGAGAAGGCGCCGTCCATCGTCGCCGAACTCGCCGAACTGGCCCCGCTCATCGACAAGCTCGTCGCGGTCGGGGTCAACATGACCGAACCCGGCGCGACGCCGCCGCCCGCTGCGGACGCCGGCCCTGCCGAAGTGCCCGAGGAGGCTGCGACAGCGGACCTGCCGCTGGCGGGGATGACCGTCGTCGTCACCGGCTCCATGACCGGTGCTCTCGAAAAGCTCTCCCGCAACCAGATGAACGAGCTCATCGAACGCGCCGGCGGCCGCTCCTCCTCCAGCGTCTCCAAGAAGACGACCCTGGTGGTCGCCGGCGAGGGCGCCGGCTCCAAGCGTGCCAAGGCAGAGGACCTCGGCATCCGGCTGGCCGAGCCGGACGAGTTCGCCGCACTCGTCGCCGGTTTCCTGTCCTGATCCGCACGACCGGGGTCTTCGTCGGCGTCCCCTGCTTCGGGGATCCCGGCGAAGGCGCTCAGGACCGGGCGAGTCTGGCGGCCACGGCGTCGAGGACCCAGTCCAGGCCGGCCTCGAAGGATTCCTCGGCGTCCACGTGCGTGGCCTCGTGGACGGCCTTGGACAGCGCCGGGAAGCGTCCCGTGGCCAGCATCCTCGTCACGTGCGGGCCGTTGGCGCGCTGCCAGGCGCTCTTGGACAGGCCCGTGGCGCGCTCGGCGCGCAGGTTCGCCACCTCGCGTCTGATCGCACCGGTGGTGTAGGCGCTCACGGTCTCCGCGGCGCGCATGACGGTGTCGATGTCGGCGAGTCCGTCGAGCGCGGCCAGTCTGGCCTCGGTCACGGCGAGGGCGTTCGGGCCGAGGGTCGGACGGCTGCCGAGCAGGTCGGCCAGCCATTCGTGGCGGAGCACGGTCTGCCGGGTGCGGTGGGCGAGGACGCGCAGGGTCTCCCGCCAGTCAGCGGGCCGCGCCTCGGGGAGGATCTCGGCCTGGACCTCGTCCACCATGAGGTCGAACAGCTCCTCCTTGGTGGCGATGTAGCCGTACAGCCGCATCGGTCCGGCCTTCAGGCGGGCGGCGACCTTGCGCAGTGACACGTCGTCCAGTCCGCCCTCGTCGGCCAGCGCGATGGCGGCGGCGACGATCCGCTCCCGGTCGAGCGGTACGGGGCGCGTCGGCGGCTCCGGCCGGTCCCACACAGTCATGGCCACATCGTACCTGTTGCGATGCGGCGTATCGGAGCAATACAGTGTATCGACATGAGGCATCGTATCGCCGTGGTCGGAGCCGGTCCCGCCGGTCTCACCCTCGCCCGTGTCCTGCACCGCCACGGTCACCCCGTCACCGTCTTCGAACGCGATCCCGCCCCCGATGCCCGGCCTCCGGGCGGCACGCTGGACCTGCACGCGGGGTTGGGTCAGCTCGCCCTGGACAAGGCGGGGCTGCTGGCGGAGTTCCGGACCCTGTCCCGCCCCGAGGGGCAGGCCATGCGCATCCTGGACACGGACGGGACGGTTCTGCGCGACTGGCGCCCCCGCCCGGGCGACGAGGCCAATCCCGAGATCGACCGGGGGCAGCTCCGCGACCTGCTACTCGGCCCGCTCGACGTGCAGTGGGGCCGGGGCGTGGCAGAGGTGGTGCCGCAGACCCACGACGACGGCGCACTCGTCCGCTTCGAGGACGGGCGGCAGGAGGCATACGACCTCGTGATCGGCGCGGACGGCGCCTGGTCCCGGGTCCGTCCGGCCGTCTCGTCGGTGACGCCGCACTACACGGGGGTCACGGCGGTGGAGACCTCCCTCGACGACGTCGACGCGCGCCATCCCGAGCTCGCCCGGCTGATCGGTGACGGCTCGCTGGCCGTGTACGGGGTGAACCGAGGTCTGGTCGCGCAGCGCAACAGCGGAGGCCACGTCAAGGTGTACGCCCAGTTCCGGGTGCCGCAGGACTGGCACAGGGACCTGGACCTGCCCGACGTCGACTCCACCCGGTCGAGGCTCCTGGCCCTGTTCGACGGCTGGGCCGCTCCCGTTCTCGAACTCCTGCGCCGCGGCACCGCTTTCGCCCCTCGCCCGCTGTACGTCCTCCCCGTGTCACACACCTGGGCGCACGCCCCCGGGGTGACGCTCCTGGGCGACGCCGCCCACCTGATGCCGCCGTTGGGGGCGGGCGCGAACCTCGCGATGCTGGAGGGCGCCGAACTCGCCGAGGCCGTCGCCGCCCGGCCTGAAGACCTGGACAAGGCCGTCCGCGTCTTCGAGGAACAGATGTGGGCACGAGCGGGCCGGTGGGCGGAGATGACGACGGCCGGCCTGGAACGCCTCGTGAGCCCCGACCCCGCCCAGGCCCTGGCCCTCTTCGACGAGGTGCAGCCGTCCTGATGCAAGGGTGCACGGCCGGCCGGGCCGGGGTCGTCAGGCGCGGTCGTGGAGCGTGAGCTGGTAGCCGCCGGGGCCGGCGAACGTGAAGGTGCGGCCGAAGGGGCCTTCGAGGCCAGAATGCTGGCCGGCCTGACCGAGAACGAACAGTCGGAGGCGTTCCGGTTCCTGCAGAGCACGGTCCGTTCCCTGCGCGATGCCCCTGGGGACGCCTAGCGGATCAGGAGCCGAAGCCCCGCGCGGTTTCGTACGCTGGCGGACATGCGGATGCGTCCCACCCTTCACTGGACCCCTCCCTCCGACCTGCCTCCGGGCACCACCGATCTGCGGCCGGTGGTCGAGGCGGTGCGCGCCGGTGGTGTCCTCGCGGACCGGGCGGCATCTCCACGATCGGGCATCCGCCTACCGGGCGAGGCGGCAGTTCAGCCATACACCCCGATGACGTACCAGGACTAGCCCGCCGCGCCCGGCAGCGTACTGGGCGCGCAGTCATCTCGGGTGGCGCACGTTCGGCCGCGCGCTGCCCAACGCCGGTCACCGGGCCGTGGCCGCGTTCGCGCGGCACGGGGTGCTCTCGGGCGTGATCACGCAGAACGTCGACGGTCTGCACCAGGCCGCGGGCAGTGCGGGGGTCGTGGATCTGCACGGGCGGCTGGACCGGGTCGTGTGTCTGTCGTGCGGAGCGACCAGTCCGCGCGGCGACCTCGCCGTACGGCTGGAGGCGGCCAACGCCGGATTCGCGCCGACGGCCGCGGAGATCAACCCCGACGGAGACGCCGATCTCACCGATGCCCAGGTCGGTGACTTCCGGGTCGTGCCCTGCGGGGAATGCGGCGGCGTGCTGAAGCCGGATGTGGTGTTCTTCGGTGAGCCGGTGCCGGTTCAGCGGATCGAGCACTGCCGGCGGCTGGTCGAAGAGGCGTCCTCGCTGCTGGTCCTGGGCTCGTCGCTCACGGTGATGTCGGGGCTCAGATTCGTCCGCCAGGCCGCCCGGGCCGACAAGCCGGTCCTCATCGTCAACCGGGACCCGACCCGGGGCGACCAGTTCGCCGTCACACGCGTCGCGCTCCCCTTGGGGACCGCCCTCACGACGATCGCCGACCGGCTGCACATCGCCGTCGACGACGGGCAGCCGGCGGCCCGGTGAAGTGGAGCGCGGGACGCCCTGGTGAGGGCGCCCCGCTGGTGTGTTCTCTGTCGTCAGTCGGTCAGTCCTCCGGGGTCAGGGCGACCTCGGCGCTGCCCGACAGGGACGGCAGGCCCGCCGGGGGCGTGTCCGTGTAGGTGGCGTTGAAGACCGCCTTCAGGTTGTCCGAGCCGGAGTGACCGCCGTCCACGAACGTCTTGAAGGAGCCGGAGCAGCCGTTGCTGGTGGACAGCGGGTGGCCGTGGGTGTCGTGGCCGAGGATGAAGGAGACGCTGACCTTGGCGCAGTCCACGGGCTGGTCGTCGGTGACGGTGACCTGCCAGGTGACCGTGTCACCCCAGTGGAACGGGGTGCCGCCGTGCGGGGCCGGGTCGGTGGTGAGCGAGACGACCGGCGCCTTGTTGCCGACCACGACCGGAACCGAGGCGGAGGCCGAACGGCCGGTGCTGTCGGTGACCTTCAGCGTGGCGTCGTAGACCCCGTTCTTGTCGAAGGTGTGCTTCGGGTTCGCCTCCCTGGAGTCGACCGTGCCGTCGGCGTCGAAGTCCCAGGCGTAGCGCAGGGCGTCGCCGTCGGCGTCGTTGGTGCCGGCGCTGGAGAACTGGACCGTCAGCGGACTGGTGCCGTTGACCACGTCCGCCGCGACCTTGGGCTCCGGGGTGCGGTTGCCCCGGACGAAGTCGATGCGGGAGAGCTGGGCCTCGGGCAGTTCCGCGAAGTACCCGGTGCCGTACTCCAGGACGTACAGCGCGCCGTCGGGGCCGAACTCCGCGTCGATCGGGCCGTCCGTGACGATCCCGGGGATCGCGTCCTCGATCTTCAGGACCTCGTTGTTCTTGCCCAGGGTGAGTGCTTTCATCTGGTCGCGGGTCCACTCGTAGAAGAGCGGCTTGCCGTCGAAGTACTGGGGCCACCGGTTGGCGGCCTTGTTGTGCTTGTCGTAGCGGTACGCCGGGCCGCCCATCGGGCCGATGCCACCGGTGCCGAGTTCGGGGAACTTCGGGGTGGCGCCGTAGCCGTAGACGATCTCCGCGTTCTCGACCGGGGGCAGTTCGCTGCGGCCGGTGTTGTGGCGCGAGTCGTTGACGGGCTTCGCGCAGTTGAAGGCGCCGCTGGAGGTCTGGGTGGCGAAGTCGTAGTCCTGGTAGGGCTGGTCCGTGGTCACGCAGTACGGCCAGCCGTAGTTGGCCGGACGGTCGATGACCATCCAGCGGCCCTGACCGGCGGGCCGCGGCCCGGGTTGGCGGTGTTGGCGTCGGGTGAGTAGTCGGCGACATAGACCTCACCGGTCCTGTCGTCCACGCCGAAGCGGAAGGGGTTGCGCAGGCCCATGGCGTAGATCTCGGGCCGGGTCTTCGCGGTGCCCGGCGCGAAGAGGTTGCCGTCGGGTATCGCGTAGCCGCCGTGGCGCTTGACCTTGATGCGCAGGACCTTGCCGCGCAGGTCGTTGGTGTTGCCCGCGGTGCGGCGCGCGTCGTAGGCGGGGTTGCGGTCGGGGCGGTCGTCGAGCGGGGCGTAGCCGTCGGAGGAGAACGGGTTGGAGTCGTCGCCGGTCGACAGGAACAGGTTGCCCTTGTGGTCGAAGTCGATCTTGCCGCCGACGTGGCAGCAGATGCCGCGGTCGGCGGGCACGTCGATGATCTTCTGCTCGGTGTCGTAGTCGAGCTTGTTGCCGACGAGCTTGAACCGCGAAAGCCGGGTGACGCCCTTGTACTTGGCGAAGTCCGCGGCCGTGCCGAACTGCGGTGCGTCGCCTTCGTTGACGCCCGGCGTGGCGGGGTCGTCCATGGGGGTGTCGAGGCGGGGCGAGTAGTAGAGGTAGACCCAGTGGTTCTTGGCGAACGCGGGGTCGATGGCGATGCCCTGCACGCCTTCCTCGTCGTGCTGGTAGAGCCCGGCGGGGCTCTTCTTCATGTCGGCGGCAAGGAAGTTGACGCCGCTCTTGGGGTCGTGGATGCGGACCTCGCCGGTGCGTGCCGTGTGCAGCACCCGCCGGTCGGGCAGGACAGCCAGGGCCATGGGCTCGCCCGGGCGGTCGTTGAGGGTGACCTTCTGGAAGTCCGACGAAGTCGGCGGGGTGGGGTCCGACGGGTGGGCCTGGGCTGCGGGAAGCGGCAGCAGCCCGACGGCTCCGGCCAACGCGGCCGCCCCGAAGAGGGTGACGATCCGTCTGTTACGCACTCAGAACTCCTTTGGTCTGGCCGGCGGGTGACAAGAGACCAGGTGGAAAGCCAGGTGAAGGCACGGCAGGTGACGTCGCGTCAGTTGCAGGCGCGCAGGGCCGCGAGGTTGTCGTAGCCGATCTTGGCGAAGTCCAGGGACTGGCCGGGCACGGTCGTGCTCGGTGCGTTGTCCTGCTCGACCATCGGGTTGTGGTAGTTCTTCGCGCCCACCCGGGTGAAGAACTTCCGGTAGTCGATGTCGCCCGTGCCGAAGGGCACCATGTCGTAGCCCAGGCCGCTCTGGAGGTTCACGACGCCGTCCTTGGCGTGGAAGAGCGGGAAGCGTTGGGTATTGCGGACCACGAGCGCCGCCGGGTCGAAGACGTCCTCGCGCTGCGAGCCGTCGTGGGCGGTGTACGTGTGGAACTTGTACTGGGCCACGTGGGCCCAGAACACGTCCAGCTCCAGGTACACGTTCTTGCGGTCCGTCACCTTCAGGAAGTACTCCAGCTTCCGGATGCCGGAGCTGCGGGTCGGCTGGCCCTGGGCGTCGAGCGGGCCGCCGTCGAGGAGGAAGTCGTAGGCCGCGTCGTGGTTGTGGGTGTAGAGCTTGATGCCCTCGCGGCGGGCGATGGCGCCCAGGGTGTTCCACTTCTCCGCGGCCACGTCCCAGTCCGCGCGGAGCGGGTGTTGGTGGGTCGGCGCCGGTCCCCATGTGCTCCATGCCGAGGATGTTGGCGATCTCCAGGAAGCGCTTGAAGGTGTCGAGGTCGGACGAGGTCAGCGGCCAGGACGGCGGGATGTAGCCGTGGCTGCCCTGCGCCCGCAGGCCGTACTCGTCGAGCCAGGAACGCATGAGCTTCGCGCCCGCCACCGTGCCCAGATCGGCGCCGCCGGGCGCGTTGGCGTGCTGGCCGTAGCCGGCGAACTCCACCTGGCGGTAGCCGAATCGGGACAACTGCCGGAACACCTCGCGGAAACCGGAGGGCAGGTCGGAGGCGAGCGGGTCGCGGCCGATCGCGTCACGGACGGTGTAGAGGATGATGCCGCGCTTGTGCGGGGGCACCAGAGCGGAACGCCCCCGGTCACCGGCGGCGGCTTCGGCTCTGTCCTGCGCCAGGGCGGGCGAGGCGCCGAAGACCGGGGCGGCGATCGCCACGGCGGCGGTGGCGGTGCAGGTGCTGAGGAAACGGCGGCGGCTGACGCCGAGCGTGCGGCGCAGGGCGTCGTCGGTGACGGCTTCGTCGTTGAACGCGGTCACAGGGGTCTCACTTTCGTTGTCGCGATGCTGCGGGTGCCTGACGGACGCCGTCTCACCAGAGGGCCGGCGAGCCGCAGGAGGTGGCCGCTGGGCGGCCGGACAGTGCGCGGCGGGGGGGTGGAGTTCAGAACGAGCGGACCTTCGTCGTCGCTCGTGAGGGGAGGCGGCTTGGGCTGCTGCCGCCCGGGGATGAGGGATCAAGAAGCGTTGCGCAGGCGGTCGGCGAACGACAGCAGCGCCGTGAACTGCTCCGGCAGCCCCGACGGTCCCGCGTCGGGGTCCTTGAAGTAGAAGCCCAGCTCCGGAAGGGGGCCGGACAGGCCCGCCTCGTGGGCGCGGGCGACCAGGCGGGCCAGGTCCAGCACGAGCGGAGCGGCCAGGGCCGAGTCGCAGCCCTGCCAGATGGTCTGCAGGATCATGCGCGAGCCGAGGAAGCCCTCGAAGGCCACGTGGTCCCAGGCGGTCTTCCAGTCGCCGAGCACGGGGACGTCGTCGATGTGCACCTCGCCCTGCGGGGTGTGTCCGAGGGTGTCGGCCAGGACGCGTTCCTTGCCTGCGTTCTTCGCCGCCGCCGCGCCCGGGTCCGGCCAGCGCCGCCCCGCGCCGCCGCCGAGGAGGTTGGTGCCGGACCAGGCCCTGACGTGCAGGGCGCGTTGGACGAACATCGGGGCGAGCGCGGCCCGCAGCAGCGTCTGGCCGGTCTTGCCCGTCGCGGCCCGCGTGGGGAAGTCCGGCGGCCGCGGCGGCTTCGGTCAGGGCCGGGGTGCGCAGCCCGGTGGACGGCGTGAAGTTGACGTAGGGGCAGCCGGCGCGCACGGCGGCGGCCGCGTAGAGGGAGCTGGCCGGCAGCCGTACGGCGTCGGGTGCGGGCAGCGGCTCCGTGGAGGAGACGTTGACCACGACCACGCGGGCCAGTGCGTGGCGTTCGCGGAACGCGGTGAGGTCGGCGGCGAGGTCCGCGATGAGTTCCTCGTCGTCGCGAGCGTCGTCCGGGAGCGGGCCGCCGATGCGTATCTCCTCGTCGGCGGCCCGGAGTTCGGCGCGTACGGCGGGGGCGAGCCCGTGCGGCAGGACGCCTGCCTCGGTGAGCTGTTCGGCCCGCTTGGGCAGCGGGCAGTGGGCGGTGTCGTGGCCGCCGAAGACGAGCGTGGACAGGGCCGGCAGACCGGTGCCGTCGAACGGCCGTGTCTCGGTGACCATCCCGGTCGGCGCGTGCAGTCCGGCGGTGACCGCCGCGCATCCGGTGACGGCGGTGGTGGCGACCGATCCGCGGGCTCCGACGAACCAGACGCCGGTGCGCGCGGTGCGCTCGCCGGTCCGGGGCTGCGATGCGTTCACGTCGTTGTTCACGAACTGCCTCCGTGCCATGTCGCTGTGCCGAGGTGGTGTGGAGGACGGTGGGTGGGGGCCCGGAGGCCTCCCGCCCACCGCCGGCATTCGGCGGCTTCGGCCGCACTCCGGGAGGGCTGATCCCGGATGCGGTTACGGGGGTTGGGTCGGTCTCGGGAGTCGGCCGTACGACCTGTCGGCGCCGTCAGTGTCGAACCACTGTGTGGTTCCTGTGCACGAAAGGGACCGTAGCCCCGTTCGTCTGCGGCGGGAACCCCTTGTGCACGAAGAAGACAAACTTCTTCCCGAGCGAGGACAAAGCGCAGTCGCGGCCAAGCAACTCCACTTCACCGCCGGTCGGTTGTCGCGACCGGCGTGTAGACGGAGTTCTTCTCGGCGCTCTCCTCCACCGCGGCGAGCACCCGCTGCACCTGGAGCCCGTCCGCGAAGGACGGCATCGGGTCGGTGCCGGACGCGATGGCCTCGACGAGGTCGCGGGCCTGGTGGACGAAGCTGTGCTCGTAACCGAGGCCGTGGCCTGGCGGCCACCACCCCTCCAGATAGGGGTGATCCGGTTCGGTGACGACGATCCTGCGGAACCCCGCCGTCGCGGCGGGCTCCTGATGGTCGTGGAAGGACAGCTCGTTGAGGCGCTCCAGGTCGAAGGCGAGCGAACCCAGCTCGCCGTTCACCTCCAGCCTCAGGGCGTTCTTGCGGCCCGACGCCATCCGGGTGGCCTCGAACACGGCGAGCGTCCCCGAGGAGAACCGGCCGGTGAAGACGGCCGCGTCATCCACCGTCACCGGCCCGCGCCGAGAGCCGCCCGAAGCGGTCAGGCCGGAGGAGGCGCCGTCCAGGCGCGGCCGTTCCTTGATGAAGGTCTCCACCTGCGCCGAGACCCCGACCAGCGGCTCGCCCGTCAGATACTGCGCGAGGTCGACGATGTGCGCGCCCAGGTCGCCGAGCGCCCCCGAGCCCGCGTGCTCCCGCTGGAGCCGCCACGTCAGCGGGAAGTCGGGGTCGACCAGCCAGTCCTGGAGATAGCTGACCCGCAGGTGACGCAAGGCTCCGAGCCTGCCGTCGGCGATGAGCCGGCGGGCGAAGGTGAGGGCGGGCACCCGCCGGTAGTTGAAGCCCACCATCGCCAACTGCCCACGGGCCCGGGCCGCTTCGGCGGCCGCGACCATGGCCTCCGCCTCGGCGACCGAGTTGGCCAGGGGCTTCTCGCACAGTACGTGCTTGCCCGCCTCCAGTGCCGCGATGGCGATCTCCGCGTGGCTGTCACCCGGTGTGCAGACGTCGACGAGCTGGACGTCGTCGCGGGCTATGAGGGCACGCCAGTCGGTCTCCGCCGCCGCCCAGCCGTGCTTGGCGGCCGCAGCCCGCACGGCGTCCGCGTCGCGGCCGGCGATCGCGGCCAGGACGGCCGCAGCGGCAGGTCGAACACGTGCCCGACGGTGCGCCATCCCTGTGAGTGGGCGGCACCCATGAACGCGTAGCCGACCATGCCCACGCCGAGCGTCGGCGGTGCGGTCCGGTTGTCCCTCGGTTCCCTACGGACTTCCATACGGATTTCCTCCTCGTCGGAGTGTCACTGACTCATCGCTGTGGTCGAGCGGGGCCCGTGGCCCGGCCCGGTCAGATGAAGCCCGTCGGCAGGTACTGGTCGACGTTGTCCTTGGTGACGACGGCCGAGTAGAGCGTCAGCGAGGACGGGATCTCGAACTCGGCGAGACCACCGACGCCCTTGCTCTGGCCGAGCGCGCGAGCGAGGTCGATCGCGGAGGCGGCCATGGTCGGCGGGTACAGGACGGTCGCCTTGAGGACGCTGTTGCCGGCCTTGATGGCGTCCATCGCGGACTTGGCACCCGCACCGCCGACCATCAGGAAGTCGTCGCGGCCGGCCTGGTCGATGGCGCGCAGCGCGCCGACGCCCTGGTCGTCGTCGTGGTTCCAGAGGGCGTCGAAGTTCGACTGGGCCTGGAGGAGTTGAGCCATCTTGGCCTGCCCGGACTCCACCGTGAAGTCGGCCGCCTGGCGCGCCACCTTCCTGATGTTCGGGTAGTTCTTCAGGGCGTCGTCGAAGCCCTTGGTGCGCTGCTGGGTCAGTTCGAGGTTGTCGAGACCGGCGAGTTCGACGACCTTGGCGTTCTTCTTGCCCTTCAGCTGCTCGCCGATGTAGTGCCCGGCGTTGAGGCCCATGCCGTAGTTGTCGCCGCCGATCCAGCAGCGGTAGGCCTGCGGGGAGGCGAAGACGCGGTCGAGGTTGATGACGGGGATGCCGGCCCGCATGGCCTGGAGACCGACCTGGGTGAGGGCCTTGCCGTCGGCCGGGAGGATCACCAGGACGTCGACCTTCTTGTTGATCAGCGTCTGGATCTGGCCGATCTGGGCGGCGGTGTCGTTGGAGCCCTCGGTGATCTCCAGGGTGACGTCGGAGTACTTCTTCGCCCGGCTCTTGGCGTTGTCGTTGATGGCGTTGAGCCAGCCGTGGTCGGCCTGCGGGCCGGCGAAGCCGATGGTGACGGCCTTGCCGGGCTTGTCGTCGGCGGCCGGCTGGTCGTTCGCGGCCGGTTCGTCGCCGGAGTCGTTACTCGTGCAACCTGCGAGGACGGCACCCGCGGATACGGCGGCGGCCCCGAAGAGCAGTCCTCTGCGTGTGGGGAGCTGTGTCATGGCGGTGAACCCTTTCCTCAGGTCGTGCTTGCGGTACGGCGCTGGACCAGCACGGCGGCGACGATGATCGCGCCCTTGGCGATCTGCTGGACGTCGCTCTGCAGGTTGTTCAGGGCGAAGATGTTGGTGATCGTGGTGAAGATCAGGACCCCGAGCACGGAGCCGGTGATGGTGCCGCGGCCACCGCTGAGCAGCGTGCCGCCGATGATCGCGGCGGCGATCGCGTCGAGCTCGTAGAGGTTGCCGTTGGTGTTCTGGCCGGAGCCGGACAGGATGATCAGCAGGAAGGCGGCGATGCCGCAGCACAGTCCGGACAGCAGGTAGAGGTAGAGGCGCTGGCGGCGGACGTCGATGCCGGCGAGGCGGGCGGCCTCCGCGTTGCCGCCGACGGCGACCGTGCGACGGCCGAAGGTGGTGCGGTTGAGGACCAGCCAGCCGATGACGGTGACGACGGCGAAGACCATGACGAGCGGCGGGATGCCGAGCACGTACGCGTCGCGCAGACCGAGGTCGAGGACGGAGTCGACGGTGACGATCTGGGTCTTGCCGTCGGTGATCTGCAGGGCGAGGCCGCGTGCCGAGGCGAGCATGGCGAGGGTGGCGATGAACGGGACCATCCCGCCGTACGCGATGAGCAGTCCGTTGACGAGGCCGCAGCCGAGGCCGACGAGCACGGCGGTGAGGAGGATGCCGCCGAAGCCGTACTCCTGGGTGGCGACCGTGGTGGCCCACACCGAGGCGAGGGCGACGATCGCGCCGACGGACAGGTCGATGCCGCCCGACATGATCACGAAGGTCATGCCGACGGTGACGACGCCGATCACGGACGCCTGGGTGAGGACGAGCTGGAGGTTGCGGGTGTCCAGGAACTCGTCCGGCTTGGTGATGCCGCCGACCAGGATCAGCGCGGCGAGCACCCCGAGGAGGGACAGGGTACGGACGTCGGCGTGGGCGAACAGGCCACGCCAGACAGGGGGTTGACCGGCCGACGGCACCTTGCCGGTGTCGTCCCGGGGCGGGGAGGCATGCTGCGTCATGACGCCGGACTTCCTTCCATGACGAGGTCGAGTACGCGGTGTTCGTCGAGCTCGCGGGCGGGGGCGCTGTGGACGACGCGCCCCTCGCGCAGCACCAGGACACGGTCGGCCAGGCCGAGCACCTCGGGGACCTCGCTGGAGACCAGCAGCACGGCCAGGCCCTCGTCGGCGAGCCGGCGGATCACCGCGTACAGCTCGGCGCGGGCGCCGACGTCGACACCCCGGGTCGGCTCGTCCAGCAGCAGGACCTTGCAACCGCGCAGCAGCCAGCGGGCCAGGACGGCCTTCTGCTGGTTGCCGCCGGACAGGGTGCGCACCGGCACGGCGGGGTTGTCGGGCCGCAGCGACAGTTCCCGGGTGGCCGCCCGGGCCGCGCCCCGCTCGGCGCTCCGGTCGAGCCAACCGCCGTGCGAGAAGCGGGACATGGAGGAGACCGAGACGTTGCGGGTGACGGACTCCAGCATCAGCAGCGCCTGCGCCTTGCGTTCCTCGGGGGCGAGCCCGAGTCCGGCGCGGACGGCGGCGCGCACGCTGCCGGTCTTCAACGGCCGCCCGCCGACGCTCACTTGACCGGCCGAAGGCTTGCGCGCCCCGTAGATCGTCTCCAGGATCTCGGAGCGCCCCGAGCCGACCAGCCCGGCGAGGCCGACGATCTCCCCGGGATGCACGGTGAGGTCGAGCGGCTCGAACTCGCCCTCCCGGGCGAGCCCGCGCACCTCGAGGACGGGGGTGCCCTCGGGGGCGGCGGCGGGCCGGTCCGGGAAGACGTACTCGACGTTGCGGCCCGTCATCAGGGCCACGACCTCGCTGGTCGGGGTCGTCTTCGCGGGCAGCCCGCCCGCGACGGCCCGGCCGTCCTTCAGCACGGTCACCCGGTCGCCGATGCGCCGGATCTCCTCCAGCCGGTGGGAGATGTAGACGACGGCGACGCCGTCGGCGGTGAGGTCGCCGACGATGCGGAACAGGTTGTCGACCTCGTCCGGGTCGAGGGCCGCGGACGGCTCGTCCATGACGATCAGCCGTACGTCGTGGGAGAGGGCCCGCGCCATGGACACGATCTGCTGCTGGGCCGCCGACAACTCGCCGACCAGGCGCCCGGGATCGATCTCCGCGTGCCCGAGCCGCTTCAGGAGCTGGGCCGTCGAGGCTCGCGCGCTCCTCCTTCGCACGACGAAGCCGGCGGCCGTCGGCTCGTGGCCGAGGTGGACGTTCTCGGCCACGGACAGGTGCTCCACCAGGTCGAGTTCCTGGTAGATGGTGGCGATGCCGAGGCGCATGGCGGCGATCGGCGAGCGCAGGGTGACCGGCTCGCCGCGCCAGCTGATCACGCCGTCGTCGGGCTGGTGGGCACCGGCCAGCACCTTGATGAGGGTGGACTTCCCGGCCCCGTTCTGACCGAGGAGGCAGTGCACTTCACCGGCCTGGACGTCGAGGTCGACGCCGTCGAGGGCCCGGACTCCGGGGAAGGACTTGGTGATGCCGGACATGGTGAGCAGCGGAGGTTCTGGTGCCATGCGGATTCCCCTTGGCGGGCGTGCGGGCCGGTTTCAGGGCAGGGCGAAGCAGCGGGTGCGAGGGCAGGGCGAGGCAGCGAGTCGTACGGAGTGACGCGTGACGAGGTGGATGGCGAGTCGTACGGAGTGACGCGTGACGAGGTGGATGGCGAGTCGTACGGAGTGACGCGCGACGAGGTGGATGGCGAGTCGTACGGAGTGACGCGCGACGAGGTGGTTACGCGGGCGAGAACAGGTGGTCGCTGATCAGCCGGGCCGCGCCGATGACTCCGGCGGTGGGGCCCAACTCCCCGAGAACGATGGGCAGGTTGCCGGTCGCGAGCGGCAGCGACTGGCGGTAGACCTGGGTGCGGATGGCGGCCAGCAGGGTGTGGCCGAGGCCGGTCACGCCGCCGCCGATCACCACCAGGCCGGGGTTGAAGAAGCTGACCAGGCCGGCGATGACCTGGCCGGTGTGGTTGCCGCCCTCACGGATCAGGTCGAGGGCGGTGGCGTCACCGGCGGCGGCCGCCGCGGCGACGTCGACGGCGGTCAGGGTGCCGTTGGTCTCCAGCCGGCCGGCGAGTTCCGCCGACCGCCCCTGCTGGGCCGCCTCCACGGCGTCCCGGGCGAGCGCGGCGCCGCTGAAGTGGGCTTCCAGGCAGCCCCGGTTGCCGCAGGCGCAGGGCCGCCCGCCGGGCACGGCCTGAATGTGCCCGATGTCGCCCGCGCTACCGGTGACACCCCGGTGGACACCCCCGCCCACCACGATGCCGCACCCGATACCGGTACCGATCTTCACGCACAGGAAGTCACCCACGGAACGCGCGACACCCGCATGCTGCTCCCCCATCGCCATCAGGTTCACGTCGTTGTCGACCATCACCGGACAGCCCAGCTCCTGACTGAGCGCCTCCCGCACCGGGAAGCCGTCCCAGCCCGGCATGATCGGCGGCGCCACCGGCACACCCTCGGGGAAACGCACCGGCCCCGGAACACCGATACCGGCCCCGTCGAAACCCTCCGCAAGCCCGGTGGCCCTCAACTTCGCGGCCATGGACAGGACTTGCTCGAACACCGCGACCGGACCCTCACGGACGTCCATCGGCTGGTTGAGATGACCGAGGATCTCCAGCTCCGCATTGGTGACGGCCACGTCGACCGAGGTCGCACCGATGTCGACACCGAGGAAACGCAGCCCCGGGTTGAGCCGGATGTTGTGGGAACGGCGGCCACCGCGCGAGGCGGCGAGCCCGTCGGCCACCACCAGGCCCGTCTCCAGCAGCCGGTCCACCTCCACGGCCAGCTTCGACCGCGACAGATCCACCAGGTCGCCCAACTGCGCCCGGGAGTTGGGACCCCCGTCGCGCAGCAGCTTGAGCAGCCGGGCCTGATGCGTGTTGGCGGGACGTGCCGTCATACGTCTCACTTGCCCCTCCCCGCCTCGACCGGCCGACTGCGTCGTGCTTTCGAGGGGAACGTAGCAGCGGCTGCCGTACCTGGGAAGAAGCTGTGCACGAATTGATGTCGACTTCTTCCACTCACAGGACAAAGAAGGGGTGCCGGGCCGTCCGGTGCGGCCCGGCGCCGCGTCCCTCATACGATCTGATCATCATCGACACAGGGGGACCACATGAACTCCGCAGTGGAGGAACCGGACCGCAGGGTCACGACGCTCGAGCTCTTCTTCGACCTCGTCTTCGTCTTCACCCTCACCCAGCTCACCGTGCTGCTCGCCGGTGACCTGTCCTTCGCCACGGCCGCTCGCGTCGCGCTCATCTTCCTCGTGCTGTTCTGGATGTACGGGGCCTACGCGTACCTCACCAACCAGGTCCCGCCGGACCGCCCGTCACGGCGGCTGGGGCTCATGCTCGGCATGGGCGGGTTCATGGTCTGCGCGCTGGCGGTCCCCCGCGTCTTCGACGACACCGGCGTGGTCTTCGGGCTCGGCTTCCTGCTGGTGGTCGTCGTGCACACCGCGCTCTACACCCGCAGCCACGGCCGGGACTCGATCTGGTACGGCGTCCCGAACGCGCTGGCCGGCGTCTCGGTGACGGTCGCGGGCCTGCTGGACGGTTTGGCCGCGGACGGGCTGTGGGTGCTCGCGCTGGCATTGCAGTTCGTGACGCCGTACATCGCCGAGCGCGGTCCCGGCCGGGCCGACGGCCGCACTCCCGAGGCACTGCGCGCCCAGCTCGGCAGCCTGAACCCCGCGCACTTCGTGGAGCGGCACGGGCTGCTGCTCATCGTCGCGTTCGGTGAGTCCGTCATCGCGATCGGCATCGGCATCGGCGATCTGCCGCTCACGGCGGGCCTGTTCGGCGGCGCGTTCCTGGCACTCGCGCTGGCGACCGCGCTGTGGTGGACGTACTTCGTCCGGGACGAGGAACGGGCGGAGGAGGTCTTCCGCGCCACGCCCGCGGCGGCCCGTTTCCGGCTGGCGATGAACGCGTACTACTACGCCTTCCTGCCGATGCTGCTCGGCATCGCCTTCCTCGCGGCGGGCGTGAAGAAGACCCTCGGCCATCTCACCGAACACCTCCACACCGGCCCGGCGTTGCCCTCGCGGGCGGCGTCGCCCTCTTCCTAGCCGGTGACGTGGCGTTCCGCGCGACCCTGCGCCTGCCACCCGTCCG
>MWJO01000032.1 GCA_002027195.1 Streptomyces sp. GKU 895 | reverse complement strand
CCGGTCGGCCAGCGCGTCGACGACAGTGACCCGCTCGGCGCCGAGGGTGAGCGTGGCGTGCGCGACGGCCGCGCCGGCCCCGCCCGCGCCGAGCTGCACGACCCGCTCCAGCGGTACGTCGGGCAGACCGCGGGCGAAGGAGGCGGCGAAGCCGGTGACGTCGGTGTTGTGGCCGACGGCCCGGCCGTTCTCGAAGACGATCGTGTTGACCGCGCCGAGCGCCTCGGCCTGCGCGGACAGTCCGTCGAGGTGCTCGATGACCAGCTGCTTGCAGGGGTGGGTGACGTTGAGCCCGTCGAAGCCGAGGTCGCGGGCGGAGCGCACCAGGTCGCCGACCGCTTCCGGCGGGACGCCGAGGGCGTCGATGTCGATGAGCCGGTACAGGTAGCGCAGCCCTTGCCGGTCGGCCTCCCGCTCGTGCAGGGCGGGGCTGAGGGACGGGCCGATGCCCGCGCCGATCAGTCCGACGAGATACGAGTCCTTGGCCACGCGGACCTCCTGAGCGGCTCACAATGTACGAACTAGTGAGTTAGTCATAGCACCGGGAACCTCCGCTTGGGAAGCCCTCACCCGCCGCGCGGGCGTGGCCGCCTTCTAGAATCTGCGCACGCGGCCCGAGAGCCTCGCCCTACGCCCGAAGGAACCCGATGACCAGCGTCAAAGAACCGGCACGATCCAACGGGCGCACCCGTGACGCCGCCCGCACCAAGGCCGAGATCCTCGACGTGGCCACGCGCGAGTTCGCCCGGGTCGGCTTCGCCGGTGCCCGCGTCGACGACATCGCGGCCCTCACCAGCACCACCAAGCGGATGATCTACTACTACTTCGGCGGCAAGGAGCAGCTGTTCACGGCCGTCCTGGAGCGGGCGTACGGCGTGATCCGCGAGGCCGAGCAGGGGCTCGACGTCGAGCATCTCGACCCGGTCGCGGCCATCCGGCGCCTCGCGGAGCTGACCTTCGACCACCATGAGGCGCACCCCGACTTCATCCGGCTGGTCAGCATCGAGAACATCCACGAGGCCGAGCACATCGCCGCCTCCGAGAAGCTCGGCAGGATCGGCTCGCCGGCCCTGGACGTGATCCGCCGCATCCTGAAGTCCGGCCAGGAGTCGGGGCTGTTCACGGCCGACGTGGACGCCGTCGACCTGCACGCGATGATCAGCTCCTTCTGCTTCTTCCGGGTCGCCAACCGGCACACCTTCGGCGCCCTCTTCGGCCGCGACCTGGTCGACCCCGCACAGCGGGAGCACTACCGGAACATGCTGGGCGACATGGTGATCGCGTACCTGACGGCGGACCGCGCCGCGGACTGAGGTCGGCGACCGACTTCGCGGACGCGACCTCTTGACAGCGGGGAAACGCGCGCGCAACATCCCTACCCACCGGGACTAACTATCCAGTGGGTTAATTAGCCGGGGTTCACGAGACCCGGCCTCTCCCTCCCCGCCGCTCACTCCGCTTACGTTGGAGTTCCCCAAAGGAGCCGCCGTGTCCGTCCCCTCCCCCGCCACCGCGCCACCCGGCCAGCCGAAGAAGGCTGCCACCGCCGCCTGGATCGGCAGCGCGCTGGAGTACTACGACTTCTTCATCTACGGGTCCGCCGCCGCGCTGATCTTCCCCAAGGTCTTCTTCGACGAGTCCGACCCGGCCACCGCCACCCTGCTGTCCCTGGCCACGTTCGGCGTCGCGTACGCCGCCCGCCCGGTCGGCGCGCTCTTCCTCGGGCACTTCGGCGACAAGCTCGGCCGCAAGAAGATCATGGTCTTCACGCTGATCCTGATGGGTCTGTCGACGTTCCTCATCGGCTGTCTCCCCACCCGCGCCCAGGTCGGCACGCTCGCCCCGGTCCTGCTGGTGCTGTGCCGGGTCCTCCAGGGCATCTCCGCCGCCGGTGAGCAGGCCAGCGCCAACTCCATGACGCTGGAGCACGCGCCGCCGCACCGGCGCGGCTTCTTCACCAGCTTCACCCTCAGCGGCACCCAGGGCGGTCAGCTGCTGGCCACGCTCGCCTTCATCCCGATCGCCGCGATGCCCGAGGACCAGCTGCTGTCCTGGGGCTGGCGGGTGCCGTTCTGGCTGAGCATCGCGGTCGCCGTCGTCGGGTACTTCATCCGCCGCAACCTGGCGGAGACGCCCGCCTTCGAGCAGCAGACGGCCGACGAGGGCGTGGTGAAGATGCCGCTGGCGATCCTGCTGCGCCACCACTGGGCGGACGTCCTGCGGGTGATCGCGGGCGCGGTCATCGCCTCGGTCTCGACGATCTTCACGGTGTGGGCGCTGGCGTACGCGACGAGCGACTCGGTCGGCATGAGCCGTTCCTCGATGCTGTGGGTGGGCGCGCTGGCCAACCTGGCCGCGCTGGCCGCGATCCCGCTGTGGGCGACGCTGTCGGACCGCATCGGCCGCCGTCCCGTCTACCTGATCGGCGCGGCGGGCAGCGCGATCGCGATGTTCCTCTACCTCTGGGCGATCTCCACGGGCAGCTACCCGCTGATCCTGCTGCTCGGCATCGTCGCCTTCGGCGTGGTCTACAGCGCGGCGAACGGAGTGTGGCCGTCCTTCTACGGCGAGATGTTCTCGACCCGGGTCCGGCTGTCCGGCATGGCCATCGGCACCCAGATCGGCTTCGCCGTGGCCGGGTTCGCGGTGACCTTCGCCGCGGAGATCGCCGGTCCTGACGGCGACGACTGGTTCTCGGTGGCGCTGTTCACCGCGGCCCTGTGCGTCCCGCCGGTCATCGCGGCGCTCTCGGCGCGCGAGACCCACCAGGTCCCGACGGAGCTGCTCGGCGAGCGTGCGCCGGAGACGGCGGCCGAGCGGGCGACCGTGACGGCCTGATCCGCCGCTCGGTCCCCGGGTCCCCGGACGCCCACGACGGCTCCGGGGGCCGGGCGTTCACCGGGCCTCTCAGGCGTTGGACCAAGCCCGCTCGCACAGCACCAGCCGGTATCCGTCGGGGTCCTCGACGGTGACGCCCCACCGGTTCCAGTACGGGTTGGGCGAGGAGACCCGCTTGCCGCCGTGGGCTTCGAGGCGGGTGACCAGGTCGTCGGGGACGGGGCCGTCGACGTAGATCACCAGGAGGTCCTCCTCCGTGGGCCGTGGCTCGACCGGGTCGGCCGGTTCGTGGACGAGTTCCAGATGCCAGTCGGCATCGGGCCAGCCGAGCATGAGCAGGTCGTGCTCGCCGGGTTCGGTGCCGCCCTCGGCACGCCAGACGACGGACAGTCCGAGCCCGCCCGCCCAGAAGCGCTCGGCCGCCGCGAGGTCACGGGACGGGCGGGCGACGCGGATGTGGCTGCGGCCGTTGACGGGCATCGTGATCTCTTTTCCAGGGGTGAACCGACCTTCGGAAGCCTAGGCACCCGGGGCGGGGCGGACCATCGGTCGTCCGGCCTGCGCCTCCGGTCATAAGACCCCCGCGCCCCCGCCCCGTTGACAGGCGGCGCCCGCGGCAAGACCATCGGCACCTACGAGCAGTGAAGAGCGGCGCCGACCGCACCCCGCACACTTCACCAGCCGGAGAGGGTGGCCCCCGTGCGTCCCGGCCGATTTCAGGGGCGGCCGGTGCGCGCGGTGCGGCCGATGTCCGTCGTCGGCCGCGCCCTCAGCCCCGGTCCGCCCGGCCGGAATCCCGTACGCCCGCTCGATCTTCAGCCGCAGCACCAGCCTCCGGTCGCGGACCATCGCGGCCCGGTAGTCGTCCCAGTCGGGGTGCTCGCCCTGGACGTCGCGGTACAGCCGGATGAGCTCCTCCACGGTGTCGTCGTACGGGTCCTTCGCCACCGGGGAGAGCTCGGCGGTGCCCTCGACGACGGTGTACGCCCACCGGTCGGGGCTGGTGACGTGGTACGACGCGCGGGCGTCGCGGCGCAGGTTGCGGGTCTTGGCGCGGTCGTCGGTGATCGACACCCGGATGACGCCCTCGTCCGGGTAGTAGGCGTGGGTGACGTTCGACAGCTGGGGCCGGCCGTCCTGTTTGAGGGTGACCAGCACCCCGCCGTGTCCGGTGCCGAGCAGCTGGAGCAGCGCGTTCTGAGTCATGAACGGATCAACCCCGCCACCGCCCGCAGCCATTCCTGCCACCCTCAGTAGACATTGTCTACGTCTGCTTGGTAGACACTGTCTATGCATGAATCCGAGACCGGGCTACGGGCCCGGCTGGTGGACGTCGGCGTGGAGTTGGTGGCCCGGGAGGGTGTCCAGGCGCTCACGCTCCGGGAGATCGCCCGCCGGGCGGGCGTCTCGCACGGCGCTCCGCGCCGTTATTTCCCGACCCATCTGGAGCTGCTGTCCGCCATCGCGCGGCGCGGCTTCGGCGAGCTGGCCGAGCGGGTGGCGACGGCGGCCGGTGACGGTACGGCGAGTCCGCGCGCCCAGGTCACCCGACTCGCCGGCGCCTACCTGGCGTTCGCGCTGGAGCACCCCGGCATGTACGAGCTGATGTTCCGTCACGATCTGCTGGAGAGCGGTCATCTGGGCCTGCGGGACACCAGCCTGCCGCTCTTCGGGCGCCTGGTGGAGCTGGTCGGCCTCGTCCGGCCCGACCTGGACGCCCGCCTGGTCGCGGGCGCGTTGTGGGCGAACCTGCACGGCATCGCCCAGCTGTGGGGCTGGGGCAGTCTCCAACTGGCCACCGGCGCCGAAGACTTCGCCCCCTTGCTGCGGTCGGCCCTCGACGCGCACCTCGGTCAGGAGGACGGATGAAGCCGCGTCTCGCGCTCGCGAGCAGCGTCGTCGGTGCCGTGATCGTCGCCCTCGACGGCACCGTCCTCACCATCGCCCAGCCCAGCCTGCAAGCGGACTTGGGCGCCTCGTACGCGCAGGTCCAGTGGACCAGCACCGGTTATCTCATCGCCGTGGCCGGGTTGTTGGTGTTCGCGGGGCGCCTCGGGGACCGGTACGGGCATCGGCGGCTCTACGCGATCGGCATGCTCGGGTTCGGGGCGGCTTCGGCGGGCATCGGGCTGCGCCCGGGATCGGCTGGGTGGTCGGACTCCGCGTCGTCCAGGGCGTGTTCGGGGCGCTGCTGCAACCCGCCACGCTCGGCATGCTCCGGGCCGCGTATCCGCCGGACCGGCTGCGCACGCCGATCGCGGTGCGCACCGCGGCCATCGGGGTGTCGGCCGCGGTGGGGCCGCTGCTGGGCGGGGTGCTGGTGGCCGGGCCCGGGTGGCGGGCGGTGTTCTTCCTCAATGTCGTTCCGGCGCTGGTGTTCGGGCTGCTCGCGCTGACCGGCCGGGAGCCGGTGCGCGCGACGCCGGTGCGGCTGGATGTGCCGGGTGCCCTGCTGCTCGCGGTGACGCTGGGCTTCCTGGTGCACGCACTGGTGTCGTCGCAGTGGCTCGGACTGGCCGCTTGCCTGGTCACCGGTGCGGCCTTCCTGCGCCATGAACGCCGTACCGCGAGCCCGCTGTTGCCGCGGGCCGTCGCCGGTCCGGCGCTCGGGGTCCTGGTCGCCGCGTCGGCCGCGCTGTCGGGCACCTTGTTCGTGAGCACGTACACCCTCCAGTACACGCTCGGTCTCGATCCGCTCGAAAGCGCCCTGCGCTGCCTGCCGCTGGCGGTGCTGATGGTGGCCGCAGCACCCGTGTGCGCGGTCCTGCTGCGCCGGGTGGGAGCCCGGCGTACGGCGGTGACCGCGATGGCCGTCCTCGCGGCGGGCGTCCTGCTCCTGGACCGGGCCGCGGGCACCTTCGCGCTCTGCGCCGGATTCGCCCTGCTGGGCGCCGGGTTCGGCACGGTGATGGTGGCGGCCACCCATGTCGTCGTACGGCACAGTCCCGTCGAGTCGGCCGGGGTGGCGGGCGGGCTCCAGCAGACCGCGATGAACGTCGGGCCCGTGCTGGGTGTGGCCGTGGCGACGACCCTGATGGGGCACGGGGCGCTGGTGGTGCTCGCCGGGGTGGCGGTCGTCGGTGCGGTGGCGAGTGGGGTGCTGCCGGGGCTCCCGGCGCACATCACACCCGCCGATCTTGGCCGGACGCGGGGACGTTCACGGCTCACTGAGCGACGATGAGGTCTGAGGTCGCTACGGCTGGGTATGCCGGATCGCACCTCGACGAACGTTTCGGAGGAGAGCAATGGCACAGCTGCGACAAGAGGTGGACCCGGATGAGGTCGGGCTGGACGTGAAGGCGCTGGACCGCCTCGACCAGCACGTCGCCCACTACGTCGACGAAGGGCGCCTGCCCGGCTTCCTCGTGGCCGTCGCCCGCGGCGGCCGGGTCGCCCACCTCACCACGCACGGCCGGCGCGACCTGGCGGCCGGGCTGCCCGTCACCTCCGACACCCTGTGGCGGCTCTACTCCATGACCAAGCCGGTCACCTCGGTGGCCGCGCTGCTCCTGCTGGAGGAGGGCAAGCTGTCGCTGGACGACCCGGTGGCCCGGTATGTGCCCGCCTTCGCCGGCATCCAGGTCCACGAGAGCGGCTCGGGCGCCGACCTCCGGACCCGCCCCGCCGCGCAGCCGGTGCTGATCCGGCACCTCATGACCCACACCGCGGGCCTGACCTTCGCCTCGTACCGCTGTCATCCGGTGGACGCCCTGTACCGGGAGGCCGATCTGGAGTCGTCCGTGGTGCCGGGTTCAACGCTGGCCGAGACGGTCGACGTGTACGCGAGCCTGCCGCTCCAGTTCGAGCCGGGCACGCAGTGGAACTACTCGGTCGCCACCAATGTGCTGGGGCGCGTCATCGAGGTGGTGTCCGGGCAGCCGCTCGACGCGTTCTTCGCGGAGCGGATCTTCCGGCCGCTGGGGATGCCCGACGCCGGGTTCTGCGTGAACGACGAACAGGCGGGCAGACTCGCCGAGTTGTACGGGGAGACCGACGGGGGCGGTATCGAGCCGATCGCCGGTCTGCCGCTGCGCGGGCGGCCCCGCTTCCTGTCCGGCAGCGGCGGCATGGTGGCCTCGGCGTACGACGTCCACCGGTTCATGGAGCTGCTGCGGCGCCGCGGCGAACTCGACGGCGTACGGCTGCTGTCCCCGGCGACGGTGGACCTCATGGCCTCCAACCACCTCCCCGGCGGCGTCGACCTGCGCGCCTTCGGCAGCAGGCCCGCGCATGACGAACCCGGCAACGACGGCGTCGGTTTCGGTCTCGGCGTCTCCGTGGTGATCGACCCGGAGCGCACCAGGGTCCCCACGAGTCCGGGCATGTTCGGCTGGAGCGGGGTCGCCACGACGACGTTCTGGGTGGACCCGCGCCGCGATCTGACGGTGCAGTTCATGACGCAGGTCCGGCCCAAGGGCTCGCACACGCTCTATCCCGAGCTGAAACGGCTGGTGCACGAGGCCGTGACGGACTGATCAGGCGTCCACGCGCAGGGTGAAGTCCACTCCTTCCAGGGCGAGTTCGCGCAGCCAGGCCTCCGACCGTGCCGCCGTCTCGGCGGCGCGGTTCAGGCCGGGCGGCAGGGAGCCGTCCAGGATGTGGCGGACGCCGAGGGCGAGGGTGCGGGAGACGCAGCGGGCCATGGCGCTCTCCTCCTCGTCCCCGGTCAGGTCGAGCAGATAGCTGCCCGACCAGGCCTGGCCCGCCGGACCGGCCACATCCAGCGTCACGACGAGGACCACCCGGTCCCGGTCGGCGTCGGTGGTCGGGTAGGTGGCGGCCAACTCCTGTGCCAGGGCGGCGATCCGGGCGTCGTCCCCCGCCTTCAGCTCCTCGAAGACCTCGCCCCAGGCCTCCAGCCAGCCCTCCAGGCGCAGGGTGCCCCGGACGAACGTCTGCGGTTTCCAGGCGGCCGGCATGCCGTACTGCTCGACGAAGGGCAGGCTGTCGCGGTTGGGATAGACCTCGAAGGTCTCCCCGTCGACGACGTGCCGCCGGGTCGCCTCCCATGGCCGCGCGGCGGTGGTCTCGGCGCCGTCCGCGAGGTAACGGGCGGGCGAGCGCAGGGCGTTGAGGACACCGAGAGGCGCCCAGCTGAAGCGGTACCTGAAGTCGTTCGGCACCGCGGGGATGCCGCCGCAGTAGGAGGTGAGGCG
This sequence comes from Streptomyces sp. GKU 895, assembly GCA_002027195.1. Taxonomy (GTDB): domain Bacteria; phylum Actinomycetota; class Actinomycetes; order Streptomycetales; family Streptomycetaceae; genus Streptomyces. The sequence continues at coordinate 60,924 of MWJO01000032.1, read as the reverse complement.
GTACGAGGCCGCCGTGCCGTCGCCGATCGCGTCCCGGGCGCGGGCCACGAGGCTGTGCGCGAAGAGGTGGTCGATGCCCGGGTCGAGCCCGGCCTCGGTGAGGACGACGAGCCCGGCCGCGCCGGCGGCGGGGACCTGCTCCAGGACCGCGTCCGACACGTAGCTGGAGCAGGCGAAGTGGGCCCGCGAGGCGACGCAGACCGCGAGGATCCCGGCGTGCTCGGGCGCGGGCAGCATGGAGATGACGACGTCGCCGGGCTGGAGGGCCGCCGTCAGCCTGTCCAGGGTGTACGCGCGGGGCTCGGCGTGCCCGCTGAGGCCCAGCCGGTCGAGGGCCTGGGCCGCGCGTTCCTCGGTGCGATGCCAGACCCGCACCCGCGGGGCGCTCTCGCACAGCTTCGCCAGTCCGCTGCCCGTGGACAGTCCGGTGCCGATCCAGTGGACGGTGCCGCTCGCGGGTACCAGGTCAGTCATGCGGCAACTCCCCTTCCTCGATGCCGTGTTCACGGCTCGCCTGATGGAACCGGTCCGCAGCGCGCCCCCACGGCCCGCCGGTCCCGAAATCGAGGAGCAGGGGCAGCAGCGAGGCGGAGAAGTCCTCGCTGGACTCCCTGGGCAGCAGCGAGGGCAGGTTGTCGATGGCGATCAGGTCGAGCGGGGGCTCCTTGCGCAGTCGCCGTACCGGGTCGTCCCACTCCGTGGTGCGGTCGTAGACCGGCAGGACGTTGAGCGGGGAGCCGACGTCGCAGGTGACGTCGGAGAGGGTGCGCAGCCGACGGGCCGGGTCGTCGAGGTCGGCCTCGCGGACGAAGGGCGGGACCGGGGTCGTGGCCAGGACACAGTTGACCAGGACGTCGTGGGCGAGGAGGGCCGGCCGGTCCAGGTTCCGGGTCTCGTCGAGGTCCCAGCAGGTGGGCGCGACGCCCGCCGCCTCGAAGGCCCCGCGGGCACCGCGACCGCTGCGGCCGAGGGCGCCGATCACCAGGGCGGTGAAGTCCGCGTCCCCGGCGGCGGCGCGGAGGGTGGCGTCCAGCTCCTCCTTCGAGGTGGGCGTCAGCGGCGCGACGAGACGGCCCCGCTGCTGGAGCACCGCGAGGGCGGCGCCCAGGTACCCGGCCCAGTAGCCGAACGCGGCGAGCCTGCGGCCCTTCTCGTCCACCAGGTACTCCAGGTCGAGGAGGGCCCCGCCCCCGGCGGCGAACCGGCGCAGCAGGTCGGCGGCTCCCGGCTGCCGTTTGTAGGCGTGCCCGAAGAAGATGTGCCGGTGCGCCAACCGGTCGGGACCGTCCGGGAGTTCCTTCAGGCCGAGGATCACGGTCTCCGGCGGCGCCGACACCCACGACCCGGCGGGCGCGACTCGGGCGCCGACCGCCTCGTACTCCTCGATCGGGAAGATCCGCTGCGGGGACTCCTCGACGGTCAGGGTCACCCCGCTCTCGACGAGCCGCCGGGCGTCGGACGGCACGATCGGCGTGCGTCGCTCGGTGGGGCGGACCTCGTGGCGCAGCCACAGATGGAGCTCGGTCATACGCAGTTGGCCTCCGGGCGCGGGGCGTCGGCCGCGAACCGGCCGGCGCTCAACGGGCTGACGTCCACGAAGGGTACGCGGCCCAGGACCAGGTCACGGACCACCTCGCCGACCGCCGGCCCCTGGAGGAAGCCGTGGCCGGAGAAGCCGGTGGCGTAGAGGAACCGGGAGACCGAAGTGGCCTCGCCGATCAGGGCGTTGTGGTCGGGGGTGACCTCGTACAGGCCCGCCCAGCCGCCGGTGCGGCGCAGGTCGAGGAGGGCCGGGGCGCGCTGTTCCATGGCGGCGGCCAGCCGCGGGATCCAGCGGTCGTGGGTGTCGGTGGCGAAGCCGGCGCGTTCGTCGGGGTCGGACATGCCGAGGAGGAGGCCGGGGCCCTCCCGGTGGAAGTAGAGGGTGGTGCTGAAGTCGATGGTCATGGGCAGGCCCGGCGGCAGGTCCGGGACCGGCTCGGTGACGGCGATCTGGCGGCGCAGCGGCTCCACCGGCAGGTCCACGCCGGCCATCCGGCCGACGGCCCGCGACCAGGGTCCGGCCGCGCAGATCACCGTGTCGGTGGTGATCCGGCCGAGGGTCGTCGCCACGGCCGTGATGCGGTCGCCGTGCAGTTCGATGCCGGTGACCTCGGTGTGCCGCAGGACGCGAGCGCCGAGGGCACGGGCGGCGGAGGCGTAACCGTGGACGACGGCCTCGGGGGTGCAGTGGCCGTCGTCGGGCGAGTAGGCGGCGGCGAGGAGGCCCTCGGTGCGGATCAGCGGGGAGAGCTTGCGGGCCTCCTTCGGGGTGAGCAGGCGGCTGGGCACGCCGAGCGCGTTCTGCAGCCGTACGCCCGCCTCGAAGGAGGCCACGTCCTCGGGGGTCGACAGCAGGAAGAGGTAGCCGACGCGGTGCAGCCCGATGTCGTACCCGATCTCCTCCCGGAACCGGCCGAACGCGGCCAGGCTGCGCGCCCCGAGCTGCACGTTGAGCTCGTCGGAGAACTGGGCCCGCACCCCGCCCGCCGCCTTCGAGGTGGAGCCGGAGGCCAGCTCGTCCCGTTCGACGAGGACGACGTCACGGACACCGGCGGCGGCGAGGTGGTAGGCGATGCTCGTGCCCATCACTCCGCCGCCGATCACGACGACTTCCGCCTGCATCCTCACGGGCGAGCCTCCCACGGGTGTCGGTGCCGGGCCCGTGCGGGCCGCCCCCTCTTCCTGTCCGGACTCCGGCCCCCGTAATCAGGACAGGTGGGCCACCGCGTCCAGATGGGGCAGGTGATGGTCGAGGCGTTCCCGCTTGGTGCGCAGGTAGGTGATGTTGCTCTCGCACGGCTGGATCAGCAGCGGCACGGTCTCGGTGACCTCGATGCCGTGCCGTACCAACGCCTCCCGCTTGTCGGGGTTGTTGGACATCAGGCGGACGCTGTTCACGCCGAGGTCGTGCAGCATGCCGGCGGCGACGCCGTAGTCCCGGGCGTCCACCGGCAGGCCGAGGGCGAGGTTCGCCTCGACGGTGTCCAGGCCCTCCGCCTGCAGGGCCATCGCGCGGAGCTTGGCGAGCAGGCCGATGCCGCGGCCCTCGTGGCCGCGCAAGTAGACGACGATGCCGCTGCCTTCGGCGACCACGGCCCGCATCGCGGAGTCGAGCTGCTCGCCGCACTCGCAGTGCCGGGAGCCGAAGGCGTCACCGGTGAGGCACTCGGAGTGCAGCCGGACGAGGACGTCCTCGGTGCCTATCTCGCCGTGGACGAGGGCCACTTGTTCGTCGCCGCGGTCGTGATCCAGGTAGCCGACCGCCCGGAATTGCCCGTACACGGTGGGCAGCGGGGCATTCACTATGCGTTCCACGCCGGTGCGCTGCGGGGACTTCTTGCCGAGGACGCCAATTTTGTCTGTCATGATTCTCGAGTTCCTAAGCAGAGACGAAAGGCCGTGAAAGAATGAGTGATTCGCAAGCGCGGTCGGCGGCATACGGTCCGTTGCCGGCGGACACCACGGAGGACGTACGGACGCGGGGCGCGAATGTCTCACGACAGGTCGCGGTGCTCCCCGTCGGAAGCTTCGAACAGCACGGCCCGTACCTGCCGTTGGCGACCGACACCCTGGTCGCCTGTGCCATCGCCCGGGAGATCGCCGCGGCGTACCCGGTGCACCTCCTTCCCCCGGTGACGATCTCCTGCTCGCACGAGCACGCGGCCTGGGCGGGGACCGTCAGCATCTCCTCGGTGACCCTTCACTCGGTGATACGGGACATAGCGGCTTCACTCCGGCGTTCCGGCGTCGACGCCCTGGTCGTCGTCAACGGACACGGCGGAAACTACGTACTGGGCAACGTCGTTCAGGAATCCTCCTCCCGCGGCGAGAAAATGGCACTCTTCCCGGCGGCGGAGGACTGGGAGTCGGCGTGCGAACGGGCGGGGGTGGTCACGTCTCTGCTCACCGACATGCACGCGGGGGAAATCGAGACCTCCATCCTTCTGCACGCTCATCCCGAATTCGTCCGACCCGGTTATGAGACCTCCGATTTCGTCGCCGACGACCGTCGTCATCTGCTCACTCTGGGCATGTCCGCCTATACCGATTCGGGTGTCATCGGCCGTCCTTCACTCGGTTCGGCGGAAAAGGGCAAGGCGCTGCTGGAGAGCCTGGCGGACGCGTTCGGACCGTACTTGTCGCTGTTCACCTCCGACGGCTCCGGTGACTCGTCGCGCGGGTAGCGGGCGAGCAGGACCAGCACGCCGGGCAGGCTGGCCACGAGGCTGAGCACCCCGTAGACGACGGCGACGGCCAGCCCGCTGCTCGCCCCGAGGCCGGCCGCGCCGAACGCCCAGGCGGTGACGCCCTCGCGGGGCCCCCAGCCACCGACGTTGAGCGGCAGCCCCATGGCGAGCAGCGCCAGCACGGCGATCGGCAGCAGTACGGCGACGGAGGCGTCGGACCCGGCGACGCGGGCGGCGAGCACGAACATCCCGATGTGCCCGGCGAGGACGACCAGGGACGACAGCGCGACGCCGGGACCGTTGCGCCGGGACAGCAGCCCCTCACGCACCCCCTCCAGCGTCCGGCCGTACCGTGCGGGCGTCCGGTTCATCCGCAGGGCGAGCACGACGGCCAGCGCACCCACCAGGGCGAACAGGACCACCGGCGCGAGGTCCCGGGCCTGGTTCAGCACCGGTGACGGCATGGTGAGCAGGACGCCGGCGCCGACGAGCGCCAACGCGAGCTGTCCGGCGACCCGTTCGAGGACGACGGCCCGGACACAGCGGCCGAGGTCGCGGGTGCTCTGCCCGTGCCGCACCGCCCGGTGGACGTCGCCGAGGACGCCGCCGGGGAGCGCCGCGTTGAGGAACAGGGCACGGTAGTAGGCGGCGACGGCGGGCCCGAGCGGCAGCCGGATCTCCAGTCCCCGGGCCACCAACTGCCAGCGCCAGGCGCTGAACACGGTCGTGACGACACCGATCCCGACAGCGGCGACCAGCGACCCGCCGTCGATCCGCCGCAGCCCGTCCAGGAAGACACCGGTACCGAGCCGCCACAGCAGGACGGCGAGATGACGACGCCGACGGCACTGCCCACGGGTGCGCACCGCCGGTGCCGTGAGGCGGGCGAGCGCGCGCCACCGAGGGTGTGGGGGTGGCGGCTTCGGGCGGGGTGGAGACGATCACGCCGATACGGAATCGGCGACGGCGACGTCCGCGGGGACGGCCGTGACAGGGCCGAGGACGATGCCGCGGTGTGCGGGTGCGGCCGGTGAGGTGGCGGTGGCCTTCCGAGGTGGCGGTGGCCTCGCTGAGGGTGGCGGTGGCCTCGTCCTCGGCGGCGGAGACGTCCTCCCGTCACCCCGTACGCCCGTACCGTCTCCACGCTCATGCCGCGCCGCCCGTCGGCCGGGACAGCGCCAGCAGGTCCGTGTGATGGACGAGGACGGTCAACTCGCCCGCCTCGCACGCCTCCAGGCGCTCACGGAGATACCGTTCGGCCCGCTCCTTCAGCTCCGGACGCTGCTCCACCGCCGCGCCGACCCAGCCGCGCAGCCACTGCGCGGTGAGCGCGGCCTCGGCGGGACCGAGCCGCCAGGGGCTGGGGTTCAGCCGTACCGTCGCCCCGCGCTCGGAGAAGGCCTCGCAGGCCGCGGTGACCGAATCCGGACCGAGCAGGCCGGAGCGGCGCTGGTGGGCGTTGAACGCCTCCATGATCTCCCGGTCCATCGGGTGGGACGGGGTCAGGTCGACGCGGCCGGCCACCGACAGGGTGAGCAGCGCCGGGCAGCCGGCTCCGGTGCAGGCCTCGGCGAGGGTGTCGATCTCCTCGCAGGTGAGGACGTCGAGGAGTGCGGAGGCGGTCACCAGGGAGGCGCCGGCGAGGGCGTCCGCGGTGAGCCGGGCGACGTCGCCGCGCCGGGGCTCGGACGGTGACGCGGCTGCCGTCGGCGGCCACGCGCGGGGAGGCGACGGCGGCGAAGTGCAGCAGGTAGGGGTCGCGGTCGTGCAGGACCCAGTGCTGGGCGCCGTCGAGGCGAGGAGCGAGCCAGCGGCCCATCGAGCCGGTACCGCAGCCGAGGTCGTGGATGACCAGGCCGGACTTGCCGGGCAGGTTCGCCAGCCGGATGCGCAGCGGGTCGAGCAGGTCGTGCGCCCGTGCGGCCGCGTCGGCCGGCTCGCGCAGCTGCAACCACTCGGGGGCGTAGCGGGGCTGCTCGTCGGGGCCGTCCTCACGGAGCCGTACGGTGGGACGCTCACCGGGACGGGCGGCGGTGGGCCCGGCGCCGGGGATCACGGAGTCGGCGGACGGGTCGGGCGTCACGGACGGCGTGGGCATGAGGGGCACCTCCGCGGTTCCGCTCGCGCTCATGGACGGCGAGACGGACGCCTCGGCGCTGCTGCCCGTGCTCGCCGGGGTCAAGGGAGAAGCCTCCCCAGTCGCCGAGGACAGAAGCGCCGCCTCCCCGCTGACCGAGGGGAGTCGGGAGGCCTCCGTGCTCGCCGAGGGCAACAGGGACGCCTCCGTACTCGCCGAGGGCAAAGGGCCCGTCTCCGTGCTCGCCGAGGACAACAGGGCCGCCTCCGTGCTCGCCGAAGGCAAAACGGATGTCTCTCCGCCGCCGCCCGGCTCGGCTCGTCGTCCCGGCTGGGACGGGATCCTGCCGCTGCGCTCCGTGGTAGCCGTCTTCCTCATGCCGCCCTCCTGGGTTCGTTCGGCAGTCGGCCCAGTACTCCGGCCAGGCTGCGGGCCGTGGTCGCCCAGCCGTCGAGGGCGGCCCGGCGGCTCCGGGCAGCCGCCTTCAGCCGGCGTCGTACGTCCGCCTCGTTGAACCAGCCGCGCAGTTCGGCCGCGAGGGCGGCGGGGTCCTCCGGCGGGACGAGGATGCCGGGCACTCCCCCGTCGGGGGCGCGTCCGACCGCCTCGGGCAGGCCGCCGACGTCGGTCGCGAGGACCGGGATGCCGCGGGCGAGGGCCTCCGTGACCGCCATGCCGTACGTCTCGGCGTAGGAGGTGAGGACCATCAGGTCGGCGGCGGCATAGCTGGCGTCGAGCTGGGCGCCGGCCTGCGGTCCGGCCAGCTCCAGCCGGTGCTCCAGGCCGTGCTTCGCGATCAGGGCCCGGAGTCGGCCGACGTACTCGGGGTCCTGGCCCAGGCCGCCGACGCACACGCAGCTCCACGGCAGGTCCCGTACCGTCGCGAGCGCCTCGATCAGCCGGTGCTGTCCCTTGCGGGGCGTGACGGCGGCGACGCACAACAGGCGGGAGACGCCGTCGGTTCCGGAGGCGAGCGGCGCGATGTCGGCGCCGGGGGCGGCGACATGGACGCGGTCGGGGGCCAGGCCGTGGTGGGAGACGAGGCGGCGGACCGCCCAGTCGCTGGTGGCGACGACCGCGGGGACCGCACGCAGAACGGCACGTTCCTTGGCGTCCAGCTCGGCGGCGAGCAGGGGGTCCAGGCCGGTCTCGTCGCCGAGCGGAAGGTGGACGAGGACGGCGAGCCGCAGGCGTTCCGCCTCCGGGACGACGATCTCGGGGACCCCGCAGGCCACCAGGCCGTCCAGCAGGACGACCGTACCGTCCGGGAACTCCCGCAGGATGCGCGCGAGTTCGGCGCGGGCCGCGGCACCGGGCCGGGGCCACTCGCCGTCGACCGCGTGCTTGTGGACCTGCCAGCCGAAGCCGGGCAGGTCCAGACTGACCCGCCGGTCATAGGCGTTGCCGCCGCTGGGGGCCGCCGGGTCGTCGACCCCGCCCGGCATGACGAAGTGCACGGAGCTCAGGGACATGGGGATGATGTCCGCGTTCTTGAGAGTGGCGTGCTGGACGGGCACGTAACCGAGCGACGGTGCCGCGGTCTTCTCCAGGGTCGTGTCGGTCACAGCGCACGCTCGTAACTCGCCCACGCGACATGCGACTCGTGGAGCGTGACGCCGATCGCGGCGATGCCCCGGGCCCCTTCGCCGAGCGCGCCCTTCTCGATGCGCTCGGCGAGCCGGTCGGCGATGACCTTGGCGAGGAACTCCGTCGAGGTGTTGATCCCGGCGAAGTCGGGCTCGTTGTCGAGGTTTCTGTAGTTCAGCTCGGCGACGACGGCGCCGAGCTCCTGGGTGGCCAGTCCGATGTCGACGACGATGTTGTCGTCGTCCAGCTGTTCCCGGCGGAAGGTGGCGTCCACGAGGAACGTCGCTCCGTGCAGGCGCTGCGCGGGTCCGAAGACCTCGCCGCGGAAGCTGTGGGCGATCATGATGTGATCGCGGACGGTGACACTGAACAACGGACGACCCTCCAGGTGCGGCGCGTCTGATCCCCTCGGCCTGATCGCCGCCGGGATGCCGTGTAGTACGGCTCTTCGCTTCCCCGTGTTCAGCCCGATCTCACTCTTTTCTCAGGTCAGGCGCTCTTGTCGTACCTGATGCGGTGACAAAGGGCCGGAATCTCCCCCGCCGCGAGCTTCGGCATCACCGCCGGCAACTCCTCGAACACGCTTTCCCCCCGTGATGAGCGCGTCGAGTGACGGGGCGGCGAGCAGTTCGAGGGCGAGGGCGAGCCGGTCGGCGTAGCTGCGGCTGGCGCGGCGGGCCGGGGAGACGGTGCCGACCTGGCTGGAGCGGATGACGAGGCGGCGGGAGTGGAAGGCCTCGCCGAGCGGGAGGCTGATCTGCCGGTCGCCGTACCAGCTCAGTTCGAGGACGGTGCCCTCGGCGGTGAGGAGTTCCAGCGCGCGGGTGAGCCCTTGTTCGGTGGCGCTGGCGTGCACGACGAGGTCGCACTCCCCGAGCGCGTCCCGCGGCAGCGCGAAGTCGACGCCGAGCGCCTCGGCGGTCTTGGCGCGGGCCGGATCGGCGTCGACGAGCTGCACCCGTACGCCGGGGAAGCGGGCCAGCAGCGCGGCCACCGAGCAGCCGACCATCCCGCCGCCCACCACCGCGATCCGGTCCCCGACCAGGGGCGCCGCGTCCCACAGGGCGTTGACGGCGGTCTCCACGGTGCCGGCGAGGATGGCGCGTTCGGCGGGCACGGAGTCCGGTACGACGGTGACGGCGGCGGCCGGGACGACGTACCGCGTCTGGTGCGGGTAGAGGCAGAAGACCGTGCGCCCCAGCAGCTCCGCCGGCCCCTCCTCGACCTCTCCGACACTGAGGTAGCCGTATTTCACGGGGGCGGGGAACTCGCCCTCCTGGAAGGGTGCCCGCATGGCCGCGTGCTGGCTCGCGGGGACCCCGCCGCGGAAGACGAGGGTCTCGGTGCCGCGGCTGACGCCGGACCACAGGGCGCGGACCAGCACCTCGTCCGCGGCGGGGGCCGGAAGGGTGACCTCCCGTATCCCGCCCTCACCCGGCCTGTTGAGCCAGAACGCCCGTGCGGTGCGGTTCATCGGCATCCTCCTGAACGATCGGGAAGTGGTTCACGTACCGAGGTGTGCACAGGTCGCGCACAGTACGCGGCGTTGATCGACTCTGTCACACGGCCGGAGGATGTTCGGTGGCCCTGAACAACACTTACGACGCAAGGCTGGTCCAGCAGGAGACCGCGGTCGGAGCGGGTGTCCAGATCCTGTTGCTGGCTCTGCTCGGCACCGCGATCGGCATGGGGCCGGCGGGCTGGCTGACCGGCCTCGCCTTCGCCGTGGCCACCTGGGCGGTGCTCTCCCGGGCCCTGCACCGCACCCAGCCCCGCTCGTTCGGCCCCGCCAACCGGGTGACTCTCGGCCGCTCCATCCTGGTCGGCGGGGTGACCGCCCTGGTCGCCGACTCCTTCCAGAGCTCCCCGCCGGTCACGCTCTTCGTCGGCCTCACCGCGGTGGCTCTGATCCTCGACGGCGTGGACGGCAAGGTGGCCCGCCGCACCGGCACCTCCACCCCGCTCGGCGCGCGCTTCGACATGGAGGTCGACGCGTTCCTGATCCTGGTGCTGAGTGTGTACGTCTCGATGTCCCTGGGCCCGTGGGTGCTGCTGATCGGCGGCATGCGCTACGCCTTCGTGGCCGCCGCCCGTGTCTGGCCGTGGCTCAACGCCCCGCTCCCGCCGAGCATGGCCCGCAAGACGGTCGCCGCGCTCCAGGGCGTGTTCCTGCTGCTCGCCGCCTCGGGCCTGCTGCCGTACGCCCTGGAGTTCGCGGTCGTGGCGACGGCGCTGGGGACGCTGGTGTGGTCGTTCGGCCGGGATGTGCTGTGGCTGCTGCGGACCTCGCAGATCGAGACGCTCCTGGTGGAGGACGTGCGCGAACTGGTCGCCGGATGAGCTACGTCCCGCGCGGCAGCAACGCGATCGCCGCGGCCGGTACGGCCGCCAGGGCGAGCCACGCAGCGGCCGCGGGCAGGCCCGTGTCGAGGAGCGTGCCCGTCGCCGAGCTGCCGATCAGGACCACGAGGCCGGACACGGAGGACAGCGCCCCGGTGTAGAGGCCGAGGCGGCCGTCCTCGGCGAGGTCGGGGACCCAGGCGCGGGAGACCGGGGCGACGAGCATCTGGCCGAGGGTGAGCAGGACGACGAAGCCGGCGGCCGGGAGCAGCCCCGCCGTCCCCGTCCGTTCGGCGGGACGGGCCAGGGCCACGACGGCTAACCCCGCGGAGATCAGCAGCAGCCCCACGGCCATCGAGCGGCGCGGCTCCAGCCGATCCCCCACCCAGCGCGTGACCGGCAGCTGCGCGGTCACCACCAACAGCGACGACAGCGCGAACAGCCAGGCCAGCGGCGCCTGGGAGCCGGTGACCCGCTCCACCTCCGCGGGGAGGGCGAGGTAGAGCTGGTTGTAGGCGAGGAGACAGGCGCCGTACGCGCAGCACAGCGCGAGGAAGCGCCGGTTGCGGAGCAACAGCCGTATCCCGCCCTCGAGTCGGACGCGCTCACGACCCGGGATGTGCTGGGGCAGCAGCCAGGCGTGACCGGCGAGCACCAGGACGAAGATGCCGGCACCGGCCAGGCACACGGTCCGGAAGTCCACCGAGAGCAGCAGCGCGCCGAGCAACGGCCCTACGAACGCGCCCGCTTGGCCCGCGACCGTGAACAGGGCGAGGACGCGGGTGCGCGAGGTCCCGGTGGCCCGCTCGTGCACCACGGCCTGCCGGGCGACCTCGGACTCGACCGCGGGTGAGAACAGGGCGGCGGCGAAGCCGATCAGCAGGACGGCGCCGATGACCGCCCAGGTCCGCGTCGCGTACCCGAGCCAGGCGAACCCGGCGATCCGCAGCGCGCAGCCCGCGAGGACGACGGGTCGGATGCCGTACCGGTCGGCCAGCGCCCCGCCCACCACGAACAGCCCCTGCTGGCTGAAGGTCCGCAGCCCCAGCACGAAGCCGACGAGCCAGCCCGCCATGCCCACCGCCTGCCCGAGATGCTCGGACAGGAAGGGCAGTACGGCGAAGAAGCCGACGTTGAAGGCGAGTTGGGTGAGGATCAGCAGGCGGAGGAGAGGGGTCAGGCGGGCCCGTCCGGGTGCCTTCCGCGGGCCGGTCGACAGCGCGCTCATCCCGCTCCCGCCCCTTGCTTGGTACGAGGCTGCTGTCGGTACACCTCCACCGCCGTACGCCGTTTCCGCCGAGGCACCCGTATCCCGCCCGCCGCCGTCACCGCCAGCGCGCCCAGCAGGGGCGAGGGCCGCGGCCGGGGGCGAGGACGGCCCAGGGGGGCGCGCTCGGCGTAGGGCTGGTTCTCGGCGAGCAGCAGGCCCCACTCCGGGGTCGGCGGCTGGGCGCCCAGGCCGAGGAAGGTGAGCGAGGCGAGCGCGAGGGCGATGCCCGGGAGCCGCAGCAGGGCGTGGCGGGTGACGGACGGCAGCACGGCGGGCAGGAGTTCGTGCCGGAGCAGGTACCAGGAGTCGGCGCCCAGGCCGCGGGTGGCGGTGATGTGGAGGGCCGCGCGTTCCTGGCGCAGCAGTGCGGAGGTGTGGGCGGCGAGGGGCGCCCAGGCCACGGTCCCGACGGCGAGTGCGGGGGTGGCCGGTCCGCCACCGACGACCGCGGTGACGAGGAGCGCGACCAGGACCGGCGGCAGGGCGACGACCGTGTCCACGAGGGGACCGGACAGGCGGGGCAGCAGGCCCAGCAGGACGCCGGTCAGCAGGGCCGCGGCGCTGATCAGGAGGGCGAGCAGGAGCGTGTCGAGGGCGCCGTGGGCGACGCGGGCGAGGACGTCCCGGCCGAGTCCGTCGGTGCCGAACGGGTGCTGGAGCGACGGGGGTCGGAGGCGTGCGCCGGTGTCGAGGGCGAGCGGGTCGCGGGGCAGGCCGAGGGCGATGACCAGCACGAGGAGGCCGCCGTTCGCGAAGGGCTGGAGTGTGCGGGCCGGGGGTTTCGACCCGTGCAGGGACGGCAGGGCGCCGTCGGCGCAGGGCGGGGCCGACGAGGAGGCGGCCGGCGAGGGCGGCCAGGCCTGCGGCGGCGGCTGCCAGCAGGACGAGGGCGAGGGTGCCGGCCTGGAGGACGGGGAGGTCCTGGGCGAGGGCGGCCTGGAGGGTGGTGCGGCCGAGGCCGGGGATGTCGAAGATCTGTTCCACGGCGACCGCGCCGCCGGTCAGGCCGACCGCGAACAGGCCGGTGTTCGGGAGCAGTCCGGGCAGACAGCGGCGGATCGCCTGGCGGGCGACGCTGCGGCCGGGCAGTCCGCGGGCGGCGGCGGCCAGCGCCCAGGGTTCGGCGGAAGGCGCCGGGCAGCAGGTCGTCGAGGAGCCGGCCGAGCACCGCTCCGGTGGGCAGACCGAGGGCGAGGGCGGGCAGGATCGTCCAGCGCGGCCCGTACCAGCCGAGGGCGGGCAGCCAGCCGAGTTGGACGCCGACGACGGTGGCGAGCACGGACGCGGTGAGGAACTCGGGCAGCGCGGCGAGGACCGCGGAACCGCTGCCTCCCGCCCGCCGTCCGCCGAGCCGCCGGCGGGCGCCCAGCCACAGGGTGCGCGCGCAGATCAGCGCGGCGGTGACGGCGGCGACCGTGAGGGCGACCGCCATCAACAGCAGGGAGGCGCCCAGCGCCTGCAGGACCGCGGACGTGACCTCGGCGCCGGAGATCCACGACCGCCCCGCGTCGCCGCGCAGCCACTTCACCAGCAGGTGGAACGGGCCGTCGTCCAGACCGAGTTGGGCGCGGATGTCGGCCAGCACCGCGGGGTCGGGGGCACGTTCGGCCGAGCGGGCCTTGAGCACGGTGAGCGCCGGATCGGTGCGGGTCAGCCACGGCAGCAGGCCGATCGCGCACACGAGGGCGGCCGCGATCCCGGCCCGCCACAGCAGCGCGGCCGCTCGGTTCCGCATGGGTCAGCGCCGGGTGCCGGTGCCGACGAGGGTGCGCTCGTACGGGTCGAGGAGCGCGCCGCGCACGCCGCTGCCGACGCCGGTGATGATCCGCTGGTGGACCAGAGGGACAACGGCGTCGGTGCCGAGGATCTTCGCCTCGGCGGTCATGACCGCGGCCCGCCGTTCGTCGGTGTCGGTGACCCTCTCGGCGTTCGCGACGGCCTTGTCCACGTCCTTGTCGCAGAGTTGGGCGATGTTGTAGCCGCCGTCGCAGGTGTAGTCACTGGCGAGGACGGAGACGGGGTCGCCGGTGTCCACGAGGGTGTTGCGAGCCAGGACGAACGCGTCGAACTTCCCGTCCAGCGCGTCGGTTTCGAGCCGCGAGTACTCGCGCACCTCCAGGTCGACGCGGAATCCCGCCTTCTCCAGCTGCTGCTTCAACACCTGGGCGACCTCGGGGAGTTCGGGACGGTTGTCGTAGGTGGCGAGGGAGATCCTGGTCCCGTCGGCGTCGGTGGCCCGGGCCCGGCCGGCCGGCGCGGTCCGCTTGCCCTCGGCCCAGGTGACGGCGGGCCCGTAGATGCCGGTGCCGGCGTCCGCGTAGCCCTCGTAGACGTCCTTGGCGAACACGGAGGTGTCCACGGCCTGACGGGCGGCGGCCCGCAGGCCGGCCTCCTTGAAGGGCCCGGACCGCGCGTTGAGCAGCAGGCTGGTGGTGCGGGTGGTCGCGGTCGTCCTGCGCATGCCCTGGTCGAGGGTGGCGGCCTGGGCCACGGGTATCGCCTCGGCGAGGTCGACCTGGCCGGTGCGCAGGGCGTTGGCGCGGGCGGTGCCGTCGGCGACGAACTTCACGTCGATGCCGGAGGCCTGGGCCCGGCCGCCCCAGTAGTCGGCGAAGCGGTCGAGGGTGGCGGCAGTGGTGCCCATGACCTTGGTGAGCTCGAAGGGTCCGGTGGCGTGGCCGACCGGGTCGGCGCGGTCCTCGTCGGCGTACGCCGCGGCGGAGAGGACGGCGAGGCTCGGGCTGGACAGGCGCAGCGGCAGCACGGGGTCGGGGTCCTTGGTGGTGACCCGTACTTCTGTGCTCCCCTCGGCCTGCGCGGTGAGGGTCACGCCGACGAGGGCGGCCGGAGCCGGCCTGGCCTCGATGGCGTGGGTGAGGGAGGCGGCGACGGCGGCCGGGGTGACCTCGGTGCCGTCCTGGAAGGTGGCCTCACGCAGGGTGAACCGCCAGGTGCGGTCGTTCTCGCGGCGCCAGGAGGAGGCGAGCGCGGGGGCGGCGGCGCCGTTGGCGTCGAGGGCGGTCAAGCTCTCGGTGACGCCGAGGCGGCTGAGGATCGTGGCGTCGGCGCCGTACGGCGAGAGGTTCTCGGCGGGCGGGAAGGCGAGAGCGATCCGCAGCCGGGAGCCGTCGCCCGTGTCGTCCGACGTCCCGTCGCGCCCCCGGAGGCGAAGCAGCCGCTCAGGACGGGGGCGAGCAGGAGTGCGGAGAGCAGTCGGAGGCGGCGCATCGGCCGGTCACCGTCCCATCGGAAGGTCGAAGTGCAGGACGCCGTTGCCGCCGTCCGGGTCGTCGCGCTCGTCGTGCACGAGCGTGCCGAGCGAGCGCCAGAAGGCCTCGGCGCCGGGGACGGACGGATCGGTGTGCAGATATACGGCGCGGTAGGCGCCGTCCGCCGCGGCGAACGCCAGCAGCTCGGCGACCAGCCGGCGGGCGAGTCCGCGTCGGCGGTGCTCGGGGCGGACGTAGAGCCGGCGCACCTGGGCGGTGTCCCCGGAGGGGTAGCGCTCGGCGATGTGGCGGGGTTCGGCGGTGGCGGGTCCGCGCGCGTCGAGGGCGCCGGTGGCGACCACCTCGCCGCCGTGCGGGTCGACCGCGACGAGGAGCGTGTGGCGGGGCGGGGTCAGATAGGCGGTGGCCGGGTCGATGATGTCGCCGTGCCAGCGGGGCACGTACCCGGTGCCGAAGTCGCGGTAGACGGTGTCGAGCATCACGGCTCGCGCACCGTCCAGGTCGTCCGGGCCCGCGGCCCTGATGCTGTAGTCACGCACTTGCACATCATATGCATTAAGGACGAGTGCTTGATCAACAGCCGATTTGACAGTGATCGAGGACACCCCTAAAACCTACCGACATGACATCCATTTTCAAAAACGCCGAGGCTGTCCCGCCGAGGTGGCGCTGATGCGCATCGCCTTCGTCGGCAAGGGCGGCAGCGGCAAGACCACCCTGTCTGCCCTCTTCTCCCGCCACCTCGCCCGGGCCGGCGCACCGGTCCTGGCCGTGGACGGGGACATCAACCAGCACCTGGCCGAGGCACTGGGCCACCACGGGCCGCCGCTCGACGCCCCGCCCCTGGGCGCACACCTGACGGCCGTCAAGGACTACCTGCGCGGCACCAACCCGCGCATCGCCTCGGCCGAGGCGATGATCAAGACGACGCCGCCGGGCCGCGGCTCACGCCTGTTGTCGCTGCTCGGCGACGACGAACTCCACGCCCGCCATGTCCGGCACGTGGGCGACGTACCGCTGATGGTGACGGGCGAGTTCGACGAGAGCGACCTCGGGGTGGCGTGCTACCACTCCAAGCTCGGCGCGGTGGAGCTCTATCTCAACCACCTGGTCGACGGACCCGGCGAGTACGTGGTCGTCGACATGACGGCGGGCGCGGACGCGTTCGCGTCGGGCCTGTTCACCCGCTTCGACATGACCTTCCTGGTGGCCGAACCCACCCGGAAGGGCGTCTCGGTCTACCGCCAGTACCGGGACCACGCCCGGGAGTTCGGAATCCGTGTCGCCGTCGTCGGCAACAAGGTGACCGGCGAGGACGACCTGCTCTTCCTCAAGGAGGAGGTGGGCGACGACCTCCTGACCCACCTCACCCAGTCCCCGTACGTCCGGGCCGCCGAACAGGGCCGCGCCCAGGGCGAGCTGGAACCCCAGAACCAGCACGCCCTGAGAGTCCTGCGCGAAACGGTCGACGCCCACCCCCGCGACTGGCCCCGCCTCCACCGCCACGCGGTCGAGTTCCACCTCCGCAACGCCCGCGCCTGGGCGGGCGAGGACCTGGCGACGCAGGTGGACCCGGAGTTCGTACCGGGCCGCGTCCCCCACTCCTGACCCGACCAACCCCCTCACAGCACAGACAGGACCACCCCCATGTCTCTCGACGTCTCCCCTCAGCTCCTCGCCGCAGCCGAACAGGGCGCCGTCCGCGAGGAGGACTTCGTGGACACCGTCCGCACGTCCCTCCCCTACGCCTACGGCCTCATCGCGTCCCTCGCGGGCGAACTCAAGTCCGGCACCGCCGACTTCACCGACAACCAGACCCCTCCCCCGTCCGAGAAGGAGCGCGGCCAGCTCCTGCGCGCCCTGGCCAGCGACGCGATCCGGGGCAGCCTGGAACGCCACTTCGGAGTGACCCTGGCCTTCCAGAACTGCCACCGGGTGGCGGCGTTCCGCCCTGGTGCGGAGACGAGCGAGACGTACACCCGCTTCACCTCGCTCCGCTCCCAGATCCTGAACCAGTCACCGGAGTTCAGGGACTGCTGACGACGCTCAGGCGGCTCCGTCGATCTGGGCGCGGATGGAGGCGTCTGTTATCTCGCTGTCCGCCGCCAGCAGCATCGCCTTGCTGAGGATCACCGACAGGCGGTCGTCCTCGAACGGCAGGAAGACCTTCGCGGTGGTCCTGTCGCGGGACGGGACGATGCACAGGTAGGAGTCGTCGGGCCGCATGAGGATGTTGGCCGAGCCGAGGTGGATGCGGTAGGTGCGCAGGTCGCCCCGGACGGTCAGGAAGCGGTCGTCCAGTGTGCAGCGGTCCGCGATCTTCAGGCGGGGCAGGATGCGGGTGAGGGCGTCGCGGCGGGCCTCGGCGGTCTCCGTGAGGCCGGCGAAGCCGGCGCGTTCCCAGTAGGCGCGGGTCGGGCCCTGCTCGGTCCAGTCGGGGTCCGCGGCGATGGAGGTCACGCCGACGAAGAGGTCGACGTCGCGCATCGCCTCGCTGAAGACCAGCGGGGGCACCTCGGACAGTGGGGCCTCCTGCCAGCGGGCGTCCGCCTTTCGGTCGAAGCGGACCCGGTCCGTGGCGGCCACCGGGTCGTCGTCCGCCCAGTCCACGAAGGTGTGGGAGAAGCGGGCCCGCCAACGGCCGGACACCAGCACGCGGGTCGCTTCGTCGCCGTCGCCTCCGTCCCACGGGCCGAGCAGCCGGCTCGTCCAGCCGCGGGCCCGGAACAAGCCGCGCATCCTGCGGTAGTGGACGAGGTGGGCGGCGAAGCGCAGGGAGTGCAGGCGGGTCTCCTCCTCGGCCGGGGTGAGCCGGTAGATCTCGCGGAAGGCCTGCTTGAACGGCTGTCTCAGCTGCCCGTCCACCAGCCTGTCCCGCCAGGCGCTCACGGTCTCGGCATCGGCGCGCATCGGGTGCCACAGACGCACGGAAGCGTCGTCGGGGGCGTCGGGGAGGTCGTCCACGGCCGGGAGGAAGGCCTGCCACGTGCCGGGTGCCGTCTCGATCTCCCAGATCAGTCCGCCGACGACCGTCCGGGCGAGCGGGTGCCCGGCGAGCCGGGTGCGCCACCAGCCGTAGGCGTGGACGGTGTCGACGGGCAGTCCGCCCTCCAACGCCCGGGCCAGTGTGGCCAGTTGGAGGTCGACCCGCTTGACCAGCTCCCGCAGCTCCTTCACCAGGTCGGCGTGGTCGCGGCGGACCGGTGCGGGCACTCCGCGCAGTGGGCGGCCGTCCTTCTCCCACGTCACCCGGGCGGTCTCGGTGACCGTGACGACGGCCGTGTAACCGTCGCCCGCCGGCCTGCGCAGGACCCCCTCCTCGTCGAAGTCCAGTTCTGGCAGGCGCAGGGCCACCTCCGTGCGCTGGGCCAGCGCCGCCTCCACCTTCTTCAGCAGCTCGTCGAGCTGCTTGGGCACGCCCGCGTGCCGGGTGACCGAGCGAGCGGTCCGGATCGCGGTGACCGCCTCCGGCGTCGGGAACTCCTTTGCGGCGCGGACGAGTTCGTACAGGAGCGCCTGCGACGGCACTGTCCTCGCCGCGGTCGGCGCCACCGCGATGCCGGGCAGCAGCCGCGCGCACACTCCCGGCAGCCACTCCTCGTCCCGCAGCAGCGCCACCCGCGCGGCCTGTCCGAGCACGGCGACCTCACGTGCCGTGAACGCCTTGTCGGCCAGGTACGGGATCGCGCCGGACCGGATGCCGTCGGCCCGGTCGGCCGCCGCTTCCAGGGCGCGCCGGGTGAAGTCGACGTACGGCGGGAGGTCGGCCAGCTTCTGCCACACCGCGGGGGGTGACTCCGGCTCGCTGTACGTGTCGACCAGGTCGAGCTCCGTCATCACGAGTCGCTCCGCCGGGGTGAGCCCGGTGAGGACGTCCACCTCGTCCATGGCGATGGGCCCCTCTCCGAGCCGCTCCGCCACCGCGCGCAGTGCCGTGTCGTCCGCGAGTCCGGCGACCAGGAACAGCGAGTACGGATGCGCGATGCTCTTCCGCGCCACCAGACTCTCGGTCAGGGCCCGGGCGGGCTCCGCCAGCTCGGGCCACGGGCCGGCACACTCCACCAACGCCGTCACTCCCGGCGCCAGGTCGACCGCCCACTCGCTGTGCCGACTCCGCACGACAAGCGCCTCGAACAGGCGGCGACAGGCGTCGGGCGTGACACGCGGCCGCCGCTCGTCGGCCTCTTGCCGCACCGCCACGGCTGCCCGCCAGGTCGCCGGTGTGACGTCGGCGTGGTGCACCCGGTGGGCGGCCGGGAGCAGCTCACCGAGCTGTTCGTCGGTGAGCCCCGCCAGGTCGGCGGACCGGACGTCCCGTTCGAAGGCCGCATCGGACAACGTCCGCGCCAAGTCGTCGTAAAGCATGCGAGGGATCATGGCAGGCGGCACTGACAATGCGGGCTGCCGCCGATGCCCCGACCCGCCCGGACTCCGCTCCCAGCCGTGCTCCGAGCCTCGCTTTCAGTCCCGCGGAAAGTCCTCCACCGCCTTCACCCCCGCAGAAACCCCTCCACCGCCTTCACGAAACTCCCCGCGTCGTCCAGCCACGGAAAATGCGCCGCCCCCGCCTGCACCACCGACTCGGCCTTCCCGAACAGCCCCGCGTACTCCCCCATCGCCCGCGGCGGTGCCGCCACGTCCACCTCGCCCGCCAGCACCAGCACCCGCCCCGCGAACTCCGCCAACGCCGCCCGTGTCGCCTCCGGATCGAAGGCTCCCGCCGAGCCGTACACCCCCGCCGCCTCGCCGTTGCGCTGCTCCGCCTCCGCCGCGCGCACGGCCCGCGCCCGCTCGTCCCAGCGGGCGAACCAGAACGGGGCGACGGCCTCCCAGTCTCCGCCCGCCGCGCGCCCTTCGGTCACCGCCTCCAGCGCCGCGTACGCCGCGTCGAACCACTCCTCGCCCCGGCGCAGCCGCGCGGCCCCCAGCCGGTCCTCGGCGGTGATGTCGATGCCGACCGCGTACACGCTCGGGGTGATGAGGGCGAGGCGGGCGACCCGGTCGGGGCGGTGGGCCGTGTAGAGGGCCGCGAGGTTCGCGCCGGCGCTGTGCGCCAGCAGGTCCACCCGCTCCAGGCCCAGTGCGTTCCGCAGCGCCTCGACGTCGTCCACCAGCCGGTCGCAGCGGTACGACGCCGGGTCCGCCGGTGTCGCCGAGTCACCCGTCCCCCTCAGGTCCAGGCGGATCAGGGTGCGGTGGGCGGTGAGGCCGCCCAGGTCGCCGAGGTAGGCGGAGGCCTGCATGGGGCCGCCGGGGAGGCAGATCAGAGGCGGGCCGTCGCCGGTGGCGTGGTAGGCGAGGACGGTGCCGTCGGGGGCGTTGAAGGTAGGCATGACGTGAGCCTTTCAGCGGGCCTCACCTGCGGCAACGGATTTAGTCCGGGACGTTCAGCTCGGCGACTCCGCGCCCTCACGCGCGTAGTACCACCACGTCACGCCGATGCAGGTGACGTAGAAGGCCACGAAGCCCCACATCGCGCTGGTGACGGCGAAGTTGGCGAACAGGGCCGGGATGAAGAAGAAGCCGTAGGCGGCGACGGCGGCGGTGAAGCCGGTGACCGCGCCCGCTTCCGTCTCGGTCTGCCGCAGGGCCTTGGTGTACTCCGGGGTGCCCTCGGTCAGGCCCTTGAGGTGCTGGTTGCGGAAGATGACGGGGATCTGACGGAACGTCGAGCCGTTGCCGATGCCGGAGAAGAAGAACGCGGCGAGGAAGCAGGCGAAGAAGCCGGCGAAGTTGCCGGTGTCGCCACCGCTCGGTAGGAAGGTGATCACGCCGGTGATCGAGGCGGCCATGCCGACGAAGGAGAGGATCGTGACGCGGGCGCCGCCCAGCTTGTCGGCGATCCAGCCGCCGGCCCAGCGGGCGAGGGCGCCGAGGGCCGGGCCCATCCAGGCGTAGGTGGCGACGGAGTAGGCCGGGAAGGTCGTCTTGATCAGCATCGGCAGGGCGGCGGCGAAGCCGATGAAGGAGCCGAAGGTGCCGACGTAGAGCCAGGTCATCACCCAGGTGTGCTTGCGGCGGAAGATGACCTTCTGCCGGGCGAAGGAGGTGGACGCGGTCTTGAGGTTGTTCTGGCCGAACCAGGCGACGGCCGCCAGGACGATCAGGACGGGGACCCAGACGAAGGCCGCGTTCTGGAGGTAGACCGTCTCGCCGGTCCTGGAGTCGGCCTGGCCGGAGCCGATCGCGACGACCGAGCTGGTGATGACGATCGGGGTCAGCAGCTGGACCACCGACACGCCCAGGTTGCCGAGGCCGCCGTTGATCCCGGTGGCGTTGCCCTTCTCGCGCTGGGGGAAGAAGAAGCCGATGTTGGCGAGGGAGGAGGAGAAGTTGGCGCCGCCGATGCCGCAGAGCGCGGCGATCACGGCCATGGTGGTGAAGGACGTGGAGGTGTCCTGGATCGCGTACCCCAGCCAGATCAGCGGGACGATCAGGACGACCGTGGACAGCGCGGTGAAGGTGCGCTGGCCGATGCGCGGGCCGAGGAAGGTGTAGATCATCCGGGCCGTGCCGCCGGTCAGGCCGGGTATCGCGGTGAGCCAGAACAGCTGCGAGGTGGTGAAGGAGAAGCCGACGTCGGCGAGGTTGGTGGCGGTGACGCTCCACACCTGCCAGACGACGAAGGCCACGAGCAGCGCCGGGACGGCGATCCAGAGGTTGCGCCGGGCGACCCGCTTCCCCACGGAGGTCCAGAAGAGCTCGTTCTCGGGCTCCCAGTCGGTGATGTCCCGGCCGGGCCGGTACTGGGCGAGGTCGTACGACCGCCCGGCGACCGTGGTCGTCGCTTCTTGTACGGCAGGCATGGCTGTTCCTGGTGGTGAGGAGGTTGTCCTTGCTCCTTCAGCCTCCTCCCGCGGTCAGGGGGACAGCAGAGTCCTAGGGCGCGACCACGAACCGCCCTAGGACCCGATGAGCTGGGACTTCCGGCCCGTCCGCCGTCTATGGGGACTCCCGGCCAGTCCGCCGCCTATGCCGCGTGCCGCTCCCGTCCCCGGTGGGCCCGGATGATCTCCGCGTACCGGTGGCCGGAGCCCTTGATCGTGCGGGTCTGGGTGCGGTAGTCGACATGGACGAGCCCGAACCGCTTGTCGTAGCCGTAGGCCCACTCGAAGTTGTCGAGCAGCGACCAGGCGAAATAACCGGCCAGCGGGGCGCCCTTGCGGGCGGCGGAGGCGCAGGCGGCGAGGTGCCGGGTCAGGTAGTCCTGCCGCTCCGGGTCGTGGACGGTGCCGTCGGGGCGTACGACGTCGGGGTAGGCCGAGCCGTTCTCGGTGACGTACAGCTTGCGGGCGCCGTACTCGTCGGTGAGGCGGAGCAGCAGGGTCTCGATACCGCTCGCGTCGATCTCCCAGTCCATGCCGGTGCGGGGGACGCCGTCACGGCGGACGGAACGGACGTGCGGGGCGGGCCCGTCGGGGTCGTCGGCGACGGTCTGCGGGAAGTAGTAGTTCAGGCCGAGCCAGTCGAGCGGGGCGCCGATGATCTCCAAGTCGCCCGGCTTCTCGGGGAGGTCGACGCCGTACACCTCCCGCATGTCCGCCGGGAAGCCGCGGCCGTGGACCGGGTCCAGCCACCAGCGGTTGGTGTGGCCGTCCATGCGGCGGGCGGCGCGCAGGTCCGCCGGGCGGTCGGTGGCGGGGTGGATGGTGGAGAGGTTGTTGACGATGCCGACCTGGGCGCCGGGGGCGGCCGCGCGGATGGCCTGGGCGGCGAGGCCGTGGCCGAGGAGCAGGTGGTACGAGGCACGGACCGCCGCCGTGAGGTCGGTCCAGCCGGGGGCCATCGTCCCTTCCAGATGGCCGATCCACGCCGAGCACAGGGGCTCGTTGAGGGTGGTCCAGTGGTGCACCCGGTCGCCCAGCCGCTCGGCCACGGCCGAGGCGTACGCGGCGAAGTGCTCGGCGGTCTCGCGCTCGGGCCAGCCCCCGCGGTCCTGGAGGGCCTGGGGCAGGTCCCAGTGGTAGAGGGTGACGGACGGGGTGATGCCGGCCGCGAGCAGGGCGTCGATCAACTCGTCGTAGAAGGCGAGACCCTTGGGGTTGACCGGGCCGTCGCCGCCGGGCACGACCCTCGGCCAGGCAACGGACAACCGGTAGGCGTTGGCGCCCAGTTGACGCATCAGCCCGATGTCCTCGCGCCAGCGATGGTAGTGGTCGCAGGCGATGTCGCCGGTGTCGCCGTTCGCCACCTTGCCGGGGGTGTGCGAGAAGGTGTCCCAGATCGACGGCGATCGGCCGTCCTCCGTCACGGCTCCCTCGATCTGGTAGGCGGCTGTGGCCGTGCCCCACAGGAAGTCGTGCGGGAGTGCGGCGAGATCGATGGTCACGAAAGTCCTTTCAGGAGTGGTCACTTGACGGCGCCCGCCGTCAGACCGGCGACGAGATAGCGCTGGAGGAGCAGGAAGCCGGCCACCACCGGGACGCTCACGACCAGTGAGGCGGCCATGATCTGGTTCCAGTACACGTCGTAGAGCGTGGAGTAGCCCTGGAGGCCGACGGCGAGGGTTCTGGTGGTGTCGTTGGTCATCACCGACGCGAACAGCACCTCGCCCCAGGCCGTCATGAAGGCGTAGACGGTCACCGCGACGATGCCGGGGATCGCGGCCGGCACGACGACCCGGAAGAGCGCGCCGAGCGGTCCGCAGCCGTCCACCAGGGCCGCCTCGTCCAGATCCCGCGGCACCGAGTCGAAGTACCCGATGAGCATCCAGATCGAGAACGGCAGGGAGAAGGTGAGATACGTCAGGATCAGTCCGCCGCGCGAGCCGAACAGGGCGATGCCGGTGGCGTTGCCGATGTTGACGTAGATCAGGAACAGCGGGAGCAGGAAGAGGATGCCAGGGAACATCTGCGTCGACAGGACGGTGACCGTGAAGACGCGTTTGCCGCGGAAGTCGTAGCGGCTCACGGCGTAGGCCGAGAAGACCGCGATGACCACCGAGCAGACGGCGGCCGCGCTGGCCACGATCAGGGAGTTCACGAAGTACCGGGCGAGCGGGACCGTCGACCAGATGTCGATGTACGGCTGGAAGGTCAGCTCACTCGGTATCCAGCGGAACTTGCCGGTGACGTCCGCCAGCGGCTTCAGCGAGCTGGAGATCATCACGTACACCGGCAGCAGCACGAAGCCGGCCAGCAGGGTCAGGAACACGCGCCGGGTCCACAGGAAGGACCGCGGCGGCGCCATGGGGGAGCTAGGCACGCGACGCCCTCCGTCCGCGCGAGGTGACGGCGAGGTACACGCCCGTCACGAGGAGCAGGAACAGCAGCAGGAGCACGGACATGGCGGAGCCGGTGCCGAAGTTCCAGGTGACGAAGGAGGCTTGGTAGATGTGGACGGAGATCAGGTCCGCGGCCTCCGGCGCCGACTTGCCGAACAGGACGTACGGCGTGTTGAAGTCGTTGAACGTCCACAGGAACAGCACCAGGATCAGCACCTGGTTCACCGCGCCCAGCGACGGCAGGGTGATGCGGCGGATCTGCTGCCACATCCCGGCGCCGTCGAGGGCGGCGGCCTCGTACAACTCCCGTGGGATGTTCTGGAGTCCGGCCATGACGATGAGGAAGGCGAACGGCCAGCCCTTCCACACGGACACGACGAGCAGGGCGATGAAGCTGTTGTCGCCGATGAGCCAGAAGGACGGCTTGTCGGTGACGCCGAGCTGGTCGTGCAGGACGTGGTTCACCAGGCCGTTGTCGTGCTGGAACATGAACACCCAGGTGATGACGGCCGCGTAGACCGGCAGCGCGTACGGCACCAGGAACAGGGCGCGCAGCAGGCCGCGGCCGCGGAAGGTGTCCTGCATGCAGATCGCGGCGGCGGTGCCGATCAGCCAGCACAGGCCGACCGAGGCGAGCGTGAAGCCGACCGTGACGAGGAAGGAGTGCAGCAGGGCCTCGCCGACGGGGGCGTCGAAGTCCACCGACATCCGGAAGTTGTCGAGGCCGGCCCAGGGCGCGGCGCCCCAGTCGCGGATGTAGAACTGGGTGAGTTCCTTGAAGCTCATCACGATGCCGATGACCATCGGCACGAGATGGACGAGGAGCTCGAGGATCAGGGCGGGCAGGAGGAGCAGGTAGGGCAGTCCGATGCGGCGGACGCGGCCGGGGACCCGGCGGCGCGGGCCACGCGCCGCCTTGTCGCCCGACTCCCCTTTGCGCACCGGGAGTTCGACAGTGCTGGTCATCAGGGTCACGCCGCCGGCATCTGCGCCTGGGCCTTCTCCAGGGCCGCCTTCACCGACTCGGTGGTCACCGCGCGACCGGCGGCCGCGTCGGCGAACAGGCCCTTGATGGCCGTGCCGACCGCCGTCTCGAACTGCGATTCGTCGGCGACCTGCGGGGCCGCGACGGCGCTGGTGGCGAGGGTGTTCTTCAGGACGCCGTTGGCCGGGGTGTTGAAGGCCGGGTCCGCCTGGGCGCCCTTGACCGGCGGGATGGAGCTGTAGGCCGTGTTGAGGATCTTCTGCTCGGCGTCGCTCGTCATGAACTTCACGAACTTCTTGGCGCCGTCGAGGTTGTCGGAGTTCTTGAAGACGGCCAGGTTGATGCCCATCACCATCGAGTTGACGCCGGTGCCGGTGCCGGGGGTGCCGGACTGCACGGGCACCGGGGCGATGCCGAAGGAGTCCTCGCTCATGCCCTGGGACTTCAGGTTCGCGGACGCGGACTGCCACAGCAGCATGGCTGTCTTGCCCTTGGCGAAGTCGCTGACCGACTGGTTCTGCGCGTACTCGGCGTTGCCCGGCGCGATGACCTTGTCCTTGGCCATCAGGTCGACGAACTCCTTGACGCCGGCGACCGCCCCGTCGTTGGTGAAGTCGGGCTTGCCGTCGGCGGTGAAGAAGTCGCCGCCGTGCTGCTTGGCGAAGACGACCGCGTGGTGGATGTTCTCCGACGGGTTCGCGCCCTCGACGCCGAGCGCCCACTTGCCGCCCTTGGTCAGCTTCTTGCCGTCCTCGACGAACTCGGCCCAGGTGGCGGGCGGCTTCGTTATGCCCGCGTCGGCGAACATCTTCTTGTTGTAGTAGAGCGCGTACGACATCGAGTACAGCGGCACCGCGGCCGGGTCCTTGCCCTCGGCGCCGGTGGAGCCGAGCGCCGAGTCGACGAAGCGGTCCTTGCCGCCGATCGCCTCGAAGTTCTTCGCGTCCCACGGCAGCAGGGCGCCCGTCGCCTGCAGGGAGGCGCTCCAGGTGTTGCCGATGTTCAGGACGTCGGGGCCCTGGCCCGAGGTCGTCGCGGTGAGGATGCGGTTGAGCAGATCCGACCAGGGCACGACCTCCACCTTCACCTCGATGCCGGTCTGCTTCTTGAACTTGTCGAGTTCCGGCTGGAGGACCTTCTTGTCGACCTCGACGCTCGCCCCCTGGTTGGAGGCCCAGTAGGTGAGCGTCTTGGGAGAGTCGTTGGACCCGCCCTCGGTCGACGAACCGCCTCCGCAGGCCGACGCGGCCAGGGCGAGAGACATGGTGACGGCGCCTACGGCCGCGGCTCGGATGCTGCGCATGGCTCCTGGTGTCCCTTCAGGGAATGCACTCATGACTTAATTTAGGACGTGAGTTAAACGCCACGCGTTCGGCGCGTCAAGGGGTTGAACAGCACTTGTTGAACTCGGCGGCACCTCTTGACGTCCGCGTTTGAACACTGAAGCATCCCTCGGCGAGAGAGCGCTCCCAACCCTTCCGCCGTTCACTTCCCGAACGAGAACCTTTCTGATCAAGGAGCCGCCCATGAGTCCGTCCCCGCTCAGCCGGAGAACCGTCCTGGGTGCCGCGGTGCCCACCGCCCTCGCCCTGTCCGCGACCCCGTCCTGGGGGCGCCCGAAGGCCCTCCCCGGAGGCGGCGACCTCGGCCCGAACGTCCTGGTCTTCGACCCGGACACCCCGGACATCCAGGCGAAGCTGGACGCGGTGTTCGCCCGGCAGGAGTCGGCCCAGTTCGGCACCGGCCGCTACGCGCTGCTCTTCAAGCCCGGCACCTACCACGGCCTCAACGCCCAGCTCGGCTTCTACACCTCGATCGCGGGTCTCGGCCTCTCCCCCGACGACACGACCATCAACGGGGACGTGACGGTCGACGCGGGGTGGTTCGGCGGCAACGCCACGCAGAACTTCTGGCGTTCGGCGGAGAACCTGGCGCTGGTCCCGGCGAACGGCACCAATCGCTGGGCGGTCGCGCAGGCCGCGCCGTTCCGCCGGATGCATGTCCGCGGCGGCCTCAACCTCGCGCCCACCGGCTACGGTTGGGCCAGCGGCGGCTACATCGCCGACAGCCGCATCGACGGTCAGATCGGCCCGTACTCCCAGCAGCAGTGGTACACCCGGGACAGCGCGATCGGCAGCTGGCTCAACGGCGTCTGGAACATGGTGTTCTCCGGCGTCGAGGGCGCCCCCGCACAGAGTTTCCCGAACCCGCCGTACACCACCCTCGACACCACACCCGTCTCCCGCGAGAAGCCCTTCCTGTACCTCAGCGGCAGCGAGTACCGGGTCTTCCTGCCGTCCCTGCGCACCAACGCACGGGGAGTGACGTGGGGCAACGGCACACCCCGGGGCACATCGCTCCCCCTCTCGCGGTTCTACGTCGCCAAGCCGGGCGTCTCGGCCGCGACGCTGAACCAGGCCCTCGCCCAGGGGCTGCACCTGCTGCTGACGCCGGGGATCTACCACGTCGACCGGCCGATCCAGGTGAGCCGCGCCAACACCGTGGTCCTCGGCCTGGGTTACGCGACCCTCGTGCCGGACAACGGCGTCACCGCCCTGAAGGTCGCCGACGTGGACGGCGTGCGGCTGGCCGGGTTCCTGATCGACGCCGGGCCGGTCAACTCGGCGTCCCTGCTGGAGGTCGGCCCGAGCGGCGCCTGGCGGGACCACTCCGCGAACCCCACCACCGTGCAGGACGTGTTCATCCGCATCGGCGGCGCGGGCCCCGGCAAGGCCACCACTTCCATGGTCGTCAACAACCGGCACACCATCGTCGACCACACCTGGGTCTGGCGCGCCGACCACGGCGAGGGGGTCGGCTGGGAGACCAACCGCGCGGACTACGGCGTGGTCGTCAACGGCTCCGACGTCCTCGCCACCGGCCTGTTCGTGGAACACTTCAACAAATACGACGTCCAGTGGTTCGGCGAGCGCGGCCGCACGATCTTCTTCCAGAACGAGAAGGCCTACGACGCCCCGAACCAGGCCGCGATCCAGAACGGCGCGGTCAAGGGCTACGCGGCCTACCGGGTCGGCAACTCCGTCACCACGCACGAGGGTTGGGGACTTGGCAGTTACTGCTATTACAACGTCGACCCCACGATCGTGCAGCACCACGGCTTCGCCGCCCCGAACCGGCCGGGAGTGCGCTTCCACGACCTGCTGGTCGTCTCACTCGGGGGCAACGGCCAGTACGAGCACGTCATCAACGAGACGGGAGCGGCGACATCGGGCACGTCGACCGTGCCGTCCACCGTGGTGTCTTATCCCTGACGAAGCTTGACGGCTCGTCAGGTGCGGGCGGCCATGACGGCCTCCCGCACCGCCGGGGCGATCTCCTGGGCCCAGCGGCCCAGTGTCACGTCGGCCGGGGTGCCGTCGTCCACGCGGAAGTGCACGAACCCGTGGGCGCCGAACTCCAGGACGGCCCCGGTCGAGTTCTTCGACCCACTGCGCCACCGAGCCGCCCCGCCACACGCCGTCGGCGTCACGCGGGGCGGCGACGGGCGCGGCGGTGACGACGCCGGGGAGGTTGTACACGGTGACGATGTCGGCGGGGTCACGGCCCGCCGACAGGGCGGCCTCGTCGATGACGGGCCGGGAGTCGCGGTAGCGCGGGCTCAGCCAGTCGGCGGCGTGGCCGGGGATCCACCCGTCGGCCACCCTGCCGGTGGCGGCGAGCGACTTCGGCCCGACCGAACCGGTCCACACGGGCGGCACCTCGGCCGCGGCCGGTTCGAGGCCGTGCACCTGGTAGAACTCCCCCTCGAACGTGACCGGTTCGCCGCCACCGCCGAGCAGCCTGATCAGGGTGACGGCCTCCTCGAAGGCGCGCACGGCGGCCCCCGGCCCGAGGCGCTCCACCCCGAGCCGGGCGATCTCGTCCCACAGCCCGCCCGCCCCCATGCCCAGCACCAGCCGGCCGCCGGTCAGCGCGGACAGCGAGGTGACCGTGCGGGCCAGCATCGGCGCCGGGCGGCTGGGCAGGTTGCTGACGCTGACCAGGGCCGAGACGCGCTCGGTCCGCCCGAGCACGACCCCGACCTGGGCGTACGCGTCGAGTCTGGCCGCGTAGTAGGGGTGGTCGGAGACGGTGACCAGGTCGAGGCCCTGCCGGTCGGCCTGGGCGGCGAGCCGCAGCGACTCCCCGATGTCAGCGACGGCTGTGCTGATACCGGTACCGAACACCGGCTTGTGCGATGACATGCTGGATTCCACCCTCCCCGTCGACTGCGTGCCCCTCCCCGGGAGCACCTTTTCGGTTCGCACCACGAACGTTATTCGTTCGTGGTGCGAACCGACAACGGGACCTGTGGCCTAGGACCGCAGCCCCAGGACTACACAGCCGCCACCCCGGACGGCGCCGGGGCGTACCCCGTCGGCCGGGCCGTGAACGTGCCGCGGCCCTGGGTCCGGCTGCGCAACCGGGTTGCGTAGCCGAAGAGTTCGGCGAGCGGCACGGTGGCCGTCACCACCGCCGAACCGGCACGTGCCGCCGAACCCGTGACCCGGCCGCGCCGGGCCGCGAGGTCGCCGAGCACACCGCCGACCGCGGCGTCCGGCACGGTGACCGTGACCTCGGCGACGGGTTCGAGCAGCACCATGGCGCAGGCTCGCAGCGCGTCCCGGAGCCCGAACCGGCCCGCCGCGCGGAAGGCCGTGTCGGAGGAGTCCTTCACATGGGTGGCCCCGTCGGTGAGGGTGACGCGCAGCCCGGTCACCGGGTGACCGCCGAGCGGGCCCTCGGCCAGGGCGTCCCGGCAGCCGGCCTCGACCGCCCGGACGTACTCCTGCGGCACCCGCCCGCCGACGACGGCCGACCGGAACTCGAACCCGGCGTCCACGGGCAGCGGCTCCACGTCGAGGACGACATGTGCGAACTGACCTGCTCCACCGTCCTGTTTGACGTGCCGGAAGACGAACCCGGACACCCCGCGCCCGACGGTCTCCCGGAGCGCCACCCGCGGCCGCCCGGCGTTGACGTCCAGCCCCTGGTCACGCCGTACCTTCTCCAGCGCGACCTCCAAATGCAGTTCGCCCATACCGGACAGCACCGTCTGCCCGGTCTCCGGGTCGGTCCGCACGACGAGCGACGGGTCCTCCTCGGCCAGCCGGGCGAGCGCCTGGGCGAGCCGGTCGGTGTCGGTGGACCGTACGGCCTCGACCGCCACGGACACGACGGGTTCGGCGGCACCGGGCGGTTCGAGGACGAGCGGGGCGTCCGGCGCGCACAGCGTCGACCCGGCGCGGACCGCCTTCAGCCCGACGACGGCCACGATGTCCCCGGCGACCGCCCGCTCCAGGTGGGCGTGCCGGTCGGCCTGCACCCGCAGGATGCGCCCGATGCGCTCGGTGCGCCGTACGCCCGAGTCCCACACCGTGTCTCCCTTCTCGATCGTTCCGGAGTAGACCCGGAGGTAGGTGAGGCGTCCGGTCGGGGTCGCGTTCACCTTGAACACCAGCCCCGCGAACGGCGCCGCCGGGTCGGCGGGCCGCTCCTGCCCGTCGCCCTCGCCGGTGCCGCGTACCGCGGGCACGTCGAGCGGCGACGGCAGATAGGCCACCAGCGCGTCGAGCAGTGGTTCGACACCGCGGTTGCGGTAGGCCGAGCCGCACAGGACCACGACCCCGTCGCCGGAGTGCGTGAGGTCGCGCAGCGCATCGCTGAGCGTCCGCGTGTCGAGCGCCGACCGGGCGCAGAACTCCTCCAGCGCGCCGGGGTGGAGTTCGGCCACCGCTTCCTCCAGCAGCCTCCGCCGTCGCGCCGCTTCCTCGGCGAGTGCTCCCGGGATCTCCTCTGCGACCATGTCGTCGCCGTCGGCCCAGGTCAGCGCCCGCATCCCGACCAGGTCGACCACTCCGCGGAAGCCGTCCTCCGCCCCGATGGGCAGCTGCACCACGAGGGGCGCCGGGTGCAGCCGCTCCCGGATGGAGGCGACGGCGGCGTCGAGGTCGGCGCCCGCGCGGTCCATCTTGTTGACGAACGCGATCCGCGGAACGCCGTACCGGTCGGCCTGCCGCCAGACGGACTCGCTCTGCGGCTCCACGCCCGCGACGGCGTCGAACACCGCGACCGCGCCGTCGAGGACGCGGAGCGAGCGCTCCACCTCGTCGGCGAAGTCGACGTGCCCCGGGGTGTCGATCAGGTTGATGCGATGACCGTCCCAGGCACAGCTGATCGCCGCCGCGAAGATCGTGATGCCGCGATCGCGCTCCTGCGGGTCGAAGTCGGTGACGGTCGTACCGTCGTGGACCTCACCGCGCCGATGGGTGGTGCCGGTGGCGAACAGGATCCGCTCGGTGACGGTGGTCTTGCCGGCGTCGACGTGGGCGAGGATGCCCAGGTTGCGGACGGTGGCGAGAGGGTTGCTGCGAGTACGCACGGCCCATGGCCTTTCGAGGTGTTCCGTGAAAAAAGGGCAGCGCGATTCCCGTACGAAACACTTGGCTTGACGATGCGTCAGGAGTTCGTGACGGGTATCCGGCACCGGCCGCGCAGCGGGCGCCGGGCGGCCGGGGACACGAGGATCACCTCGTACCGGGTACGGGAAGCGACGACAGCGGTGCGGTCACACACGGCCGGGCTCCCCTCGTTCGTCACGGATCTCTTTGATCTCGTGGTGAGTGTAGGGAGGGGACGGGAAGGTCGGCACATGATTATTCGACGGCCGCCCACAGCACGGAAAACAGCTGTGCGGGTCGAGGAGATCCTCGACCCGCACAGCTGTGCTTACTCTCTGTGTCCGAGGGGGGACTTGAACCCCCACGCCCGATAAAGGGCACTAGCACCTCAAGCTAGCGCGTCTGCCATTCCGCCACCCGGACTAGGTGTCTGCCGCCTGGCCGGGGGTGTTCCCCGCGGCGACATGGACAACAATACCAAGCTTTCGGAGTGCCTTTCACCTGCATATCCGTCCTCCGGACAGCCGTCCCCCGCCACCTGCGGCAGGCCCCTCACGGCCACACCCTGCGCGACCGGGCGGTTACCGTCAGCGCGGCCGGTTCCCCCGCGCGTGGTACATCTTCCGCGTCTGCTCGGTGTGGGTCCGCATGGCCTCGGTCGCCCGGTGTTCGTCGCGGTCCGCGATCGCGGCGATCAGTTCGCGGTGCTCGATCCAGGACTGCTGTCCGCGCTGCCGCGCCACCGGCGTGTAGTACCAGCGCACCCGCCGGTCGACCTGGGCGGCCAGCTCCGCGAGGACCTTGTTGCCCGCGAGCTCCATGATCTTCGCGTGCAGTCGGGCGTTGATCGCGACCGCGCCGTCCACGTCGTCGGCCGCGACGGCTCGCTCGCCCTCGGCGCACAGCTCCTCGAGGGCGGCGATGGCCGCACTGCCGGCGTTGGCCGCGGCGAGCCGGGCCGCTTCGGCCTCCAGGAGGGTGCGGACGGTGAGGAGCTGGTCGGCCTCTTCATCGGTGGGCTCGTGCACGAACGCGCCCTGGGCCGGGCGCAGGTCCACCCACCCCTCGGTACTGAGCCGCTGCAGCGCCTCGCGCACCGGCTGACGTGAGACGCCGAGATGCCCGGCGAGCTCGCTCTCGACCAGATGCCGGCCGGGCTGGAGAGCCCGGGTGGTGATGAGTTCGAGGAGCGCCTCGTAGACACGGTCACGCAGCGGGCCGGGACGTTCGAGCTTGGGCACCGCACCCTGCGGCAGGCCAGTCGTCGACAACATCACGGCCCCTCCTCGTCGGCGTCGTCGCTGCGTGCAGGAGGCAATTATGAATTGGCTTTCGCCTACAGTCTACGGCGCACAAACGCACGGAAGTCTTGCTGGCACCTCTTCCATCCTGTAGACAATATTTCGTCGACATGATTCGACGGCGGCGGGACCCTGAGTGGCGGGGAGCGCCCCCTGCGCCGCAAGGGTCCCGCTTCAGCCCACCAACTGCCCCTGCTCGGAGGCGACATGGAAGATCTGCATCCCGAGGTGGTCCTGGGAATGGCCGCCCAGGCGCCCGACGGCATCGTGATCATCGACGGCGACGGCCTCATCCGTTACTGGAACCAGGGCGCGGAGCGTATCTTCGGGTTCTCGGCGGCTGACGTGGACGGCCGGAGTCTGGACGTGATCATCCCGGAGAAGCACCGCAAGCGGCACTGGGACGGCTTCCAGGAAGCCATGGACCGCGGCACCAGCAAGTACGGCGAGGCGGACCTGCTGAACGTGCCCGCGCTGGCCGCGGACGGGCGCAGGATCTCCATCGAGTTCAGCGTGGTCATGCTCCCGGCCGCCGACGGTGCCATGTACTGCGGTGCGGTCATCCGGGATGTGACCGCGCGGCGGGAGCGGGAGCGCGAGTTGATGCGGCGGCGCGCCGAGGCGACCGTCTGAAGCTCCCGGCACGCACCTGAGTGGGGGCCGTTGCCTCAAGGCAACGGCCCCCACTCACATGTCACCCCTGCCTACACGATGACGCCGTTCTCCTTCAGGCGGCCGATGGTCTCCTCGTCGTAGCCGAGTTCGACCAGGACCTCGGAGCTGTGCTCGCCCAGCAGCGGGGCACCGGTGATGTCGGGCTTGAAGGAGGAGAACTTCACCGGGCTGCCCACGGTGAGGTAGGTGCCGCGTTCCTTCTGCTCGACCTCGACGACCGTGCCGCTCCTGCGCAGGTCCTCGTCGTAGGCGATCTCCTTCATGCTCATCACGGGGGCGCAGGGCACCTCCCATTCGCGCAGGATGTTCACCGCCTCGTACTTGGTCTTGTCGGCGAGCCACTTCTCGATCTCCGCGAAGATCTCGAAGATGTGCGACTGCCGGGCGCGCGCGGTGGCGTACTCCGGGTCGTCCGCCCACTCGGGGTGGCCGATCACCTCGGCCGTCCGCTTCCAGTTCTGCTCCTGGACGGTGAAGTAGATGTACGCGTTCGGGTCGGTCTCCCAGCCCTTGCACTTGAGGACCCAGCCGGGCTGGCCGCCGCCGCCCGCGTTGCCGCCGCGCGGGACGACGTCGGTGAACTCGCCGTTGGGGTACTGGGGGTACTCCTCCAGGTAGCCGACCCGCTCCAGGCGCTGCTGGTCGCGCAGCTTGACGCGGCACAGGTTGAGGACGGCGTCCTGCATGGAGACGGAGACCTTCTGGCCCTTGCCGGTCTTGGTGCGGTCGATGATCGCGGTGAGGATGCCGATCGCCAGGTGCATACCGGTGTTGGTGTCGCCGAGGGCGGCGCCGGAGATGGTCGGCGGGCCGTCCCAGAAGCCGGTGGTGGAGGCGGCGCCGCCGGCGCACTGGGCGACGTTCTCGTAGACCTTGAGGTCGTTCCAGGACGACTGGTCGTTGAAGCCCTTGACCGAGCCGAAGATCAGGCGCGGGTTGAGCTCCTGGATGCGCTCCCAGGTGAAGCCCATGCGGTCCAGGGCGCCCGGCGCGAAGTTCTCCACCAGGACGTCGGCGTCCTTGATGAGCTTCTCCAGCACCTCCTTGCCCTCGGGGGTCTTGGTGTTGATGGCGAGGGAGCGCTTGTTGCTGTTGAGCATCGTGAAGTAGAGCGCGTCGAGGTCCTCGATGTCCCTGAGCTGACGGCGGGTCACATCGCCGCCGTTGGGGCGCTCCACCTTCAGGACGTCGGCGCCGAACCAGGCGAGCATCTGTGTGCAGGCGGGACCGGCCTGGACCCCGGTGAAGTCGATCACCTTGATTCCGGCGAGCGGCTTTTCACTCATGTCTGCTTCCTTTGCGTGAAGTTACGTGGTCACTTCTTGGCCGGCGTGATGTTGCCGACGGTGATGCCCTTGGGGTTGAGGTGCGAGATGTGGCCGCTCTCGGTGCCGGCCGAGGGGTCGATGACGCAGTCGATGAGCGCCGGGCCCCCGGAGGCGAGGGCGTCGGTGAGGGCGGCGGTGACCTCGGCGGGGGTGGTGGCCCGGTAGCCCTTGCCGCCGAACGCCTCGATGAGGAGGTCATGACGGGCCGCCGACATGAGCGTGGTGGGCGCGGGCGCGTCGTCGTACGGGTTGGTGTCGTCGCCGCGGTAGACGCCGCCGTTGTTCATGATCACGGTGACGACCGGCAGCCGGTAGCGGCAGATCGTCTCGATCTCGATACCGCTGAACCCGAAGGCGCTGTCGCCCTCGACGGCCACGACCGGCTGTCCGCTCTCGACGGCGGCGGCGATGGCGTACCCCATGCCGATGCCCATGACGCCCCAGGTGCCGCTGTCGAGGCGGTGGCGCGGTACGTGCATGTCGATGACGTTGCGCGCGATGTCCAGGGCGTTGGCGCCCTCGTTGACGAGGTAGGTCTCCGGGCGGGCGTGGATGACGTCGCGTACGGCCTTCAGGGCGCCCATGAACTGCATGGGGTGCGGGTCGGCCGCCAGCCGCTGGGCCATCTTGGCGACGTTCTGCGCGGAGCGCGCCCCGAGTTCGTCGCGCCAGGCCGAAGGTGCCTGGATCTGGCCGGGCTTGGTGCGTTCGGCGAGGGCGTCGAGCACCGACTCGATGTCGCCGACGAGCGGCGCGGCGATGGGCTGGTTGCTGTCCATCTCCTTGGGGTCGATGTCGATCTGGACGAACTTGGCGTCCGGGTTCCAGCCCGCCTGGCCGTGGCCGAGGAGCCAGTTGAGGCGGGCGCCGATCAGCAGGACGACGTCGGCCTTCTTCAGGGCCAGGGAGCGGGCGGTGGCGGCGGACTGCGGGTGGTTGTCGGGCAGCAGGCCCTTCGCCATCGACATCGGTACGTACGGGATGCCCGTGGACTCGATGAACTCCCGTACCTTGTCGTCCGCCTGGGCGTACGCGGCGCCCTTGCCCAGCACGATCAGGGGGCGCTCGGCGGAGGCCAGCAGCTCGATCGCGCGGTCCACGGCGTCGGGCGCGGGGAGCTGGCGCGGCGCGGGGTCGACGAGGCGGCTCAGGGTCCTCTCGCCCTCCGCCTTGGGCATGATGGCGCCGAGCACCGCGGCGGGGATGTCGAGATAGACACCGCCGGGGCGCCCGGAGATCGCGGTGCGCAGGGCACGGGCGATACCGCGGCCGATGTCCTCGACACGGCTGACGCGGTACGCGGCTTTGACGAACGGCTGGGCGGCGGCGAGCTGGTCCATCTCCTCGTAGTCGCCCTGCTTGAGGTCGACGAGGTGGCGCTCGCTGGAGCCGGAGATCTGCACCATGGGGAAGCAGTTGGTGGTCGCGTTCGCCAGCGCGACGAGGCCGTTGAGGAAGCCCGGTGCCGACACCGTGAGGGCCACGCCCGGCTTCTTGGTGAGGTAGCCGGCGGCGGCGGCCGCGTGTCCGGCGTTGCTCTCGTGCCGGAAGCCTATGTAGCGGATGCCCTGGGCCTGAGCGAGGCGGGCGAGGTCGGTGATCGGGATGCCGACGACCCCGTAGATGGTGTCGACGTCGTTCATCTTGAGCGCGTCGACGACCAGGTGGTACCCGTCGGTGAGGTCGGTCGGCACGTCGGCTGCTGCCGCGGTCTCCTGTGTCGAGGGGGCGGTCATGGTCCGGGGTCCTCCTTGGGCAGGTCCTGCCGGTGCGGCTACTCCTCTCACCATCCGCAGCGCGTTCGCCCACGTCCAAGACCCATCGGCGACCAGCCGATAAGCAACTTCTATCGAGAGCCGGCGCAGGCCCTCACAACTGCCTTGATAGCCGCCCGTTATCGACCGTTCGGCAGTGCGTATTGGACGACCGGCGGAGGTCGCCGCAGGCTCGCAGAGGACTGTTCCGTCGGACCTGGCGCTAGGGGGGTGGGGTGATGGCCGCTGTGGTCGATGCATCGGTGCGCGACGCGGGCCGGTACCGGCCTCCGACGCTGACAGGCCTCGTCGACCTCCTCGACCGGCAGGTCCGGGAACGTCCGTACGCCCGTGCGCTCGTCGTCGGCGGTGAGCGGGTCCATCTGTCCTACCGCGCCCTCGCCGCCCTGGCCGACGACGTGGCCGCCCGGCTCGGCGGGGCGGGGCTGCGCCGCGGCGACGCGGTCGGGGTGCTGTCCGCCAACACGGCCGAGTTCGTGGTGGCGTTGTTCGGTGCGGCACGGGCCGGGCTGGTGGTCGCACCGCTCGACCCGGCGCTCCCCCAGGCACAACTCTCGGCCCGCGTGGGTGCGTTGGGCGCCCGGAGCGTGCTGGTGGGACCGCCCGTCGCGGACGCCCGACTGCCGGTGCCGGCGTGGCCCTTGCGCGTCGGCGCCTCCCGGGCGGGCACGGCATCGGTCACCCTCGACGTCGGCTCTGCGGCCCATGTTCCGGGAGCCGCAGACCGCGGTCCCGCCGCCCATGCACCGGGAGCCGCGCCGAGTTGTCGGCGGACGACGCCCTCGTCATGTTCACCGCGGGGACCAGTGCCCGGCCGAAGATGGTCCCGCTGACCCACGCGAACGTCACGGCGTCCGTGCGGAACATCTGCGCCAGTTACGAGTTGGGGCCGGGAGACGCGACGGTGGCGGTGATGCCGTTCTTCCACGGGCACGGACTGTTCGCGGCACTGCTGGCCTCGCTGGCGAGCGGCGGTTGTGTGCTGCTGCCCGAGCGGGGGCGGTTCTCCGCGACGACGTTCTGGGACGACATGCGGGCGGTGGCGGCCACGTGGTTCACGGCGGTTCCGGCCATGCACGAGATCCTGCTGGACCGGTCGGAGCAGGAGTATCCGGGGGCGCAGGCGCCGCCGCTGAAGTTCGTCCGCAGTTGCAGCGCTCCGCTCAACACCGCCACGCAGCGGGCGTTGGAGCGCACGTTCGGCGCGCCCCTGCTGTCGGCGTACGGGATGACCGAGTCCTCGCACCAGGCGACCAGTGAACCCCTGCCGGGACGTGGTGAGTTGAAGCAGGGCTCGGTCGGCCGGCCGACCGGCGTCGAGGTCCGGGTCGTCGGCCCCGGCGGGGTTCCCCGACCTGTGGGTGTGGAGGGCGAGGTGTGGGTGCAGGGGCCCACGGTCGCCCGCGGGTATCTCGGCGACGCGGACGAGACGTCGTACACCTTCGTCGACGGCTGGCTGCGCACCGGTGACCTGGGCATGCTGGACGCGGACGGATATCTGTCGCTGACCGGGCGGATCAAGAACCTCATCAACCGCGGTGGGGAGAAGATCGCGCCCGAGCATGTGGAGGACATCCTCGCCGGGTGCCCGGGGGTGGCGGAGGCGGCCGTGTTCGCCGTACCGGACGCGACGTACGGGCAGCGGGTCGGGGCCGCGGTGGTGGTGCGGGACGGGGAGGGCGTGGACGCGGCGGAGATCCTGCGGTACTGCCGGGACCGGCTCGCCGCGTTCGAGGTGCCCGACCGGCTCGACGTGGTCGACGCGCTGCCGTACACCGCCAAGGGAGGACTCGACCGGAAGGCCGTACAGGCACGGTTCGCGTCGTGAGCGTCAGGGGACGGTCCGCACGAGGTGTTCGGCGGGCAGGGGCCGGGCGAAGACGTCGTCCAGGGACAGGCCCGTCGCCGCGTTGACGAAGGCGCGGGCGGCGACCGAGCCGGGGGTTCCGGCGTGGATCGCCACCGAGACCTGGGCGCCGGCCTCCGGATCGACCAGGGGCAGCGCCCGGGTGCGGCCGACGACCGGCATCGCGCGCAGCCAGGTGTGCGGGACGATGCTCGCCCAACCGCCGCCGCCCACATGGGCGTAGAGGGAGGCGATCGAGTCCGTCTCGATCTGCGGGGTCACCATGAACCCCTTCTCGGCGAAGACGGTGTCGACGATCTGCCGGATGCGCATGTCGGGTGTCAGCAGGGCGAGCGGCAGTTGGGCCGCGTCCGCCCAGGTGACGGTGGCGGACTGGGTGACCGGCTGGTCGTCCGACACCAGCAGCATGTACCGCTCCTGGTAGAGCGGGACGACCTGGAGGCCCTCCTGGTCGCCGGGGTCGAAGTGGGCGATCGCCACGTCGAGTTCGAAGTCGCGGAGCTGGCGGTGGAGTTCCTTGGTCGACAGCCGGGAGCGGACCTGCACCTTGGCCAGCGGGTGGGCGGCGCAGAACGCGGCGACGGGCAGCGCGAGGGTCGTCGAGGCCGTGGGGTCGGTGCCGAGCCGCAGGGTGCCGGTGATGCCGGACTGGACCGCGGCCACCTCGGCCTTGAAGGCGTCCTGTTCGGCGAGGATGCGTTTGGCCCAGACGACCAGCCGCTCGCCCTCCGGGGTGAGGCCCTGGTAGGTGTGCCCGCGGTTGATGAGGGTGACGTTCAACTCCCGTTCCAGCTTGGCGATCGCCGCCGACAGCGCCGGCTGCGACACGAAGCAGGACTCGGCCGCCCGGGCGAAGTGCCGTTCCCGCGCCACTGCCACGAAGTACTCAAGCTGCCGGAACAGCATGAACGACTCCTCTCTCGCCGGGCAGGCGGACCCGGAGGCTGCAGACGGCGACCCAGATACTGTATGCAGTATCCGTTCGACGTGTACAGCCCCGGGCACGCCCCGGCACTGCCTCAGCGGAGGAGCTCCACCGCGGCGACCACCAAGGGATCGAGACCGTCCGCGCCGGCGTCGGCGTACTCGTACAGCCGGGCGCGCATCCGCGGGTCCCAGAACCGGCCGATGTGCCCCGCGATCTCCGCCGCGGCCCGCTCCTCGGGCAGGTGCCGGAGGTTCCTGGCGATGTCGTTCGCCATCCGCTGCTCGGACGGCACGGTGGCTGTCATCTCAGCTCCCCGCCGCCGCCAGGCCCACCTGCACGGCGGTCACCTTGTACTCCGGGCAGTTGGTGGCCCAGTCGGAGTTTTCGGTGGTCACGACGTTCGCGCCGGTCACCGGATGGTGGAAGGTCGTGTAGACGACCCCGGTCGGCATCCGGTCGGAGATCTCGGCGCGCAGGGTGGTCTCACCGACCCGGCTGGCCAGGGTGACCAGGTCACCGTTCTTGATGCCGCGGTCCTCCGCGTCATGCGGGTGCAGTTCGAGGATGTCCTCGGGGTGCCAGGCGACATTGCCGGTACGACGGGTCTGCGCGCCGACGTTGTACTGGCTCAGGATGCGGCCGGTCGTCAGGACCAACGGGAAGCGCCTGGTGCTGCGTTCGCTGGTCGGCACGTACGACGTGACCACGAACCGGCCCTTGCCGCGCACGAATTCGTCCACGTGCATGATGGGCGTGCCCTCCGGTGCCTCCTCGTTGCAGGGCCACTGCACGCTGCCGAGCTTGTCGAGCAGTTCGAAGGAGACGCCGGTGAACGTCGGGGTGACGGCGGCGATCTCGTCCATGATCTGGCCCGGGTGGTCGTAGGCCATCGGGTAGCCCATGGCGGTGGCGATCTCGCTCACGATCTGCCACTCGTGCTTGCCGGTCTTGGGCTTCATCACCGCGCGGACCCGGTTGATGCGGCGTTCGGCGTTGGTGAAGGTGCCGTCCTTCTCCAGGAAGGAGGCGCCCGGCAGGAAGACGTGCGCGTACCTGGCGGTCTCGTTGAGGAACAGGTCCTGCACGACGACCAGTTCCATGGCTTCGAGCGCGGCGGTGACGTGCTTGAGGTTGGGGTCGGACTGGGCGATGTCCTCGCCGTGCACGAACAGGCCCCGGAAGGAGCCGTCGATGGCCGCGTCGAACATGTTGGGGATGCGAAGTCCCGGCTCGGCGAGGAGAGTTCCGCCCCAGAGGTTCTCGAAGACGGTGCGCACCGCGTCGTCCGAGACGTGACGGTAGCCGGGGAGTTCGTGCGGGAAGGAGCCCATGTCGCAGGAGCCCTGGACGTTGTTCTGACCACGCAGCGGGTTCACACCGACGCCGTCACGGCCGATGTTGCCGCACGCCATCGCGAGGTTGGCCATCCCCATGACCATGGTCGAGCCCTGGCTGTGCTCGGTGACGCCGAGGCCGTAGTAGATGGCGCCGTTGGGCGCGGACGCGTACAGCCGGGCGGCGGCGCGGAGTTCGGCGGCGGGTACGCCGGTGACGTCCTCGACCGCCTCCGGGCTGTTCTCGGGACGGGCGACGAACTCCGCCCAGTCGTCGAAGCCTTCGCAGCGCGCGGTCACGAAGTCCCGGTCGACCAGGTCCTCGGTGACGACGACGTGGGCCATGGCGTTGACCACGGCCACGTTGGTGCTGGGCCGCAGCTGGAGGTGGTGTGCGGCCTCGA
The DNA here is from genome assembly GCA_002027195.1 of Streptomyces sp. GKU 895. Classification (GTDB taxonomy): domain Bacteria; phylum Actinomycetota; class Actinomycetes; order Streptomycetales; family Streptomycetaceae; genus Streptomyces. The sequence goes on along the minus strand of MWJO01000032.1, from coordinate 19,970 downwards.
TGTGCGGCGAGCGGACCAGGTCGATGCGGCGCGGGTCGACGACGATGAGCTGGGCGCCCTCGCGCAGCCGGCGCTTCATCCGGGAGGCGAACACCGGGTGCCCGTCGGTGGGGTTGGCGCCGATGACCATGATGACGTCGGCCTCGGCGACCGAGCGGAAGTCCTGGGTGCCCGCGGACTCCCCGAAGGTCTGCTTGAGGCCGTAACCCGTCGGGGAGTGGCAGACGCGGGCGCAGGTGTCGACGTTGTTGTTGCCGAAGGCGCGCGGACCATCTTCTGGACGACGTACACCTCCTCGTTGGTGCAGCGCGAGGAGGTGATGGCGCCGACCGCGCCCGAGCCGTGCCGGTCCTGGATCTCCCGCATCCGGCGGGCGACCATGCCGATCGCCTCGTCCCACTCGACCTCGCGCCACGGGTCGGTGATGCGGTCGCGGACCATCGGCTTGAGGACGCGGTCGGGGTGGGTGGCGTAGCCGAAGGCGAAGCGGCCCTTCACACAGGAGTGGCCCTCGTTGGCGCCGCCGTCCTTGTACGGGACCATGCGCACGAGTTCGTCGCCGCGCAGCTCGGCCTTGAAGGAGCAGCCGACACCGCAGTAGGCGCAGGTGGTGACAACGGACCTGGTGGGCATGCCGAGTTCGACGACCGAGCGCTCCTGGAGCGTGGACGTGGGGCAGGCCTGGACGCAGGCGCCGCAGGAGACGCACTCGGAGTCCATGAAGGACTCCCCCGCGCCCGGCGAGACCTTGGAGTCGAATCCGCGGCCCTCGATGGTGAGCGCGAACGTGCCCTGGACCTCGCCGCAGGCGCGGACGCAGCGCGAGCAGGCGATGCACTTGGACGGGTCGAAGTCGAAGTAGGGGTTGGAGGTGTCCTTCTCGGCGTCGAGGTGGTTCGCGCCCTCGTAGCCGTAGCGGACCTGCCGCAGACCCACCACGCCTGCCATGTCCTGGAGTTCGCAGTCGCCGTTGGCGGGGCAGGTCAGGCAGTCGAGGGGGTGGTCGGAGATGTAGAGCTCCATGACGCCCTGGCGGAGCTTCTCCACCTTCGGTGTCTGGGTGCTCACCTTCATGCCGTCCGAGCAGGGGGTGGTGCAGGAGGCCGGGGTGCCGCGGCGGCCGTCGATCTCGACCACGCACAGACGGCAGGAGCCGAAGGCCTCCAGGCTGTCGGTGGCGCACAGCTTGGGTATGTCGACGCCGGCCTCCGCCGCGGCGCGCATCACCGAGGTGCCCTCGGGCACGGTCACCGGCAGGCCGTCGATCTCGACGGAGACCGTGGCCGGGCCCGGTCGCTCCGGTGTTCCGAAGTCGGGTTCCTTGGGGAGCGTCATACCGTGCCCTCCGTCCTCGTGTTCACGGGGTGGATGTCCAGGAGCGTGCGCCCGCCCAGGAAGTCGTCGGGGAAGTGGGTGAGGGCGCTGCGCACAGGCATCGGGGTGAGCCCGCCCATCGCGCACAGCGAGCCGTCGGTCATCAGGTCGCAGAGGTCTTCGAGCAGAGCGAGGTTCTCGTCGCGGTGCGTACCGGCGACGATCTTGTCGATCACCTCGACACCGCGCACGGCCCCGACCCGGCAGGGCGTGCACTTGCCGCAGGACTCCTCCGCGCAGAACTCCATCGCGAAGCGGGCCTGCGCCGCCATGTCCACGGTGTCGTCGAAGACGACGACCCCGCCGTGCCCGAGCATCGCGCCGGCCTCGGCGAACGCCTCGTAGTCCATGGGCAGGTCGAACTGCGACTCCGGCAGATACGCGCCGAGCGGCCCGCCGACCTGGACGGTCCGTACGGGGCGTCCGGTGCGGGTGCCGCCGCCGTAGTCCTCGATCAGCTCGCGCAGGGTGATGCCGAACGCGGTCTCCACGATGCCGCCACGGGCGATGTTGCCGCCCAGCTGGAAGACCTGGGTGCCGCGGGAGCGGCCGACGCCGAGGTCCTGGTAAGCCCTCGGGCCGTCGGCGAGGACGACCGGGACGGTGGTGAGCGTCAGGACGTTGTTCACCACGGTCGGTTTGCCGAACAGGCCCTCGATCGCGGGGATCGGCGGTTTCGCCCGGACCATGCCGCGCTTGCCCTCCAGGCTCTCCAGCATGGAGGTCTCCTCGCCGCAGATGTACGCGCCGGCGCCGACGCGGACATGCAGGTCGAAGTCGAGCGGCGAGCCCAGGATGCCCTGCCCCAACCAGCCCTGTTCGCGGGCGAGTTCGATGGCCTCGCGCATCGTGGCGATGGCGTCCGGGTACTCCGAGCGGATGTAGACGTAGCCCTCGCTGGCGCCGACCGCGTGCGCGGCGATGGTCATGCCCTCGATGAGCAGGAACGGGTCGCCCTCCATGACCATGCGGTCGGCGAAGGTCCCGCTGTCGCCCTCGTCCGCGTTGCAGCACACGAACTTCAGCTCGTCGGCGCAGTCCAGCACCGTCTTCCACTTGATGCCGGCCGGGAATCCGGCGCCGCCTCGGCCTCGCAGCCCCGACTCGGTGACGGCGGCGACGACATCCGCGGGGGCCATGGCGAGGGCGGCGCGGAGTCCCTTGAGGCCGCCGTGCTCCACGTAGTCCTGCGGGGAGAGCGGGTCGGTGACGCCGACTCTGGCGAAGGTGACCCTCGTCTGCCGTGCCAGCCAAGGCAGTTCGTCGACGAGGCCGAGCCGCAGCGGGTGCCGCGCGCCGTCGAGCAGGCCGGCCGCGAGGAGGCCGTCGACGTCCTCGGGGGCCACGGGGCCGTAGCCGACACGGCCCTGTGGGGTGACCACCTCGATCATCGGCTCCAGCCACAGCATGCCGCGCGATCCGTTGCGTACGACGTCGATCGCGAAGTCCCCACGAGTGGCGGCGCGTTGGAGAGCGGCGGCCACCTCGTCCGCGCCGACGGAGCGGGCCGCCGAGTCGCGGGGGGACGTAGACCGTCGCGGCGACGTGGGATGCGCTGTTGCCCGCGGGGGAAGCGTTGTTGGCGGCGGGGGAAGTGCTGTCGGTGGCGCGGGAAGTGCTGTCGGTGGCGCGGGAAGCGCTGTCGGTGGCGCGGGAAGCGCTGTCGGTGGAGTGGGAAGCGCTGCCAGTGGAGTGGGAAGCGTTGTTCATGATCAGACCGTCCCGTCGAGGATCGATCCCAGGCGGGCCGGGCCCACTCGTCCGTACAGCCGCCCGTTCGCCTCCACGGACGGTCCCAGCGCGCAGTTGCCCAGACAGAAGACCTGCTCGACGGTGACCGAGCCGTCGGCCGCGGTCTCCCCCAGGGGGAGTCCGGCTTCGCGCGCGTAGCTCACCAGGCGGTCGGCGCCCAGGGCTTGGCAGGCCTCGGCGCGGCAGATGCGCACCGTGGTGCGGCCCGCCGGTTCGCGGCGGAAGTCGTGGTAGAAGGTCACCACTCCGTGGACGTCCGCCCGGGAGAGGTTCAGTTCGTCGGCCAGCACCGGGATCGCCTCCTGCGGCACATGGCCCAACTCGGCCTGTACGGCGTGCAGTACGGGGAGCAGCGCGCCACGGTGTCCCCGGTGGTCGGCCACCGCCTTCCGGACCACGCTCTCGACCGTCACGTCACTCCCGCTGGTCGTCATGATCGCTTCGCCTTCCGTGACACGGGTCCCCGGCGAGGGTTGCAGGAGACTGAGACAATACCCCATACAGGCTTCTGTATACAGACGACAGTCGCGGTGAACCGTCTGTTGCAGGCCCGACGGACCTCCAATCCACAGGTCACACCATGTTGCATACCAAAACCTGTATCCTGAAGCCGCTGTCGGCCCTCCCCGGCGGCCGATCCTCTCGGCGGCAGAACAGGACAACCATGCGCGAGGCACTCACAGCCGCTGCGACCCGGCGCGTCGCCCGCCCGGCGCCCCTGCGCCAGGCCGTGTACGACGCCCTGACCGAGCTGATCGTCAACGGCTCCCTCAAGCCCGGCCAGCATCTGGTCGAGGCCGAACTCGCCGAGCACCTCGGGGTCAGCCGCCAGCCGGTGCGCGAGGCCCTCCAGCGGCTCCAGACCGCCGGCTGGGTCGACCTGCGTCCCGCGCAGGGCGCCTTCGTGCACTCCCCCACCGAGGAGGAGGCCGCCCAACTCCTCGGCGTCCGCGCGGTCCTGGAGACCTACTCGGCGCAGCTCGCCGCACAGAACGCCAAGCCCGAGGACGTCGAGCGCCTCTGGGAGCTCCACCAGGAGGGCGTCGACGCCCTCGCCGAGGGTGACGTCGAGCGGCTGGTCGCCGCCAACACGGCCCTGCATTCCTTCATCACCTCCGTGGCCGCCAACGACGTACTGGCGGAAATGCTCGGGCAGGTGGGCCAGAAGGTGCGCTGGTACTACACCCCCATCGCCAAGCCCCGCGGCAAGGAGGCCTGGAACGAGCACGCCCAGCTCATCAAGGCCCTCGCCAAGGGAGACGCGGACCGGGCGGGCGAGGTGATGCGCAAGCACGCCGAGCGCACGGCCGACTTCTACCGCAGGCAGTCCGCCGCCAAGTCCGGGCGGGACTGACACAACTCACCGCTTCCCGCGGGAAGTTCAGGACGGCGCCAAGGAGGCGGCCGGTCGGGGGGTCGTGACGCCGACGACCTGCGGAGCCTGAACGCCGGCGCTCCCGGCGGCCCGTAGCTCGCGCAGCCACGGCAGGACCGTACGCCTCAGGATGTCGATTCCGGCGCCGTCCGCGCCGAGCATCGCGTCGGCGGGGACGAGGACCGGGTCGGCGAACACCGTCGACGTCCCGCTCCCGCACGGACCCGCACCGCCCGGCCGGGCCGGCACGAACAGGTCCGGGGGCGTGCGCCGGAACCCCCCACAGCGTGAGCCCGTCGAGCCTGTCCCGCGCGGCGAGCGGCCGGGAGGACCACACATAGCTGTCGGCCTCCCCTGCCGCCACCACCCGGTACTTACGGGCCCGCAGCGCGACGACGTCACCGGAGCGGACGGCAGTGGAGTGCGGCGCGAGAAGGCCGCCCTCCCCGAGCGCATCCGCCTCCACGAACGCTTCGGTCTCCGTGAGGGCGAGACTGCTCAGATGACGGCCCGCCGCGATCTCCGCGCGCACCCAGGAGCCGCCGTACGCCTCGATGACGGCGACCGCCGCGTAGTGGGACCGGAGGACGGCCGCCGTGGCCGGGCAGACGCGTGCCGTACGGGCCACCACGTCCGCGGCCTCCGGCAACCCCTCTCCCCCGCCGCCGTACTCGGTGGAGACGGTGAGCCCCAGCAGTCCGGCGCGGCCGAGGGCCGTCACCGCACCGCGGGGGAACCTGCCCCGCACACCGGTCAGTTCGGCGGCGGGGGCGATGACACTGGTCAGGATTTCGGAGAGAGCGGTGCGGTAGGACACGGGGCGACCCCCTTGGGTGGCCAGTGGGTGATCGTGATGATTGCATACAGTATTCTGGATGCGTGAGTGGGTCAACGGGCCGAGGCGGCCTGCCCGTCGATCTCCCGTAGCAATCCCGTCCGCACGTCGAAGACGAAACCGCGCACGTCGTCCGTGTGCCGCAGGAACGGGTTGGTGCGCACCCGCTGCATGGACTGGCGGACGTCCTGGTCGACGTCCCGGAAGGACTCCACGGCCCAGGCCGGACGCTGGCCGGCCTCCATCTCCAGCTCGGTGCGGAAGTCCTCGGTGATCGCCTCCAGACCGCAGCCGGTGTGGTGGATCAGCACGATGCTGCGGGTGCCCAGCTTGTGCTGGCTGATGGTGAGGGACCGGATCACGTCGTCGGTGACCACACCGCCCGCGTTGCGGATGGTGTGACAGTCACCGAGCTCCAGGCCCAGCGCGGCATGCAGGTCGAGACGGGCGTCCATGCACGCCACGACGGCCACGCCCAGGACGGGGCGGGCGTCCATGCCGGGATCGGTGAACCCGTCGGCGTAGTCCCGGTTCGACTTCACGAGCTGGTCGGTGACCGCCATCAGATCACTCCCTGCGACTTGAGCAGGGGCAACTCGTCCCGGGTCAGGCCTAGTTCACGGACGTAGACGTCTTCGTTGTGTTGGCCGAGGAGGGGGGAGGGGGTGATGCGGGTGGGTGAGTCGGAGAGTTTGAGGGGGTTGCCCACGGTGGTGTAGGCGCCGCGTTCGGGATGCTCGACGGTGACGATCATGTCGTTCGCGGCGAGTGAGGCGTCCTCGATGATCTCCCTCGTGGACAGGATCGGCCCGCACGGAATGTTGTGGCCGTTCAGCTCCTCCAGCACCTGCCACTTCGGCAGCGTGCTCGTCCATTCCTCGATCAGCTGGAACATCTTCGCCAGCTTCGGCAGCCGCGCCTGCGGCGTCGCCCACTCAGGATCCTCGGCGAGCTCCGGCCGGCCGATCAGCTCAGCGATCGGCTTCCAGCCGACCGGCTGGACGATGACATACACGTAGTCGTTGGGCCCGCCCGGCGCACACCGCACCGCCCACCCCGGCTGACCCCCACCCGAGGCGTTCCCGGAACGCGGCACCTCGTCACCGAAGTCCTCATTCGGATACTCCGGCAGCGGTCCGTGCGCCAGGCGCTGCTGATCCCGCAGCTTGACCCGGCACAGGTTCAGCACCGCATGCTGCATCGCCACATTCACCCGCTGACCCCGCCCGGTACGCTCCCGCTGCAACAACGCGGCCAAAATCCCCGCGACCGCGTGGATACCGGTCCCGGAATCCCCGATCTGCGCCCCCGTCGCCATCGGCGGCCCGTCCGCATCACCGGTCGTCGCCATCGACCCGCCCATCGCCTGCGCCACCACCTCATACGCCTTGAAGTCCACATACGGACCGGCCCCGAAGCCCTTGATCGACGCATACACGATCCGCGGATTGATCTGCCTGATCCGCTCCCACGTGAACCCCATCCGGTCCACCGCCCCCGGCCCGAAGTTCTCCACCAGCACATCCGACCCACGGATCAGCTCGGTCAGGATCTCCCTGCCCCGCTCGGTCTTCGCGTTCAGCGTGATGCTGCGCTTGTTGCAGTTGAGCATCGTGAAATACAGGGAGTCCACATCCGGCAGATCCCGCAACTGGCCCCGGGTGACGTCCCCACCCGGCGCCTCCACCTTCACCACGTCCGCTCCCAGCCACGCCAGCAGCTGCGTCGCCGACGGACCCGACTGCACATGCGTCATGTCCAGGACCCGGACGCCCTCAAGCGCCATCGTCATGCTCGCCACCCCATCCCTCTTCGTTTTGCATATTGCATACCGGCAGAGTGTTGTGTGTGCCGCTGACGGTCGGCGCCCGTGTCAGGGCGCCGCCCGCCGCGTCGGCCTTACGGCATCAGCTGGTACTCCGGGAAGTTTCCGGGCAGGCGCTCGTCCGCCGGGCCCTGGGTCACCGCGCGCACCAGCAGCTCACCGCCGACGAACGCGCCGCGCCAGGACGCGCCGAAGCCGCCGAACAGCTCGTCGCGGTCGCCACGGGAGCGTGGCTTGCCGTGGCCGGTCTTGAAGGCGCGGATCTGGGGTGCGAGCCGGTCGAAGGTCGACTGGTCGTCCGTGGACAGGGTGGCGACCAGGGCGCCGTTGGAGGCGTTCATGGCGGCCAGCAGCTCGGCCTCCGTGTCGACCAGGACGATGGTGTCGACCGGGCCGAAGGGTTCCGCGTGGTGCAGCGGGGAGGACGGGGGCGGGTTGAGGAGGGTGACGGGCTGGACGTACGCAGAGGTGTCCTGGCCGGGCAGGAAGCGGGCGTCGGCATGCGAGCCGCGGTGCAGCGGGACGGCGCCGCGGCTGATGGCCTCGGCGATCTGGTCGTGCAGCTCCTTGGCCTTGGCCGCGTTGATGACCGGGCCGAAGTCCAGGGCCGGGTACGGGTCGTCGGCGTGGGCGACCGCCAGCGGGTGCCCGACGCTGAGCGAGCGCACGGCCGGGAGGTACGCGGCGAGGAACGCGTCGAACAGCTCGCGCTGGACGACGAAGCGCGGGTATGCCGTGCAGCGCTGCTTGCCGTAGTCGAAGAGCTTCGGGATGACGGCTGTCAGCGTGTCCCAGTCCGAGTAGTTCCAGATGCCCCAGGTGTTAAGTCCCTCCTGTTCGAGGATGTGCCGCTTGCCGAGGTCGGCGACGGCCGTGGCGACTGCGGCGCCCGTGTCCCGGCCGCCGACGAAGGAGACGCAGCCGATCTCGGGCGCCTTGACCAGTGCCTCCGACAGCTCACCGCCGCTGCCGCTGACGAGGGTGACGGGGATGCCCTCGCGGGCGGCGAGGGCGCAGGCCAGGGTGAGGCAGGCGACGCCGCCGTCGGTCGGGGTCTTGGCGATGACCGCGTTGCCCGCCAGTGCTTGGACCAGCAATGCGTGAACGAGCACGCTCATCGGGTAGTTCCAGCTCGCGATGTTGGACACCGGGCCGTCCAGGGGTGCCCGGCCCGCGACCATCGGCTCGATGCCGTCGACGTACCAGCGCACCCCGTCAATGGCCCGGTCGACGTCTGCTTGGGCGAGCCGCCAGGGCTTGCCGATCTCCCAGACGAGGAGGAGCGCGAGCAGTTCGCGGTGCTGGGTGAGGGCGTCGAGGGTGGCCGCGACGCGGGCGCGGCGCTCGGCGAGCGGGACGTGCCGCCAGGCGCGGTGCTGGTCGAGGGAGGCGCGGACGGCTTGGTGGGCGGCGTCGCGGTCGAGGCGGGGCGGCCCGGCGATGGGACTGCCGTCGACGGGGCTGGTGCCGGGCAGGGCCCGGCCGTCCGCCTGCCAGCCGGCGTTCCAGAGGTTGAGGACGCGGTCGTCGCGGAACGCCTCGGGGGCGACGGCGAGGCAGCGCTGCCAGGCGTCGTCCCAGGTCGTGCCGGACTTCACCACGAGGGGGGTGGAATTGAGGGTGGGTGTCATGCGGTGTCTCCGCTCTCGGTGCACAGTCGGGGGCGGGGGGTGATGCCTGCCGGATCGCGTGGGAACGCGTGTCCGCGCGGCCGACGGCCGCTGGTGCGGGGAGATTGCGGTGGCGCCGGATGTGCGCCCCGCGGTTACTCCGTTGTTCCCGGCAGGGTCTCCGTGTCAACCACTGAGTGGTGCCAGGTTCCAGCGTGGGTGGTGTCAGGCGCCGGTTTCCAGCCGGGCGAGCACAAGGCGGGCCGTCTCGGTCGGGGTGTTTCCGACCTTGACACCGACCGCCTCCAGGGCTTCCTTCTTCGCCTGCGCGGTGCCGGAGGAGCCGGACACGATGCGCCCGCGTGGCCCATGGTCTTGCCTTCGGGCGCGGTGAAGCCGGCGATGTAGCCGACGACCGGCTTGGTGACGTGGTCGCGGATGTAGGCCGCGGCCCGTTCCTCGGCGTCTCCGCCGATCTCCCCGATGAGTACGACGAGTTCGGTGTCGGGGTCGTCCTGGAAGGCGGCCAGGCAGTCGATGTGGGTGGTACCGACGACGGGGTCGCCGCCGATGCCGACACAGGTCGTGAAGCCGATGTCGCGCAGCTCGTACATGAGTTGGTAGGTGAGCGTGCCCGACTTGGACACCAGGCCGACGCGGCCGGACCTGGTGATGTCCGCGGGGATGATGCCCGCGTTGGACTGGCCCGGAGTGATCAGACCAGGGCAGTTGGGACCGATGATCCGGGTCCCCTTCTCCTTCGCGTACGAGATGAAGGCGACGGAGTCGTGGACGGGGATGCCCTCGGTGATGACGACGGCCAGCCCGATGCCGGCGTCGGCAGCCTCGGTGACGGCCGACTTGGCGAAGGCGGGCGGCACGAAGACGACCGTGACGTCGGCCCCGGTCGCGCGCATGCCCTCGGCGACCGACCCGAAGACAGGGACGGCCCGCTCGTCGAAGTCGACGGTCCGCCCGGCCTTGCGCGGGTTGACACCGCCGACGATGTTCGTGCCGGCGGCGAGCATGCGCCGGGTGTGCTTCATGCCCTCGCCGCCCGTCATGCCCTGGACGAGGACCTTGGACTCCTTGGTGAGAAAGACGGCCATGTCCCGCTCCTTCAACTGGTGTTGGCGAGTTGGGCGGCGCGGCGGGCGGCACCGTCCATGGTGGTGGCCTGCTGGACCAGAGGGTGGGCGCGGCCGTCGAGGATCGCACGGCCACGGGCGGCGTTGTTGCCGTCGAGGCGCACCACGAGCGGCTTGGTCAACTCGACCGCGTCGAGGGCCTGCACGATGCCGTCGGCCACCGTGTCGCAGGCGGTGATCCCGCCGAAGACGTTGACGAACACCGACTTCACGGCGGGGTCGGAAAGGATGACGGACAGCCCGTCGGCCATGATGCGGGCCGAGGCACCGCCCCCGATGTCGAGGAAGTTGGCGGGCCGGGCACCGCAGCCGGCGACCACGTCGAGCGTCGACATGACCAGGCCCGCGCCGTTGCCGATGATGCCGACCTCGCCGTCCAGCTTGACGTAGTTGAGGCCCTTCGCGGCGGCGGCAGCCTCCAGCGGATCGTCGTGCGCGACGCTCTCGTCGCCCCAACGGGCCTGCCGGAAGCGTGCGTTGTCGTCGAGCGTGACCTTGCCGTCGAGGGCGAGGATCTGCCCCTGCCGGGTACGCACGAGCGGGTTGACCTCGACGAGGACGGCGTCCTCGCGGACCAGCACCTGCCACAGCCGTACGAGAACGTCGACGGTCCGGTCCGGCAGCCCGGCCGCGTCGGCGATCTCCCGCGCCTTCGCCGAAGTCACGCCCTCGACCGGGTCGATGTGGATGCGCGCGACCGCTTCCGGTCGACTGGCGGCGACCTCCTCGATGTCCATACCGCCCTCGGCGGAGGCGATGGCGAGGAAGCGGCCGGCCGCGCGGTCGAGGACGTAAGAGACATAGAACTCGGCCTCGATGTCGACGGGTTGGGCCAGCATGACCTTGCCGACCCTGTGCCCCTTGATGTCCATGCCGAGAATCTGACGGGCTGTGAGCTCCGCCGCACGCGGATCGGCGGCGAGCCGAACGCCGCCGGCCTTGCCCCGACCCCCCGTCTTCACCTGCGCCTTGACGACCACACGGCCACCGAGCCTGCGGGCGATCTCGCGGGCCTCCTGCGGCGAGTCGGTGACCTCCGCCCGCGGCACCGGAATGCCGTGCTCTTGGAAGAGTCCCCGCGCCTGATGTTCGTACAGGTCCATGATTCGGCTCCCGTCTTAAAAGTGGTGCACGACCCCTGGACATCACCCATCGGATGCGGGATAACAATCTTCATACAGTATTCGTCGACTGTATGCAATGTGCCAAGCGAGGTGACCGTGACAGCGATGGCTCTTGAAGGCGTCCGCGTTCTGGACATGACGCATGTGCAGTCGGGCCCGTCGGCGACGCAGCTGCTGGCATGGCTGGGAGCGGATGTGGTCAAGCTCGAAGCACCGGGCGGCGACATCACCCGCCGGCAACTTCGCGACCTCCCGGATGTCGACTCCCTCTACTTCACCATGCTCAACTGCAACAAGCGCAGCATCACGCTCAACACCAAGACCGAACGCGGCAAGGAGATCCTCACCGAGCTGATCCGGCGCTCCGACGTACTGGTGGAGAACTTCGGGCCGGGGGCGGTGGACCGGATGGGGTTCACGTGGGAGCGGATCAGGCAGATCAATCCGCGGATCGTGTATGCGTCGATCAAGGGCTTCGGGGCCGGTCCGTATGTGGACTTCAAGGCGTATGAGGTGGTGGCGCAGGCGATGGGCGGGTCGATGGCGACGACCGGTGATGCGGACGGGCCGCCGATGGCGACGGGGGCGCAGATCGGGGATTCCGGGACCGGTATCCACGCGGTCGCGGGGATTTTGGCCGCGTTGTTGCAGCGGGAGCGTACCGGGCGGGGTCAGCGGGTGAATGTGGCGATGCAGCATGCGGTGCTGTACCTGTGCCGGGTCAAGCTGCGGGATCAGCAGCGCCTGGCGCACGGACCGCTGGCGGAGTATCCCAATGAGGACTTCGGTGACGAGGTGCCGGCGCTCGGGCAACGCGTCCGGGGGTGGTCAGCCGGGGTGGGCGGTCAGGTGTGCGCCGGGCGGCCCGAACGACTACGTGTATGTGATCGTCCAGCCGGTCGGCTGGAAGCCGATCAGCGAGTTGATCGGCCGGCCGGAGCTGGCGGAGGATCCTGAGTGGGCGACGCCGCAGGCGCGGCTGCCGAAGCTGGCGAAGATGTTCCAGCTGATCGAGGAATGGACGAGCACGCTGCCGAAGTGGCAGGTGCTGGAGGAGCTGAACGGCCACAACATTCCGTGCGGGCCGATCCTGTCCACGAGGGAGATCATCGAGGACGCCTCACTCGCCGCGAACGAGATGATCGTCACCGTCGAGCATCCCGAACGCGGCGCCTACACCACCGTGGGCAACCCTCTCAAACTCTCCGACTCACCCACCCGCATCACCCCCTCCCCCCTCCTCGGCCAACACAACGAGGAGATCTACATAGGTGAACTCGGCCTGGGTGACGAGGAATTGCGTCTGCTGAAGACGGGCGGGGTGATCTGACGTGACGTGAGTGAGCGAGGGGCCGACCGACGGTGCGCGTCGGCGAGGCCCCGGGACCCGTGTGCGCACGAAAGGCATTTGGACAGGGGGCGCTGGCCAGATCTTTCGACGCAAGGAGTCTTGACCAAGATGACAACCATCGACTATTCGGCGTCCGTCCCGTATCGGGAGGTGACGGACCGCAACGGCCGCGTGTACCGCATCGGGGAGACCGATGTGGACATCATGGGCCGCAAGCGCAGGTGGATGGTCATCCTGCCGTGGGTGGGCATGATGGGCATCAGCTCCGCCGAGTACGCGTTCACGTCGGCGGAGGACACCCTCCACGACGCGCATCTGTGGAGCAGCGGCCACATCTTCTGGCTGATGGGCGTCTGGGTGTTCTTCCAGGCTGCCGTGGCCTTCCCCGCCGGCCAGCTGCGCGAGAGCGGCAGACTCCCGGCCCGTACGGCGATGATGCTCGGCGCGGTCGGCACGATGCTCGGCTATCTGTCGCTGGCGTTCGCGCCGAACGTGCTCGTGGCCTACTTCGGCTTCGGCATGTGCAGCGGTATCGGCGCCGGTCTCGTCTACGCGACCTGCGTGAACATGGTCGGCAAGTGGTATCCGGAGCGCAAGGGCGGCAAGACAGGCTTCGTCAACGGCGGTTTCGCGTACGGCTCGGTGCCCTTCGTGTTCCTGTTCACCTCGTACATGGACCTGAGCAACTACCAGACCGTGCTCGCCAGCGTGGGCGTCGGACTGTGCCTGGTCGTGGCGTCGGCCGGCTGGTTCTTCAAGGACCCGCCGAAGAACTGGTGGCCCGCGCACGTCGACCCGCTGAAGGTCACCGACGACCCGAAGATCCGCCGGGCGCTGGAGAAGAACCCGCCGTCCCCCAAGCAGTACACCCCGAAGGAGGCCTCTCGTCAGCCCGTTCTGTGGATGATGTGGTTCTGCCTGCTGTGCACGGCCGGCATCAACATCTTCGGTATCGCCTTCCAGGTGCCGTTCGGCAAGGACATGGGCTTCGCGGGCGGGATCGTGGCCACCGCCATGTCGCTGAAGGCGATCGTCAACGGCACCGGCCGTGGCGTCATCGGCTGGATCTCCGACCGGTACGGGCGCCGCAACACGTTGATCATCGTGTGTCTGGTGCTGGGCACCGCCCAGTTCGGTGTGCTGGTCTCGGGCCAGATGGGCAGCATGCCGTTCTTCCTGTTCTGCTCCATGGTCTCCGGCTTCGGCGGCGGCGCGATCTTCCCGCTGTTCGCGGCCATGACGGCGGACTACTTCGGTGAGAACAACAACGCGTCCAACTACGGCATGGTCTACAGCTCGAAGCTCATCTCCGGTCTCGTGGGCTCCGGAATGGGTGCGGTGGTCGTCGACGCATGGGACTACGAGGGCGCGTTCGTCCTGGCCGGCTCCATCGGCCTGTGCTCCGCCGTGCTCGCCGTGTTCCTGAAGGCGCCCGGCACGCCGAGGACCAGCCGCGGTATCGCGCCCAACCCCCAGCCGCTCGGCGAGGAAATGGCCTGACACGCGTCCTCTGAAACGAATGGCCTGACACGGAGGAATTGCCCAGCAATGACGGCGGACCCCATCGCATCGAACGACTCGACCACCTCCCCCGACGCCGCACACCGTCCCTACCGAGAAGTGACCGACGCGCACGGACGGGTTTTCCGCGTCGGTGAGACCGACCGGGACATCCTCGGTCACTCCCGCAAGCTCATGGTGTATCTGCCGTGGATCGCCATGATGGCCATCAGTGTCTTCGAGTACGCGTACGGCTCGGCGGAGGACACCCTGTCCCACGCCCACGGCTGGACGCAGAGCAACACCTTCTGGATCCTCAGCGTCTGGATCTTCTTCCAGGCCGGCGTCGCCTTCCCGGCGGGCTGGCTGCGCGAGAAGGGCCTGCTGACGGCTCGCAAGGCCATGTACGCGGTTCAGGACTGTGTCTGGTCGGGTTCCTCGCCCTGTCGCACCTGAGCAACGTCTGGCTGGCGATCCTGGGCTTCGGCGTCGTCGGGGGCATCGGCGCCGGGCTCGTCTACGCGACCTGCATCAACATGGTCGGCAAGTGGTTCCCCGAACGCCGGGGAGCGAGGACGGGGTTCGTCAACGGCGGCTTCGCGTACGGGTCGCTGCCGTTCATCTTCATCTTCAACTACGGCTTCGACACCGCGAACTACCACCGGGTCCTGGACCTGATCGGCTGCTACATCATGATCGTGGTCTTCGGGAGCGCCTTCTTCTTCAAGGACCCGCCGAAGAACTGGTGGCCCGCGGACATCGACCCGCTGACCTACGCGGGCAACGGGAAGAACGCCACGAGTCTTGCCAAGAACCCTCCGGCGGCACGGCAGTACGCTCCCAAGGAGGCCATCAGGACCGGCATGCTCCCGCTGATGTGGGTCCTCATCGTGATGACCGCGGGAGTGTCGATCTTCGGCATCTCCTTCCAGGTCGACTACGCGAAGGAGGTGGGCTTCGGCCCGCTGGTGGCGGCGTCCTCGATGGGTGTCATGGCGGTCATCAACGGCATCGGCCGCGGTGTCGTGGGCTGGCTGTCGGACAAGTGGGGCCGCAAGCAGGCCCTGGTGTTCGTGATCGTCGTGCTGGGCCTGGCCCAGTTCGGCGTGATCTGGGCCGGCGACATCAGGAGCGAGTCGCTGTTCCTGTTCTTCGCGTTCCTCTCCGGCTTCGGCGGCGGCGCCTTCTATCCGCTCTTCGCGGCGCTGACGCCGGACTACTTCGGGGAGAACTTCAACGCCACCAACTACGGCCTGGTGTACAGCGGCAAGCTGATCAGCGGCCTGTTCGGCGGCGGCCTCGGCTCCATGGTCGTCGCGGCCTGGGGTTACGACGGGGCGTACGCCCTGGCCGGCGCCGTGTCCATGGTGGCGGCGGTGCTCGCCCTGCTGCTGCGGCAGCCGGGCCGGACGCCGGTGCCACAGCCGACACCCGTGGCATAGCGGCAGCGGCACGCGCGCGTGAGGAGGCCCTCCCCGGATCGGACATCGGGGAGGGCCTCCTCATGCACCGCCGTCGTCCCTCAGCACTTCTCGCGCAGGGAGTGCAGATAGGCGCTGGAGCGGCGGGCGAAGGTGAACGACTCGGTGGGCTGGTCGTGTTCGGCCTGCCAGTGGTGGGCCAGGCGCTCGCCGCGCAGCCGGGTCACGGCGGAGATGAAACGCTGGTAGTCGATGTCGCCGTCGCCGACGTCGGTCATGCGGTAGCCGTAGGTGTCGGCCGGGTCGCTGACACCGTCCTTGACGTGGAACAGCGGGTAGCGGTGCGGCTGCTTGAGGACGTAGTCCAGCGGCTCGAAGGGGGCGGGGCTGCCGTCGGGGCGCTTGGAGAAGCGGAACTGGCCCGAGTAGGCCCAGAAGATGTCCATCTCCAGGAACACCAGGTCCGGATCGGTCTCGGCGAGCAGCACGTCGTAGAGACGGACCTTGGGGTTGTCGGTGGCGAAGGAGAACTCCTCGGAGTGGTTGTGCTGGTAGAACTTCATGCCGCGCGCCTTGGCCGCCGCGCCGTAGGTGTTGAACTCCTCCGCCGCCCGCTTCCAGGCGTCCACGGTCGAGCCGTAGCGGAACGGGCCAGAGGCGGTGCCTATGTGCTTCAGGCCGAGGGCCTGGGCGTCGTCGAGGACCTTGGTGAGGTTCTGGGCGAAGGTGTAGGCGTTCGGGTCGTCGGAGTAATAGCCGACGTGGCTGCCGATCGGGTTCAGGCCGTGGTCCCTGGCCAGGCGCCTGAGCTGGGCGAGAGTGATGGGACCGGCCGAGCCCTGGGTGTATCCGGCGAACTCGACCTCGTCGTAGCCGTACTTCTCGAGTTCGGCGAAGACGGGGGCGAAGCCGAGGGTGGAGACCTTGTCGCGGAGGCTGTAGAGCTGGATGCCCAGCCGGCCGGGCGGCAGGACGGGACGGCCACGGCCGACGGCCCCGGGTTCGGCTGCGGCTGCGGTCGCCGGGGGTCGCGGCGGCGCCGAGCAGTGCGGCGGCTGTGGCGCCCGCGGCCACACCGAGCATGCCTCGTCTGCTGAGGCGGTGGCGAGCTCGGGGTCGGGGCTGGGACATGGCGGCTCATGTCGTGGGTCTCCTCGGGGTCGGAGGGCGTTGTCAGTGGCGGGTGCTTCACTGGTGACCAGTCAGGAAAGTCCGGCCAGTCGCAGCAGGAGTGACTTCACGTCGGTGGCCGCGACGCGGTCGTCGACGGCTCGGGGGGTGGAGCAGATGAGGAGCGGACCTTCGTCGTCGCTCGCCGGAAGGCGGCCGTGGCTGCCGCGAATAGGCGAGGGGTCCAGGGGCACGACCGCCATGCGGTAGCGCAGGCCGAGTTTCTTGCGGGCCAGTGCCCCGGCCGCCTTGACCTTGACGTACGGGTCGAGGGGATCCATGAAGAGTTCGACCGGGTCGTAGCCGGGTTTGCGGTGGATCTCGACGAGTCGCGCGAAGTCGGGCGCGTGGTCGTCGTCGAGCCAGTAGTAGTACGTGAACCAGGCGTCCGGCTCCGCGACGGCGACGAGCTCGCCCGCGCGCGGATGGTCGAGGTGATGGGTCTTCTTGCCCTCGTCGTCGAGGAGCTGCTCGATGCCGGGGAGGTCCGCGAGGGCGGCCCGGGTCGCCTCCAGGTCCTCGGCTCGTCGTACGTAGACATGGGCGATCTGATGGTCGGCGACCGCGAAGGCGCGGGAGGCCATCGGGTCCAGGTACTCCATGCCGTCCTGGGTGTGCACCTCCAGCAGTCCGGCGCGGCGCAGGGCGCGGTTGATGTCGACGGGCCGGTCCGCGCGTGTGATCCCGTACTCGGACAGCGCGACGACGGTACGGCCCTGCGCGCGGGCGTCGTCCAGGAGCGGGGCCATGACACGGTCCAGGTCGGCGGCCGCCTTCAGGGAGCGTGGGTCGTCGGGGCCGAAGCGCTGCAGGTCGTAGTCGAGGTGCGGGAGGTAGCAGAGGGTCAGGTCCGGGTCGCGGGTGGCCATGATGTGGCGGGTCGCGTCGATGATCCACTGGCTGGAGACCAGGTCGGCGCCGGGTCCCCAGAAGTGGAAGAGGGGGAAAGTGCCGAGTTTCTCGGTGAGTTCGTCGTGCAGGGCCGGGGGCCGGGTGTAGCAGTCGGGTTCCTTGCGGCCGTCGGAATAGTAGATCGGCCGGGGGGTGACGGTGAAGTCGGTGTCGGCGCCCATGGCGTACCACCAGCAGATGTTGGCGACGGTGTAGCCGGGGTGGGCGCGGCGGGCGGCGTCCCAGAGCTTGTCGCCGGTGACCAGCCCGTTGTGCTGACGCCACAGGAGTACGTCGCCGAGGTCGCGGAAGTACCAGCCGTTGCCGACGATGCCGTGCTCGGCGGGATGGGAGCCGGTGAGGAACGTGGACTGGGCGGCGCAGGTGACGGCGGGCAGGACCGTGCCGAGGGCGGCGTGGGAGCCCGCCTGGGCGAGCCGTTTGAGGTGGGGCATGTGGTCGAGGAGGCGAGGGGTGAGGCCTACGACGTCCAGGACGAGGAGGGGGGGTGGGAGCCGGGGTCGGGCCGCTCGGTGCTCCGGGTGCTCATGGCAGCTCCTTCAGGCCGAGGCCGGTCAACAGGTCGCGGGCGAGGGTGAGTTCGGCGGCGATGCCGTCGGCGAGCTGGGTGCGCGCGCGGGCGCAGCTCGGGCGGAGTGCCTGGGTGCGTTCGACTCCAGGTGGCGGGTGAGCGGGCGGGCCGCCCACCAGCCGGGTCAGCGTGTCCTTCAGGACGGGAGGGTGGAGGTGAGGGCGCGGCGGGCCGCGCAGCGGACGGGAAGTGGCACGCCAGGGTGCGCCGTCGGGGGAGCGCCTCACCGGCGAGGGCTTCGCCGAGGTCGTCGGTGCCGCGCAGGCCGGCGGCGGTGGCGGTGCGGGTCTGGTGCAGGAAGCGGGGTTCGTCGAAGGCGGCGAGGGCGGTTCGGACCTCGGGGAGATGGGGGTGCTCGGCGTGCAGGGCGGCCGACAGCTGGGACTTGACGATGGTGACGCCGGCCGTGGTGAGGGCGTCGACGGCGGTGTGCGGGTCCTCGAAGGAGGTGGCGAGGTGACAGGTGTCCACGCAGATGCCGATGCGGGGGTGGGCGATCGCGGTGAGCGGGGCGAGGGCGTCCCGGGTGGTCTCGACCACGCAGCCGGGTTCGGGTTCGAGGCCGACGCGGAGGGAGCGGCCGGTCAGCTCCTGGAGGGCGTCGAGGCGTTCGGCGAGGGTGCGCAGGGCCTTCTCGGTGCGGCCGGCGTCGTGGGCGGTGCGCCAGGCGAGCGGCAGGGTGGAGATGCTGCCCTCGGTGACGTCGTCGGGGAGGAGTCCGGCCAGGACCCGGGCGAGGGCGGTCGTGTGCTCCAGGCGTTCGGGGTCGGCCCAGTCCGGTTTGTAGACGCGGTACTTGACCTCCCCGGCGCCGAACCCTTCGTACGGGAAGCCGTTGAGGGTGACGACCTCCAGGCCGCGCCGGTCGAGTTGGGCGCGCAGGGTGCGCAGGGCGGCCGGGTCGGAGTCGAGGGTGCGGGCGGCGTCCGCGGCCAGCCACAGCCCGATGCCGAGCCGGTCGCGGCCGAGGCGGCGGCGGACGGGTTCGCAGTGGTCGCGGAGCTGGGTGAGGACGCCGTCGAGGGTCTCGGCGGGGTGGACGTTGGTGCAGTAGGCGAGATGGACGGTGGAGCCGTCGGGGTGGCGGAAGCGCATGCCCTACTCGCCCCCACGCAGGATGGAGTTGCCCTCATGGGTGGCACCGGCGGCCGGGGTGCCCTCGGAATCGAGGGCGAGGCGGCCGCTGATCCCGTAGAAGGCGACCGGGTTGCGCCACAGCACCAGGTCCACGTCGTCCTCGGTGAAGCCGTTCGCGAGCATGGCGTCGCCGACCCTGCGGGTCTTGAGCGGGTCGCTTCTCCCCCAGTCGGCGGCGGAGTTCACGAGCACCTTCTCGGAGCCGTACCGCTTGAGGATCGCGACCATCCGCTCCTCGTCCATCTTGGTGTCGGGATAGACGGAGAACCCGAGCCAGCCGCCGCTGTCCTTGGCCTCTTTGACGGTGGTCTCGTTGAGGTGGTCGAGCAGGACGTGCTCCGGGGGCAGCGCGGACTCCCGGACGACGTCGAGGGTGCGGCGCAGACCGGCCAGCTTGTCGCGGTGCGGGGTGTGGACGAGGGCGGGCAGCGCGTGGTCGGCGGCGAGCTGGAGCTGGGCGGCGAGGGCGGTGTCCTCCGCGGGGGTCATGGAGTCGTAGCCGATCTCGCCGACGGCGACGACCTGGTCCTTGACGAGATACCGGGGCAGTTCGTCGAGGACGGGCACGCAGCGCGGGTCGTTGGCCTCCTTGGGGTTGAGGGCGAGCGTGCAGTGGTGGGCGATGCCGTACTGGGCGGCGCGGAAGGGCTCCCAGCCGAGGAGGGCGTCGAAGTAGTCGAGGAAGGAAGAGGGCGAGGTGCGGGGCTGGCCGAGCCAGAAGGACGGTTCGACGACGGCGCGGACGCCTGCGGCGTGCATGGCCTCGAGTCGTCGGTGGTGCGGGAGGTATGTGGATGTGGGGTCGAAGATGCGCATCAGGACTCCTCGCCGTCGGTGCCGCGCGGGCCGGGGGCGGTGGCCGGTG